>JBILYK010000022.1:0-41839 GCA_044377735.1 Paracoccaceae bacterium | reverse complement strand
GACCTGACAAAAGGGCTTTGACACGGATCAATCCGCCACAGTTTTCAGCGCTGGCTGGTCTGCCAGTTCTGCGACATCACCGGCCCAAGGTTTGACCTTGGCAAGCTGCGGCCCAGAATGTGATCGGACGCCTTTTCACCCGTCATGATGGACGGCCCGTTCAGGTTGCCATTGGTCACTTGTGGGAAGATTGAACTGTCGGCCACCCGCAACCCCTCAACCCCGATCACCCGGCATTCCGGGTCAACGACCGCCATCGGATCATCCGCCGCCCCCATCCGGCAGGTCCCGCAGGGGTGATAGGCGCTTTCGGCATGGTCACGCACAAAGGCATCCAGCTCGGCATCGCTTTGCAGATCAAGGCCGGGTTGGATCGTGGCTTTGATATAGGGCGCAATGGCAGGCTGTTCGAAGATCTCACGCGTCAGGCGAATGACCTTGCGGAAATCCTGCCAATCGCGCGGGTCCGACATATAGTTGAACTGGATTTTCGGCACCGACATCGGGTCAGCCGACCGCAAGGTGACCGCACCACGCGACTTGGCGCGCATCGGCCCGGTATGCACCTGAAACCCATGCCCCCCCGCCACGGCCTGCCCGTCATAGCGCACGGCGATGGGCAGGAAGTGATACTGAATATCGGGATATTCCACGCCCTTATCCGACCGGATAAAGCCACAAGCCTCAAACTGGTTTGACGCGCCAAGGCCCTTCTTGGTCAAAAGCCACTGCGCCCCGATCAACGCCTTGCCCCAAATGTTCCAGTATTTGTAAAGCGTTATCGGCTGGGCGGCCTGATACTGCATGTACACTTCAAGATGGTCCTGCAGGTTGCCCCCCACACCGGGGCGATGGGCCACGACGTCAATCCCGTGATCCTTCAGATGCGCCGCATCGCCAATACCCGACAACATCAAAAGCTTCGGCGAGTTGATGGCCGAGGCCGCGACGATCACCTCGGCCGTCGCGCGGATCACCTCAATCTTGTCGCCCCGCGCAATCTCAACCCCCACGGCGCGGCCGTTTTCAATAACCACCTTGCGGGCAAAGGCACGCACCAATTCGACATTGCCCTTGGCCATCGCCGGGCGCAGATAGGCGCTGGCCGCCGACCAGCGCTTGCCCTTCCAGATCGTCGCCTCCATCGCGCCAAAACCCTCTTGGCGCTGGCCGTTGTAATCGCCGGTCATCTGATATCCGGCCTGCTGCCCAGCTTGCACAAAGGCATTAAACAAGGGGTTTTTGCGCGGGCCCCGTGTGATGTGCAGCGGCCCATCCGTGCCGCGATAGCCCTGATCGCCCGCCGCCCCCGCATCATCAGCCCCATGCCAGTTTTCCATGCGCTGGAAATATGGCAGCACATCGGCATAGGACCAACCCTGCGCGCCCATGCTCTCCCACGTCTCATAATCACGGGCGTGGCCACGCACATAGACCATCCCGTTGATGCTGGAAGACCCGCCAATCACCTTGCCACGCGGTGTCACCAACCGCCGCCCGCCCAAATGCGGCTCTGGCTCGGTCGACAGGCCCCAATCATAGATCGGCATGTTCATCGGATAGGACAGCGCCGCAGGCATCTGGATGAAGGGCCCGGCATCCGAACCGCCCTGCTCAATCACAATCACCCGCTTGCCCGCCTCGCCCAAACGATACGCCATGGCGGACCCGGCCGAACCTGACCCGATGATCACATAGTCTGCGTGCATCATTCCCTCCCGCCCGGCGGGCGGCCTTGTTTGCGTGTTTCTTCTGGTCATCAATGGCTTAGTTCCGCGCGTGGTCCGGGGTCAGATTGCGGGCCTTAAGCCGCGCGGTTGCAGTCTTCGGCGGCCCGCTCATGCGTCACGTCCTTCAAGCTGCGAGTTCAGATAGTCCATCGCGGTGTCGACCGCCGCCGCGCCATCGGGCGCGCCCGATTTCAGCACTTCGCGCAGATAAAGCCCGTCAATCAACGCGCCCAACCCTTCGGCAATGGGCTCAGCCTTGGCCCCGGCCAAAGGCCGCAACCCTGCAAGCAGGTTCGACCGCAACCGCCGCTGATAAACCGCCAAAAGTCGCTTGGCCTCGGGCACAGTCTGGGCCAGCACCCAAAAGTTCAGCCAAGCCCCCACCGCCTCACGTCGGAAGTTCGCCGGGCTGAAACTGGCCCAAAGAATGGCCTTAAGCCGCGCTTCTGGACCGGTCGCCAAATGCAAGGCCCCCCGCACCTCGGCCCCGTAAAGCGACAGGATATGGCGCATCGCGGCCAGAAATATCTCTTCTTTTGATCCAAAATAGTGGTGCGCCAGTGCGCTGGACATGCCAGCACGCTTGGCAATCTGGCTAACCGTCACATCCAAAGATCCGGCACGCCCAATTTCAACGATCGTCGCTTTGACGAGCGCCGCCTTTCGGATAGGCTCCATCCCAACTTTGGGCATTTCGGTCTGGCTCCAAGATTCTTCTTGCCAAACCGTTAAAGCGTGAAGTTTATTGACTCGTCAATCAACAAAAACAGGGAGCTCCTGATGACCCTCCGCCAGACCGCACGCACCGCCCTTTTGGGCACTGCCGTGACCTTCGCCCTTGCCGGTTCTGCCTTCGCTGAAGGCTGCGACAAGATCATCTTCTCGGATGTTGGCTGGACCGACATCACCGCCACCACCGCCGCCACCGCGCTGGTGCTTGAGGCGCTGGGCTATGAGACCGAAACCAAGGTCCTGTCGGTTCCCGTCACCTATACCGGTCTTGCCGAAGGCGACATCGACGTTTTCCTTGGCAACTGGATGCCCACAATGGAAGCCGACATCGCGCCCTACCGCGATGCAGGCACCGTTGAAGTGATCCGCACCAACCTTGAAGGCGCAAAGTACACGCTGGCCACCAACGAAGCAGGTGCGGCGCTTGGGATCTCTGATTTCAACAACATCAAGGACCACAAGGACGCGCTGGAAGGCAATATCTATGGCATCGAGCCGGGCAATGACGGCAACCGCCTGATCTTGGAAATGATCTCGGGCGGGCCGTTTGGCCTGGACGGGTTCGAAGTGGTCGAAAGCTCGGAAGCGGGCATGCTGGCCGAAGTGAAGAACAAGAACGACGCCGGCGAGCCGATCGTGTTCCTCGGCTGGGAACCCCACCCGATGAACGCCAATTTCAAGATGACCTATCTTGCTGGCGGCGATGACGTGTTCGGTCCGAACTTCGGCGGTGCCGTGGTGGATACCAACACCCGCAAAGGCTATGCTGCAGAATGCCCGAACACGGGCAAGATGCTGCAAAATCTTGCCTTCTCGCTCCAGATGGAGAACGAGATCATGGGCGCGATCTTGAACGATGCGGCGGATCCGCGCGACGCCGCCAAGACCTGGCTTGCCGCCAATCCCGGCACTTGGGAGCCTTGGCTGGATGGCGTAACCACCAAAGACGGCGGTGACGCCAAAGCTGCCGTCACGGCGGCCTTGCAGTAATCACAGACAGGCCCCCGTTCCATGTGACGGGGGCCTTTCTCTATCCAAAAGGGGGGACACTCATGGAGTGGCTGACCGACAACAAGATCCCGGTCGGAAAGGTGGCAAAGACCATCAATGACTGGATGAGCGACAATCTGGGCGGCCTGTTCGACGCCATCTCGGCGGTGATGGAGGCGCTGATTGACGCGATCCTGTGGTGCCTGCAATCGCCCCATCCCCTTGTCATTGTGGCGCTGTTCATGGCGCTTGCATGGTATCTGCAAAGGTCTTGGAAGGTCTGCATCGGCGTGCTGCTGGGCTTTTTGTTCATCATCAATCAAGGTTATTGGGAGGAAACCACCGAAAGCCTGACGCTGATCCTGTCGGCCTGCGTGGTTTGCATGGGGGTGGGCGTGCCCATTGGCATCGCCGCCGCGCATCGGCCCCGGCTTTACGCTGCCATGGTCCCGGTCCTTGACTTGATGCAGACGCTGCCGACCTTTGTCTATCTGATCCCCGCCATCGTGTTCTTCGGCCTTGGCATGGTGCCCGGCCTGATTGCCACCGTGATCTTCGTGCTGCCCGCCCCGATCCGCCTGACCTACCTCGGCGTCTCCTCAACCCCCATCGCACTCCTCGAGGCTGCCACCGCCTTTGGCGCGACCCCAAAGCAGCGGCTGTGGAAGGTGGAATTGCCATATGCCCTGCCCCAGATCATGGCCGGGCTGAACCAAACCATCATGCTGTCACTGTCGATGGTCGTGATCGCGGCGCTGGTCGGGGCCAACGGCCTTGGCGTGCCGGTGATCCGGGCGCTGAACTCGGTCAACACCGCGCTTGGCTTTGAATCGGGCTTCATCATCGTGGTGGTGGCCATTCTTCTGGACCGGTCTTTGAGGATGAAAACCAAATGAACGCGGTTGAATTCGACAAGGTTTCCATCGTCTTTGGCGACAATCCCGCGGCCGCGCTGCCCTTGATGGACCAAGGGCTGTCGCGTGGCGAGATCCAAGAGAAAACCGGCCAGATCTTGGGCGTGCATGATTGCAGCCTGTCGGTGGGCGAGGGAGAAATCCTTGTCCTGATGGGCCTCTCGGGGTCGGGCAAGTCCACCCTTCTGCGCGGGGTGAACGCGCTGAACCCGGTGGTGCGCGGCGAGGTGCGGGTACGCGCGGGCGACAAGATGGTATCAGTGACCCACGCCAACGCCGAAACCTTGCGCGGATTGCGCCTGTCGACCATTGCCATGGTGTTCCAGCAGTTTGGCCTGCTGCCATGGCGCAGCGTGCGCGAAAATATCGGCCTTGGGCTGGAACTGGCGGGCCAGACACCTGCTCAGCGCCGCGCCAAAGTGGATCAGCAGTTGGAACTGGTGAACCTCACTCAATGGGCCGAGCGCAAGGTGGGCGAGTTGTCGGGCGGCATGCAGCAGCGCGTGGGCCTTGCCCGCGCCTTTGCCACCGAAGCGCCAATCCTTCTGATGGACGAGCCGTTCTCTGCGCTTGATCCGTTGATCCGCGCCAAGCTGCAAGATGAGCTTTTGGACCTGCAAGCCACGCTGAAACGCACCATCGTCTTTGTCAGCCACGATCTGGATGAGGCCTTCAAGATCGGCAACCGCATTGCCCTGTTGGAGGGCGGGCGGCTGGTGCAGGTGGGCACGGCGCGCGAAATCATCGCCAACCCGGTCAGCGAGTATGTGGCCGAATTCGTAGCCCATATGAACCCCTTGGGCGTCTTGACCGCGCGCGATGTCATGGTGGCCGGTGCCGGAGGATCGGGCCAATCGGTTGAAGCGGAAACCCCGGTCAAGGTGCTGATGGAGATGCTGCAGGGTGGCGCGGCCGATGTGACCGTGACCGACCAAGGTCAGCCGATTGGCAGGGTGCAGGCCACGGACGTTCTGGCGCGGCTGTTGGACCCGCGCGGACAGGCCTAAGGGCCCGTCCGGTGCATCGCAGCCAGCTGTTTACTCTTCAGCCGTTGCCTTTTTGGCCGGTGCCTTCTTCGCAGCGGGCTTTTTCGCTGCTGGCTTTTTGGCCGCTGGTTTTTTGGCTGGGGCCTTTTTCGCCCCCGCAGCCTTGGCTGCCACCTTCTTCGGCGCGGCCTTTTTCTTGCCCCCCGACTTGCCCGCCTTTTCGGCAATCAGCGCCAGTGCTTCGTCCAGCGTCACCGCCTCGGGGGTCAGCTCTTTGGGCAGGGTCGCATTGACCTTTTCCCATTTGACATAAGGCCCGTATTTGCCCGGCATCACCTGCACCGAACCGCCGTCGGGGTGGTCGCCCAGCACGCGCAAGGGTTCGGCCACCGCCCCGCGCCCCGGTCCGCGCGCGGCCTTTTGCGCCAGCACCTCAACTGCCCGGTTCATGCCGATGGTAAAAACCTCTTCGACATCCGGAATATTGGCATAGGTGCTGCCATGTTTGACATAGGGGCCAAAGCGGCCAATCGCGGCCTCGATCATCTGGCCATCGTCGGGGTGCGGCCCAATCTGGCGTGGCAGGCTCAAAAGCTCCAACGCGCGCTCCAGTGTCAGGGCGTCAGCCGCCCAGCCCTTGGGCAGGCTGGCCCGGTCCGGCTTGGGCTGCGCCTCGGTCGCCTCGCCGCGCTGGACATAGGGGCCGAACCGCCCCGTGCGCATGGTGATCGGCAGGCCGTTGTCATCTTGGCCCAGCACCTTGCCATCCACTGCCGATGCCGCATCATCCCCGGTTGAAATGGGGCGCGTGTAGCGGCATTCGGGATAACTGCCGCAGCCGATAAAGGCCCCGCCCGACCGCGCTGTTTTCAGGTGTAGCCGCCCTGACCCACAGGTGGGGCAAGACCGCGGATCAGACCCATCGGCACGCAGCGGGTAAAGATGCGGCGCCAAGAACTCATCGATCTTTTCCAGCACCTCACCGATCCGCAGATCGGCGGTTTCGGCCACAGCCGCCGAGAAATCGCGCCAAAAGCGCGTCAGCACATCCTTGTAATCGCGCTCTCCGGCCGAGACATCGTCCAGCTCGGTTTCAAGATCGGCGGTGAAGTCATATTCCACATATTTGTGGAAATAATTTGCCAAGAAGGCCGTCACCAGCCGCCCCTTGTCTTCGGGGATCAAGCGGTTCTTATCCTTCTTGACGTATTCGCGGTCCACAATCGTGGTGAGGACAGAGGCATAGGTCGAAGGCCGCCCTATGCCCAATTCCTCCATTCGCTTGACCAAGGTCGCCTCGGTATAGCGCGGCGGGGGTTGGGTGAAATGCTGGTCGGGCTGGACCTTGCGCTTGTCCAGCGCCTCGCCATTGGCCAGTTGCGGCAGACGGGCGTCGTCCTCTTCCTCGTCGTCGCGGCCCTCGTCATAGATCTTGAGAAACCCGTCGAATTGCATCACCTGACCCGTGGCGCGGAACCCCACCTGCGCGTCAGGCGACAGGATATCCACCGTCGTGCGCTCCATCCGGGCGGCAGCCATCTGGCTGGCCAGCGTGCGCTTCCAGATCAGATCATAAAGCTTACGCTGATCGGCATCGGCCAACCGCAGGCTGTCGGGATCGGCAGCCATCTCCGTGGGGCGGATGCACTCATGCGCTTCTTGGGCGTTCTTGGCCTTGTTCTTATAAATCCGCGCCGTATCCGGCACATAGGCCGCACCGAACCGCTTGCCGATCTCGGCCCGCGCCGCTGCCACAGCTTCGGGCGCCATGTCGATGCCGTCGGTCCGCATATAGGTGATGAGGCCAGCCTCATATAGCCGCTGGGCTGCGTTCATCGTCGCCTTGGCCCCAAAACCAAACTTGCGGCTGGCCTCTTGCTGCAGGGTCGAGGTCATGAACGGCGCATAAGGGTTGCGAGAGGCGGGCTTGGCCTCAACACTGTGCACCGAAAACTGGCGCGAGTTGACCGCCTGCACCGCCAATTCCGCCGCCGTTTCGCTGGGCAGATCGAACTTGTCGAGCTTTTTGCCGCCAAGCGTGGTCAGCCGCGCCTCAAACTCTTGGCCGCGGGGAGTTTTGAAGGTGGCCCCGACTGTCCAGAACTCACGGGCGCGAAACGCCTCGATCTCCATCTCGCGTTCCACGATCAGGCGCAGACAAACCGACTGCACCCGGCCAGCCGATTTTGCGCCTGGCAGCTTGCGCCACAAGACCGGCGACAGGGTAAAGCCAACCAGATAATCCAGCGCGCGGCGGGCGAGATAGGCCTCCACCAGCGGCAGATCAATCTCGCGCGGCTCCTTCATCGCCTTGGTGACGGCATCTTTGGTGATGGCGTTGAAGGTCACACGCGACACCTTCTTGCCCTTCTTCAACGAACTCGCCAGTGCTTCTTTCAGATGCCACGAAATGGCCTCGCCCTCGCGATCAGGGTCGGTCGCCAAAATCAGCGTGTCGTCGGTTTTCAGCGCCTCGGCGATGGCGCGGACATGCTTTTTGCTGTCCACCGCAATTTCCCAAGTCATGTCGAATCCGGCGTCCGGATTGACAGAACCGTCCTTGGCGGGCAGGTCGCGCACATGGCCATAGCTGGCCAGAACCGTATAATCCGGCCCCAAATACTTGTTGATCGTCTTGGCCTTGGCGGGGGATTCGACGACGACGACGGGCATGAGGCTGAACTTTCGGCAGGGGCGTGCAGACGGGGCCGCACCATGAGCGCCAAGTGCCGTACTTGTCAACCGGCGAAGCAGCCAAGGTCTTGCGCCTTTCCAAATACTCACCTTGCGCGTTTGGGGTCTTGGTGCCACGAAAGGGGCAATTCGCCGCATGAGCCCTGCCCGAACCACCACCCTGATCGCCCAACCTCACTCAACGCGCGAGATGAGCCCTCCGGGCGCGCGCAAAATGTGACCCTCCAGCTCCAAAGACACGAGCGCGGGCGCCAACAAGGACGGCGGCACCGCAAGGTCTCGGATCAACTGATCCTCGACCAAAGGGCTTGGCCCAAGCCGCAACAGAATCTGACCGTGCAAATCGGCCATCTCGCCCAAGGCCCGCCGAGGCGGCACAGGGCCCGGCAAGGCGTCTACCTCAGATAGCGGGTCGGGCACCACGGTCTGTGGCCCCACTCCCCGCGTCAGGCCCAGCGCCTCGGTCACATCGCCCAAATGGCGCACCAGCGTCGCCCCGTCACGCAACAGCATGTTACAGCCAGCCGCACGGGCATCAAAGGGATGCCCTGGCACCGCCAGCACCTCACGCCCCTGATCGGCAGCATCGCGCGCCGTGATCAGGCTGCCCGAGCGCGCCGCGGCTTCAACCACCAAGACCGCCCGCGACAGGCCCGAAATGATGCGGTTGCGCAGTGGAAAATGCCGGGTCTGCGGTTGCAGTCCGGGGGGATGTTCCGCCACAAGACAGCCCCTCACCAAAAGCTGCGCGGCCAGTTCAGCGTTCTCCTCGGGGTAGATCACATCAACCCCACCCGCCATCACCGCCACAGTCCCTGTGTCCAGCGCCGCCTCATGCGCCGCGGCATCAATGCCGCGCGCCAGACCAGAAACCACCACCTGCCCAGCCTCCCCCAGCCCCTCAGCCAGCCGCCGCGCCATGCGCAACCCCAAGGATGAGGCATTGCGCGCGCCCACCATCGCCACCATCGGGCGCTGCAAGAGGCCCGCATCGCCCCGCGCCCAAAGCACCGGTGGCGCATCAGCCAACTCCATCAGCCCCGCAGGATAGCCCGGCCCGCCCCACAGCAAAAGCTGCGCGCCACAGGCCCGCCCCGCCTTGATCTCGGCCTGCGCCACTCCGGTTGGGCACACCTCATACCCCTCAACCCCGGCCGCACGCGCCAACTCAGGCAGCGCCTGCAGCGCTGCGCGGGCCGACCCATGTTCGCCCATCAGCCGATGAAAGGTCACCGCCCCCACCCGGCGAGACCGGATGAGCCGCAGCCAATCGGCCGGATCATCCCGCTCGGCGGCCCGTGTCGCTGTGCTTGCCATGGACTCCCCCAGAGTGGTCTGCAATTCTGACCAAAGCCATACAGGCCCCGGTCAATCTTCCTCAAAGTGCCGCTCAATGGTTAACGTCTGGTGAATCCGGACCTTCTGCCAAGGCGGCGTCGTTATTGTGGCCGCCCCTCACCCCGTCTGGCCTTATCTTTTCTGATCTGGACTTATCGAAAACCTTACGCTGCCCATTGATGCGGGGCGAAAAATTTGATCAATTAAGCGTCGACAACACGCCGCGCCACAGAGGCGCCAGAAGGATTACCAAGATGAAGAATGCAGATGTTGCCAAGCGCCGGGATGAGGCGATTGCCCGCGGTGTGGGCATGCAGACCCAAATCTACGTCGATCGCGCGCTCAACTCCGAAGTTTGGGACATCGAGGGCAACCGCTATATCGACTTTGCCGCCGGAATCGCGGTGGTCAACACCGGGCACTGCCACCCGAAGGTGATGGATGCAGTCTCGAAACAGCTGTCGAAGTTCACTCACACCTGCCATCAGGTGCTGCCCTATGAACATTATATCCACCTGGCTGAGCGTCTGAACGCCGCTGTTCCAGGTGATTTCCCGAAAAAGACCGTGTTCGTGACCACCGGGGCAGAGGCCGTGGAGAACGCCATCAAGGTCGCCCGAATCGCCACCGGGCGCAACGCGGTCATCGCCTTTGGCGGGGCCTTCCATGGCCGGACCTTCATGGGCATGACGCTGACCGGCAAAGTCGAGCCTTACAAAAAGGGCTTTGGCGCCATGATGCCCGATGTCTACCACGTTCCCTTCCCGCAGGAAGTCCACAATATCTCGACGGCCGATGCCATGGCGGGGCTGACCAAGCTTTTCAAGGCGGATATTGATCCAGGCCGCGTGGCCGCCATCATCTTTGAGCCTGTGCAAGGCGAAGGCGGCTTCTATCCAGCGCCCAAGGATCTGGTCAAAGCGATCCGCGCGCTGTGCGATGAGCACGGCATCGTGATGATCGCAGATGAGGTGCAAACCGGCTTTGCCCGGACCGGCACCATGTTTTGCATGGAGCAATATGGCGTCGCTGCGGACATCACCACGATGGCCAAAGGTTTGGCTGGCGGTCTGCCATTGGCGGCGTTGACCGGCAAGGCAAGCATCATGGACGCCGCCCACCCGGGTGGGCTCGGCGGCACCTATGGCGGCAACCCGATCGGCATCGCGGCGGCAAACGCCGTCCTTGATGTCATCGAAGAAGAACAGCTCTGCGCCCGCGCCAATGAACTTGGCTCGCGCCTCAAGCAAAAACTCGAATCGATCCGCTCAACCACGCCGGAAATCTCGGACATCCGTGGCCCCGGATTTATGGTAGCAGTCGAATTCGCCAACCCGTCAAACCATGAGCCCGACGCAGGCTTCACCAACCGGGTGAAAACCGAGGCTCAAAAGCGCGGCCTGATCCTGCTGACCTGTGGCGTTTACGGCAATGTGGTGCGCTTCCTGGCGCCGATCACTATCCCTGACGCCCATTTTGCTGAAGCGATGGAGATTTTGGAAACCTCGGTCGCCGCCGCGCGCAAGGGCTAAAGCGTATCGCGTTTGACCGGGTTCAACCGATCAAACGCGATACGCAGCATTCCCAACGGCTTGCCTGTCTTGGATCGCATTCAATCTGACTCAGATTGAATGCGATCCGCTAAGGTTCGTGCAAATCATTGAACGGGCGCGCGAGGTCTATCTGCGTGCCCGTTTTCTTTGGTGATTCATCTTGGCCCACCAAGATGAATGCACATGCTCGGTTCAAAACAGGCCATCAGGGATGCGGCCCCCCTCTTCAACGCCCGAACTTGCCCTTCAAGGCATCGGCAAAGGCGTTCGCACCGCCCAACGACCCAGAAGATTTGGGCCCAGCGCTTGTTGGCAAGGGCTTGCCCCCGCGCGGGCCGGGCGGAGGAACCTGCGCCTGCCGTTCGCGCGCGGCCTCTCGGGCCTCACCGCTGTCGCGTTTCATCGAAAGCCCGATGCGTTTGCGCGCAACATCCACCTCAACAACACGTACCGTCACCACATCGCCCGCCTTTACCACCTGATGGGGATCTTTGATAAAGCTGTCCGAGAGTTGGCTGACATGCACCAGCCCATCCTGATGCACGCCCACATCGACAAAGGCGCCAAAGGCCGCGACATTGGTCACCGTACCCTCTAACATCATGCCGGGGCGCAGATCTTTAATGTCTTCGATCCCATCGGCAAAGGTCGCGGTCTTGAAACTTGGGCGCGGGTCGCGGCCGGGCTTTTCCAGTTCCGCCAGAATATCGCGCACCGTCGGCAGGCCAAAGCGGTCATCGACAAAGCTTGCCGCGTTCACCCCTTTCAGCGCCGCGCTGTCGCCCATCAGGCTGCGAATGTCGCGGCCGCAGGCGGCGACGATTTTGCGCGCCAGATCATAGGCTTCAGGGTGGACCGATGAGGCGTCCAACGGTTCCTTGCCGCCTGCAATGCGCAAGAACCCCGCCGACTGCTCAAAGGCCTTGGGTCCCAAACGCGGCACCTTCAACAGATCGCGCCGCGTGGCGAAGGGGCCGTGTTCATCACGATGAGCGACGATGCTTTCGGCCAGCGTCGGGCCAACACCCGAGACGCGGGCCAAAAGTGGCGCTGAGGCGGTGTTCAGGTCCACCCCCACCGCGTTCACCGCGTCTTCCACCACCGCCTCAAGGCTGCGCGCCAACCGATGCTGATCGACATCATGCTGATACTGGCCGACGCCAATTGACTTCGGCTCAATCTTAACAAGTTCCGCCAAGGGGTCTTGTAGGCGGCGCGCAATCGACACCGCGCCACGCAAGGAGACGTCGAGGTGCGGGAACTCCTTGGCCGCCAATTCGCTGGCCGAATAGACCGAAGCGCCAGCCTCGGAGACGATGACCTTGACCGGCTTTTCGCCGCCCGAGACATGGGCCAGAAGGTCCGCCACCAGCTTTTCTGTCTCGCGGCTGGCGGTGCCATTGCCGATGGCAATCAGCTTGACCCCATGCGTGCCAATCAGCTGCGCCAAGGCCACCTGCGCGCCGCGCAGATCGTTCTTGGGCTGGAACGGATAGACCGTGTCCGTGGCCAGAACCTTGCCAGTGGCATCCACCACTGCCACCTTGACCCCGGTGCGGATGCCCGGATCGAGCCCCATAGTCGCCTTGCCGCCTGCGGGCGCCGCTAAGAGCAAATCCTTGAGGTTGCGGGCAAAGACGTTGATCGCCTCGGCCTCGGCCCGCTCACGGATCTCGCCCATCAGGTCCAGCGTCAGCGAGGTCTTGAGCTTGACCCGCCACGCCCAAGCTGCCGCCTCGCGCAGCCAAACATCACCAGCACCGCGCCCGGTGGCCCCAAGATGCGCCGCCGCCGCGCGTTCGGCGGGGCTTTCACCGCGCGAAGCCTCGGCATCCACCACCAGATCCAGCGTCAGAAAGCCTTCATTCTGACCGCGCAGCATGGCCAGAACCCGGTGGCTGGGGGCCGAGACCCAAGGCTCGTCATGAGAAAAATAGTCCGAAAACTTCGCCCCTTCGACTTCTTTGCCCGCCACCATCTTGGCCTGCAGCCGTCCCACCTGCTTCATATGGCTGCGCAAGCGCCCCAAAAGCTCGGCACTTTCTGAAAGTCCCTCGGCCAGAATGTCCCGCGCGCCTTCGAGCGCCGCTTTGGCGTCCGGTACAGCCTCGGTGACATAAGCCACCGCCAAAGCTGCTGGATCGGTGTTGCGGTCGGCCAAAATCGCATCATGCAGTGGCTGGAGCCCGTTTTCACGCGCGATCATCGCTTTGGTGCGGCGCTTGGGCTTGAAGGGCAGATAGATGTCCTCCAACTCGGCCTTGGTTGTCGCCTTCGCCAGCGCCTGCGTCAAAGCCTCGGTCATCTTGCCCTGCTCAGAGATCGACCCCACGATGGTCGCCCGCCGCGCCTCCATCTCGCGAAGGTAAATCAGCCGCTCGGCCAGGGTACGCAGTTGCGTGTCGTCCAGCCCCCCCGTCGCCTCTTTGCGATAGCGCGCGATAAAGGGCACGGTTGACCCCTCGTCCAAAAGCGCAATGGCTGCCTGCACCTGCGCGACCCCAGCGCTGATTTCGGCGGCAATCACATGGGGAAGACGGGCAAGCGCGGCGGCGGTGGGGGGGGTCATGCGATTCCTCAACTTTTTTGCAACACAGTCTGTGGGGAGGCAGAGCTTAGCCGTCCCAAAGGACAGGGCCAAGACCCTTTGGCCACGTGGCCACCACACGGGGGCAGTCGTGGGAGAGTGCGTGTCACGGGAAGTATGGTACCGACGCCCCGGCTCGAACGGGGGACCCCTAGATCCACAATCTAGTGCTCTAACCAACTGAGCTACGTCGGCACTCGAGGGGCCGTTTATCGCCCCTCCCTCACAAGCGCAAGAGGGGAATCGCCGCAAACACGCTTGCGCCAGCCCCCCCAAACGCGCTAGGCCCGATGGGGCAAAGACGGAGCATCCCATGGGCATCGACAAGCAAAGTGACCTCGCCGCCGACATCCAGATTGGCCCTACCGATATGGGCATGGTGCGGATCTACATCGCAGCCGAGGGCGGCATCGAACTGCCTTTGGACTTTGACCCCGACGAGGCCGAGGAAATCGCCGAGGAATTGCGCGCAGCCGCCCAAGTGGCACGCGAGATGGGCGAAAAACCCAGCAAACGCTGACCTCCTCTCCTCGGGCACCTGCGGCGTCTCGTCGAGGCGTGCCCCGACGAGCGACGACGTCGACGAGGAGGTAGTCAGAGGATCAAGCCTGCCACTCCGGGGTCGCGGTATGCGTGCAAGCGGCTGGCCGCATGGCGAGCGAACTTCTGCAGCATCACCTTGCGCCGCGCAGGTGCCAATGGTGTTTCGGGCGACATGCGGATGATCTCGGCATCATAGGCATCGGCCAGCATCAAGCCCGATCCATCAGGCAACAACTCCACCGGAAAATCGCCACCCACCGCCCAGAAAAACCGGTCACACCATTCCAGATAACCGTGCCATTTCTGGTCAGCCCGGAAATCGGCGCGGCTGGATTTGCATTCCACGATCCAAACCTCGCCCTTCGGCCCCAAGGCCATCATATCGACCCTGAGGCCGGGGGTTGGCACCAATTCTTCGATACAGACAAAATCGAACTGCCGCAGCGCGCGGGCCACCCCGCGCTGGAGGCGCTGGCCGGGCAAAGGGGGAAGGGTTTCGTTATCCATTCTCAAAATGTGAACCAAGCGAGAACAAAATTCAAGCCTCCGCCCTAAAGGGCTTTGGCAAGGTCCAGACCCACCCCCCGATACCCGCAGCTTTCATAAAATCCCTGCGCCGTCAGGGTGCTGGTCAGGTAACAGGTCTGCACATCGCCCGCCCGCAAGCGCGCCTCCATCGCCCCCAAAAGCGCCGTGCTGACACCGACAAACCGCGCCTTAGGGTGCACATAGTTCAGCAAGACCTCTCCGGCCAAAGTCACCATGCCCACGCCGACAACATCCCCACCCCGCAGAGCCACCAGAACCGCCGCATCGCCCCGCGCCACCCAAGCCTGCCAGCTTTCCACGGTCTTGTTCGCCAGCCAATCCGCGATCTCCTGCGCATCCCCAAGGTGGTCGGGCAGGCACAGCTCGGTGATGGACCGGCGCAACGTCTCAACTGCAGCCCCGGCATCCGCCGCGCGCGCTTCTCTGATCGTGATCACCATCGCGCCCTTTCCCAAAAGCAGCCGAACCAATCCTTGCGCCGGCCCCCGACAGAGCCTATCTATGGCCTTGGCGAGTGCTGCTCTTCGCGTGCGAGGCACCTTTTCCAGTGGCCGATAAGCAAGCAAATGGATGCTGGCTCTGACAAGATCTTGGTCTTGTTACCTGGCGCCCACCTGAGACCAATGGCTCTCGGGAAAAACCCGTCTCCACGGTCGCTGCGGGCTCGCCACCTTTAGACTTTACGTTTGGGCGGTGCCTCGGCGCGCACCCGAACCGGCATCGCACCGGGGATTTGGCCGCCCAGATCGGGCATAAGCCGTTCATGCAGGCCGCCAGAGGGCGAGGTGTCGGGATCGGCCAGCATCATCACCGCGATGGCAAACTGCACTCCGGCAAAGATAATGCCCTGGAACATGAAAACCATGATGGCGGCCACCAGACCCATGTCAGAGCCAAAAATCAGATGGCGCAGCCCGGCCACATCTTGCCATAGCATCAAGGCCAAAAAGATCGCCGACAGGCCAAAACCGATGGCGACAGACCGGATATAAAGCGCGATGAGCTTTGGCATGGCAGTTCTCCTGATGACAATGAGGATGCTAGCACCCTGCCCGTCCGGGAAAAGCTCCAAATTGCCGCAGGCTAGTTGATCGGCTGACCAAAGCGGATCTCGTGCCCGTCTCCGGTGAGAATCAATAGGCCGGGCATCTCCTTGGCCTCTTTGATCCCGGCAAGCAAGGCAAGGAACTCTACCTCACCCGCAAGATCGGCGCAGGCCATCCGCGTCGTCGCCAATTCACCCACCACAAAGCTTGCGTCCACGCGCGCCACAGGGCCGGAAAAGCGGTTGCACGGCCCCTGCCCCGAGATCATGCCCGGTTCGGCCAGGCTGAGCGTGACGCTGTAACGAGGGGCGGCGCCGTCAACCATGGTCAAAACCCAAGGAGTGTTCGACGCAGCACCCAACGGCGGGGTGTCATTTCCCGCCGCGACAGAGGCAAAAAGGACGAAAGCTGCGGTCAGGATCAGCGGTTTCATGGACGAGCCTCCTTCACACCGAAGGCTAACGCAGCACAGGCCTTGTGTCAGCGGGAAACGGCAACGTGCGCTGTCAGAACGCCTCGGGCCGCGCTTCGCGCGCGATGTGGTCCAAGACGGCATTGACGAATTTTGGCTCTTTGCCCTCGGGGAAGAACGCTTTGGCCACATCGACATATTCGGTGATCGCCACCTTCGGCGGCGTCGCCATATCCACCAATTCGGCCCCCGCGGCGCGGAAAAGCGCGCGCAGTACGGGATCAATCCGATCGATCGGCCATTTCGCCACCAGCGCCCGGTCGGTCATCTGGTCAATCTTGGCCTGCCAGTTGACCGCCTTGTCCACCACCTCGCGGAAATGGTCGACATCGCCTTCGGCGAACTCGCCCTCGTCATAGGTTGCACCGAACCGATGGGTCTCAAACTCGCGGCACACGGACTGTACTGTCTGGGCCGAGCTTTCCATCTGGAACAGGGCTTGCACGGCATAAAGCCGGGAAGCTGATTTCATTTGCCGCGTTGCTGGGCGGGTCATGGCCGGAACCCCATACCGCCCCGATCTCCCATGGCCCAAGACCGCGACAGGGCGATCAGATGCAGTGCTGCCGCAGCCGCCCCGCCACCCTTGTTCTGGCCCGCCACCTCGGCCCGCGCCAAGGCCTGCTCGCGGTTTTCCACCGTCAAGATGCCATTGCCAATGCAAGCGCCTTGCAGGCCCAAAAGCGCGATTGCCCGGCTGCTGTCATTGCACACAGTTTCATAATGCGTCGTCTCGCCCCGAATGACACAGCCCAAGGCGACATAGCCGTCATACTTGGCCATGCGTTCCGCAAGACCGATGGCCGTCGGTACCTCCAGGGCACCGGGCACTTCAACCAAATCCACCTCGGCCCCGCAGGCCGCAGCAACGCCGCGCGCCCCAGCAACAAGCTGATCGGTGATGTCCTTGTAATAGGGTGCCACGACGATCAAGAGCTTGACTGGCTTGGCAAAGCTGGGCAGCGGGAGGGTGTAGTGCTGTTCACTGGCCGCCATCGCTCAAACCTCGATCCGGCGGGTGCCGGCAATGGTCAACCCATAGGCTTCCAGACCGACCACCTTGGGCGCAGCGGAATTGGTCACCAGCGTGATCTCCGTCAGGCCCAGCGCCGACAGGATCTGCGCCCCAAGCCCATATTGCCGCAAGGTCTGCGGGCTGGCCTCGCCCTCTTCAACCATCTTCATCGAAGTGTCGCGCAGCAAGACCACCGCGCCGCGACCTTCTGCCGCGATCACCCGCATGGCGCCCTGAAGGTCGC
The DNA here is from genome assembly GCA_044377735.1 of Paracoccaceae bacterium. Classification (GTDB taxonomy): domain Bacteria; phylum Pseudomonadota; class Alphaproteobacteria; order Rhodobacterales; family Rhodobacteraceae; genus Tabrizicola_A. The sequence goes on along the minus strand of JBILYK010000022.1, from coordinate 24,446 downwards.
CCACATGCGCACCGCCGATGCCCAAGACATCCTCCAGGGGATTCAACTGATGCACCCGCGCCAGAACCGGACCCTTGCCCGACAGATCGCCTTTGGTCAGCACGATATGTTCCGAGCCTTGCGTCTCATCGGCAAAGACCCGCATCAGCCAGTCGCCGCCATAAACCGATTGCACCCGCTTCACGGCCTTTTCACGAACCAGATTATCATGGCGACGGCGATAGGCAATCAGATCGGAAATTGTACCGATCTTCAGGGCATGCTTTTGGGCAAAGACCACCAGATCGGGCAGGCGCGCCATGGTGCCATCGTCATTCATGATCTCACAGATCACGCCGCTGGCGTTCAGCCCGGCCAGACGGCTGACATCCACCGCCGCCTCAGTATGGCCCGCGCGCACCAAGACGCCACCATCGCGGGCGCGCAGCGGGAACACATGGCCCGGCGTGGCAATGTCGGCGGCCCCTTTGGAGGGATCAATCGCCACCGACACCGTGCGCGCCCGGTCCGCGGCCGAAATCCCGGTCGACACGCCTTCGCGCGCCTCGATCGAGAGCGTAAAGGCGGTTTCGTGGCGCGACGAATTCTTCGGGCTCATCAGGGGCAGACCCAGCGCGTCGATCCGCGCGGCGGGCATCGCCAGACAGATCAGGCCCCGGCCATGGGTTGCCATAAAGTTGATCGCCTGCGGCGTGCACATCTGCGCCGGGATCACCAGATCGCCTTCATTCTCGCGGTCCTCATGGTCCACCAGAATGAATATGCGCCCATTGCGGGCGTCCTCGATGATCTCCTCGGTAGACGAGATGACATCCGAATAGTCTGTCTTGGTCATGATGGATCCGCGCGCAACCTGAGTCTCTGGCTCTGCCATTAGCCTGCCCGCGCGCCAAAGGCCAGAGACAGGCCCTGACTCAATGATGCCGAAACCAAATGATATCCGGTGAGCGGATTTTACCCCCCCCACGGAGCCGCGCGAGATTTCAGCCCCAATCGCGCAGCCGCGCGACGTAGCGCGCCATGGTGTCGACTTCGAGGTTGATCTTGTCACCCAAGGCCGCCTCGCCCCATGTCGTGACCTTTTGGGTATGGGGAATGAAGTTGATGCCGAAATCGCGACCCTCCACCTCGTTCACCGTCAGGCTGGTGCCATTCAGCGCGACCGAGCCCTTGGGCGCGATGAATTTGGCCAAGGCTTCTGGCGCGCGGAAGGTGACGCGCAGGCTATCGCCCTCGGGGCGCACGCCAACCACTTCGGCCACGCCATCGACATGGCCCGACACGATATGCCCGCCCAGCTCATCCCCCACTTTCAGCGCTCGCTCTAGGTTCAGCCGCTTGCCCACATGCCAACCCGTCAGGTTGGTTTTCGACACGGTCTCGGCGCTGATTTCCACGTCAAACCAGTTGCGCGGCGAGGTGCCCAGCGCGATCACGGTCAAACAGACCCCCTCGCAGGCGATCGAAGCGCCAATGTCGATGCGGCTGGTGTCATAACCGGTGCCTATCCGGGCGCGCAAATCACCCTTCTGCTCCAGTTCAAGAACCTCGCCCATATCGGTGACAATGCCGGTGAACATCTGCGTTTCTCCTTTGCCCCATGGGTAGCCGTGCAGGCCTGCGCCCGCAACCCTGCCCGAAGCAAAACATAGCGCACCATCGCGCACCGGCAAAACCCACGCCATTTGCCTCAAATTTGCCGCGGTTGCTTCTTATCTGCTAACAGGCAAAAGTTATTCCCCTTTACTTGGCCGCCTGCATGGGGGCCTTGGCGGGGAAAAAGGGCATTTCATGCGGCTGTCGGGTCAAGATCGTCGGTTTTTGTTTCTGCAAGGTCCGCACGGGCCCTATTTCCACGCCTTGGGCCGTATGCTGGAACGTGCCGGTGCGCAGGTCTGGCGGGTGGGGTTCAACCGGGGCGACCGCGCCTTTTGGCCCTCGGCCAATTACATCGCCTTCAAGGGCCGTCAGGATGATTGGCCAACGGCCATACGCGACCTTTTGACTGCCCGTGCGATCACGGATGTCGTGCTTTATGGTGACACCCGCTTCATTCATGCCGAAGCCGTCCGCGCCGCCCGCGCAGCGGGCGTTCAGGTGCATGTGTTCGAAGAAGGCTATCTGCGGCCCTATTGGGTCACCTATGAACGCGGCGGCTCGAACGGCCATTCACGGCTGATGGAGACCTCGGTGCCCAAGATGCAGGCGGCGCTTGCCCAGTTGGACATGGACCTGCCCGATGCCCCCGCCCGCTGGGGCGATATGCGCCAGCATGTGTTCTGGGGGGCTTTGTATCACTGGTTAGTGCTGACCGGGTTCTGGGCTTACCGCAACTTCCGCCCACACCGCAAACTGACCGTGGGGCAGGAATTCCTGCTTTATTGCAAGCGCCTTGCGCTGATGCCCTTTCACCGCTGGGAACGGATGCTGGCCACTTTCCGCATCAAGCATGGCGGCTTTCCTTATCATCTGGTTCTGCTGCAATTGGAGCATGACGCCAGCTTCCAGATGCACTCGCCCTTCTCCTCGATGACCGAGTTTCTGGGACTGGTGATGGAAGGCTTTGCAAAGGGTGCTGCCCCGCATCATCACATCGTGTTCAAGGCGCATCCCCTAGAAGATGGCCGCGTGCCTGTGGCACGTGAAATCCGCCGTCTGGCGCGGCTACATGGGGTGTCAAACCGCGTGCATTTCGTCCGTGGCGGCAAGTTGGCGCAGCTTTTGAACCACGCTCGCAGCGCGGTCACGGTGAACTCCACCGCTGGCCAACAGGTACTGTGGCGTGGCCTGCCGCTGAAAACCTTTGGGGCGGCGGTTTATGCCAAGCCTGAGTTTGTCTCGACCCAAAGCCTGGCGGATTTCTTCACCCTGCCCACCCGCCCCGACAGCCGCGCCTATCGGGACTATCGCCATTATCTTTTGGAAACCAGTCAGATCGCAGGTGGATTTTATTCGTACCGCGGGCGCCGTGAGTTGCTGCGGCAGGTTGTCGACATGATGTTGCAGACCGAAGATCCCTATGATGCGCTCAGCTCGGGGAAAGCGGCACCAAGGCAACAGTTGCGGCTGGTGACGTAGGATTTTTGAAAGACAATTGGAATTTCAGCCGCCTTTCTGTAGGTTTGCATTCAAAATTTGAGGCAAACTCCAATTAAAGGAGCCCGAGCAGTGAGTGTTTTCAGATCAAGGGGGGCGACGGCCCTGGCCCTTGTCGCGGTTGTTGGGCTTGTCGCTGCATGCGGCTTGCCCAGATCCGGGCCGAACAAACGAGAGATTTTCAGCGGTTCCGTGCTGAAGCAGGGCGATGCTTTTGTCGTCACCGTCAACAGCCGCGTGACCCGTGCCACGGCCGTTACACCGGCCTTTGGCTTTTCCAGCAGCTTTCGCAACGCCGGCACATTGGGATCTGACGTGATCTCTCCCGGTGATGTGTTGGGCATCACGGTGTTCGAGAACGTCAAGGATGACCCGCTTTTGGGCAATACCGGGCAACGGGTTTCAGCGCTGACCGAGATTCAGGTTGATGGCCAAGGCTTCATCTTTGTGCCCTATGCTGGCAAGATCAAGGCGGCGGGCCAGTCGCCCGACGGGCTGCGCGCGATCATCACCAAAAAGCTGGACACCCAGACCCCCGATCCTCAGGTGCAAATACAGCGGTTGGCGGGCGATGGGTCAACCGTCACGGTCGCTGGGTTTGCCGGTGCGCAGGGCGTGATCCCAATCGAACGGCCCACCCGCACGCTGAACGCGATGCTGGCCAAAGCCGGCGGTGTGTCGATTGAGCCGGAGACCGCGATCATCCGGGTAACGCGCGGGAACCAAACTGGCAAGGTTTGGGCGTTGGACTTGTATTCCAACCCTGAACTCGACATCGCGTTGCGACCGGGCGATATCATCACTGTAGAACGCGATGCCCGCGCCTTCACCGCACTGGGTGCAACGGGCAGCCAAAACCGGGTTGCATTCGAAACCGAAACACTCTCGGCCATCGAGGCTATTGCCATCGTGGGTGGCCTGAACACCTCGACCGCTGATCCGACCGGGGTGTTCGTGTTCCGTAATGAGCCCGCCGAGATTGCTAACGCCGTTTTGGGCCGGAGTGACCTGCAGGGCGATCAGCGCATGATCTATGTTCTGGACCTGACCCAGCCGACCGGCATGTTCGAGGCCCGCGATTTTCTGGTGCGCGATGGTGACACGGTTTACGTAACCGAGGCGCCTTTCGTGCAGTGGCAAAAGACGCTGACCGCGATCACTGGCACCAGCGGCGCGGCGAACACGCTGGCAACAACCGCATCAGGCGGCTGAGCAGGCCTTGTCGGGCCGATCCGAGAGCAATATGGCCGCCGAGGGCAAAGTCCCCCGGCGGCTTTGCTATTTCAACGCAGGTTTTTTGCGCCAGCCACGTTTGCGGCGGATCCTGGATCTGGCCGGGCATGAGCTGCGCCTCCGTTTGCCAGGTCCCGAAGATGGCGTGGTGGTCTGGGGCCGCTCGCCTTATGCCGCACGGGGTGAGGCACTGGCAGCCCGGCGCGGCGTGCCGGTTGTCCGGCTGGAAGATGCCTTCCTGCGCTCGTTGCGGCCCGGCCGGATGGGCGAGGCCCCTTTGGGTCTGATGATTGATGGGCTGGGCGTGCATTTCGATGCCAGCCAACCCTCAATGCTGGAGCGCATCCTGGCACGCGAGCCCTTTGATGATTCGAACCTGATGACCCGCGCACGTGATGGAATGGCGCGAATTCAGGCGTTGGACTTGTCAAAATACAACATTCATCGACCTGAGATCGCTCCGCCCCATGCAGGCTATGTGCTGATTATCGACCAGACCCGCGGCGATGCCTCGATCGTCCATTCCGGGGCCAGCGCCCAGACCTTTGGCGAGATGCTGGCCTTGGCCCATGAGGAAAACCCCGGCACGCGGATCGTCATCAAGACCCATCCTGAAACCGCGCTTGGACTGCGTGCCGGCCATTACGGGCCCGAGCATCTGTCGAACCGCACCAGCCTGTGCGCTGATGCGGTTTCGCCCTGGGCTCTGTTGCTAGGTGCGGTGGCGGTCTACACGGTGTCCTCGCTAATGGGGTTCGAGGCGGTTCTGGCGGGCCATCGGCCAAAGGTGTTTGGCCAGCCCTTCTATGCGGGCTGGGGCCTGACCGAAGATCGCAATCCCCCTGCCCGGCGTGGCCGCCACCTCTCGCGCGCGCAGTTGTTCGCCGGGGCGATGATCGTGGCACCCACATGGTATGATCCCTGCCGCGACCGCTTGTGCAGTTTTGAAGAGGCGGTTGACCAGCTTGAAGCCGAAACCCGCGCCCAGCGCGAGGACCGCGCGGGCTATATCGGGCTGGGGATGCGGGCATGGAAGCGCGGGCGCCTGCAAGAGGTATTTGGCCGAGAAACTGCGATGATCTTTGCCAAGACAGCGGCAAGGGCGCAGGCGGGTGCGGAAAAATCCGGGCGCAAGATCTTGGTTTGGGCGGGCAAGGAACCGTCCGAACTCTCCACCCCCGGTCTTGCCCTGCGGGTAGAGGACGGTTTTTTGCGCTCTCGCGGACTTGGGGCCAATCTGGTGCCGCCCCTGTCGCTCGTCACGGATGATCTGGGCATTTACTATGACCCGAACCGTGAAAGCCGGTTGGAGCGGCTGATCTTGGCCCCCTTGCCCCCCGGCGGGCAAACCCGGGCCGAAGCACTTTTGTCGCGAATCCTTGAGGCGGGTGTAACAAAATACAATCTGGTGGCCGATCCGCTGCCAGACTTGGGCCCTGGACGGCGGGTTTTGGTGGTGGGCCAGGTTGAGGATGACGCCTCAATCCGGTTGGGTGCGGGGCAGGTTTGCACCAATCTTGGGCTCTTAACCGCCGCAGCCCAAGCGAACCCCGGCGCGCGACTGATTTTCAAACCGCATCCCGATGTTGAAAGCGGCCTGCGACCGGGGCAGATTGCCGATCAAGATCTGGCCGGGCTGGCCGACGTGGTGGCCCGCCGTGCCGATCCTTTGTCACTGATCGCGGCCTGTGATGAGGTTTGGACCATGACCTCGCTTCTGGGGTTCGAGGCGCTGATCCGCGGCAAGCCCGTAACCTGCCTTGGTGCGCCTTTTTATGCCGGCTGGGGTCTGACGCGTGACCTTGGGCCGGTTCCTGACCGTCGCCGCCGTGCGGCCGATGGGCACCCCCTGCCCCGGCCAGACCTGCTTCACCTGGTCCATGCTGCGTTGATTGGCTATCCGCGCTATTTCGATCCCGTCAGCCACCGCCCCTGCCCACCCGAGGTGGTGGTGGAGCGCCTGACCAAGGGCGAGATTGCCCGCCCCGGCCTGGCCCTGCGGATCTTATCAAAACTGCAGGGGCGACTGACCAGCCACGCCCATCTGTGGCGTTAGAGCAGATCGCATTCAATCTGATTCAGATTGAATGCGATCCAAGACAGGCAAGCCGTTGGGAATGTGGCGTAGCGTTTGATCGGCTGAACCCGGTCAAACGCAATACGCTCTCGAGCTCGGCGCCCTGTATCCGTGACAGGGCGGCAGATCACTGGCCCATTCGGCGCAACTGGCCATGCCCTCCTCACGTGGCACCTGCATGACCTCGCGCATTTTGAGGGCAGAGCTTAACTCCACCACCAGCTTGGGACTCATGACAACCTTTGGGGTTTCCCCATGCGGCGTCGCAGCCTGCGCCGACAGTTGGGTTGCCCCACAGACCGAAAGCCCCAGAAGGACCCCCGCCTCGGCACCTATCTTGACCGCGACATCGCCTGACGGTTTCTGAAGGGAACAACACCTGCATGCACCTATCGGGTCAGTGCCGGACAAGCCCTTGCCAAACCCACTGCGGCCACCTGGCCCAAGTTTCCTTGGAATGGGGCTTGCAAGCCCTTTCAGTCCCGGATAAATCCCCGCCACGATCCCTACCGCGGAGAGGTGGCAGAGTGGTCGAATGCGGCGGTCTCGAAAACCGTTGTCGGTTTGCGCCGACCCAGGGTTCGAATCCCTGTCTCTCCGCCATTCACCCTTGAAATCATTGGATAATTTGGCAATTTTTTCGCCATACCCGCCATAATACCCGCCTAAAGAAAAACGCTTGATTCGGGTCATCGTCATTGCCCACCGATCTGGGCGCGGTCCTTTCGCTGCTTTCAGAGAATGCACCGCCCGGCCTTTCCATCACTGTGGAATGGGCAAGGGGGGGCGTCAAAGGTCTGGACAAGCCAAGGCGCGGGCTAGCTTTCGGCTGCTAATTCGATCTGGGGGAAGGCGTCGAAAAACGCGGCGGCATCCCCGATCTGCCGGAAATACAGGGCGGCAACATCCCGCGACGAGCTGCCTGCCGAATGCCAAGCGTATCCACCCGCGCCATGTTGCTTTGTTAGCCATTGGTGCGGGTCTATCCCTGCACCTGCAAAGCCCAAAGACGGCACCCGGATAAAAACCCGGATCGGCTAAGCCTTATCGGCGGCAAGTTTGGCGGGGGCTGATCTGCGTGACATTGTGCGACGGTAGCAGGCAAGGCCCGATCTGCCCAGCGCCCCGCGTAGCGACTTGGGGCAAGCCGTCGCTGCCTAACACCCCAACGGCCCGGCGCGATACCTCAGGGTAATCTTAGGGTCCGAACGCCGCTTTTCTGGCGAAAGGAAGGCCACAAGGCGCGGGCGTGGCGATGGTTAGAAACTAGCGTCACTTTTCGGGCGTCAATTGAATGGATTGACGCCTTCAGCAGCATTGAATGGATTGCGCCCGGCGGGTCCAGTTTCGTTCCGCGTCCAGCAAGTTCCGACTTGATCTAGCGCCGTCTCGGAACCTGACAGACTGACTTCAAAGGATGACGTGTCAGGGAAAACAACCGTGAGGCTCTCACCTCTTTTCATTGAGTCAAGAATAGGCGAATAGTCCTTCTTCTCGGGCGTGAGAAACATAGCCGATACAGTCGACTGCTCTGTGCTAGACGCTGACGCCGCGGAAAGAACAAAAGTGTCCGCCTTGAAAACCAGCGCAACGTTACCCAAGACCTGACCGGGAGGGAGTGCTAGAGAGGTTTGGGCAAAGAAGAAGTCCATCTGTTCGCCATAGATTCGGGTAACCATCAACCCGTCCCGATAGTCTATCCGAGCGTTGCAACTCGTTATCTCTTCGGCGGTTTCACCGACAGAGTATTCAAACATCCAAGACTGTGCGTTGGCTGCGCTAGTAGGAAGCGCGAAGGCAAGAAAACCAAATACTATCCACTTCAACTCCATCCCTCCATTACCAAACGAATCCTGACTTCTACTTCACAGCAATGCCTACCTTGAACCAAGAGAAATTTTCGCATCCCATTGCATCTGATTGGCCGTTTGGCTCTGCAGAAAACCTATAAACCTCGGGAATGATTAGGAAGGCCACGGCGCGCAATCTCGCCCCCAAGAGTTGGAAAGGCCCCGCCTAGATCAGGAAGGGCCTTTCTTGGGCGTCTCTTGCGCTATCGCGCCTGCAGGGGCCAGCTTGTCCGAATGCAGGAAAGCCCCGCCTTGCGCGCGCATGAAGGTGAAAAACTGTGTTAGCGCGACAGATCGTGAAAGCCACCCGGTCCTAAGCTGCGCGGCCCCACACTTTAACCCACCCCCCTTATCACCCCACCCTCGTGCGGGCGCGTATCGTGCCATGAAAAGTGGTTGCCCGGCCCGATCTGCTATCACCCCACCCCCACGGGCGCGCGTATTGCTGCGAGAATCCATCATTCCCGCGTTTCCATCATTGTGGAAAGCCCGGCGCGATACCTTGCCCACCTTTGGCGCTGCACCTCGGCAATGCGGGCGCGGCCCTCGGGCGTCTTGGCCCCGGTTGATCGGCCCCCGTGAAACTTGCAGCGGCGCTTGCCCGGTTCGCTTTCGTTGCGGCATGGGTTGCCCTTGCGGGTCTTGGCCCCACACGTCACCCGGCGCTTTGCGGCTTCCTTTGCCAGCTTATCGGCCTGCCTTGCCCGCCATTGCGTCATAGCGGCTTCCACCTGTGCCTCTATCGCGGCGCGGGCGGCGTCAAAGCGGGCCTCTGCGCGTGGGGGCGGGTATGGGGCTGGGTCTATGCCCAGCGCGTCCAGAAAGCGCCTTACAGCGCCATAGCGGCAAGCAATCGGCCCGGCCTTGGCTTCCCAATAGCCCACGGCTTCCCGGCCATATCCCGCGTGGCTGGCAAGGTCGGCTTGCGTCAATCCGGCGGCGCGTCTCAGGCGGCGCAATTCGGCCCCGGTCATGGTCACGGCGCTGCCCCCTCAGATCGGCGGCGGCGGGCAATAAGGACAATCTGGGTCGCCACCAGCATCGCCCCAAGATCAGCCGCGCTATCAAGGGCCACGGTAAGCCTTGGGTAATTCGCAAAGTCAAAAGCCGCCTCTTTCAAGGCGAACAGCGCCAAGAAAACCGCGCGCCCGGCCCGGCTGGGGCAAAGGGCGATTGCCGCTCCGATAAAGCCATGGGCGGCGTAGTTTTCCATAAGTTCATACCAGAAGGGCGGGTCTGGGCAGGTGAGGTTGGAACAGGTCAACACGGCAAGAACATGGTCAATCAAATGGATTTTTCCTTTATGAAGGTAACAAAGACAGCCCGCCTTGATCTGCGGCGGCGGGCGGATTTCTTGCGGCACGCTTCCCGGCAATAGTCTGCATCTGCCCGGCGAAACATCGGCACAGGGTCACCGCACTCGGGGCAGGTCCAGCCATCGCAGCGCAGGCGGCGCAAGACAGCAACGGCGCGGGCCTTCCTGTGCTTTGGGTTGCCCTCAAAGAAAGGGCGATTTCCTGCGCCCCAGATTTCCGCCATGACAAGCGGCTTCCCGGTCGGGCTTTCGTCATACCAAATTCCGAAAGGGTCAGGGGCGGGCATCTGATTACCTTGATTGTTTTTCAGAGGGTATCGAAGGCTATTTCTTGGGGGCCAGAGACGGGGCAAGGCTTTGACAGATTAGGGGCATGGCGGGCTAACTTCCCCGGCTGCGTTTGGCATCACAGGGAAGCCCGGCGCGGCACAGATCAGGGCCAGATTTACCAGCGCCTTTTCCTTAGCGGCGTCATGGGCGGCGGCTCTGACATTGCTTGTCGCAGATTGCAGGGCATAGGCCCCCCGGTTGGAAGGGTCCAAGCCCACGGCAAGCCAAGACACCCCGCCCTCGATCCTGTTAGCGGCATGGCGCGGGAAGCCCTCGGCCTCTTGCTCTGTCACGGGCAAGGCAACGGGCTTGCACCCGGCCTCGATCATGCGGCGGAAAGCCCGGCGCAAGGCGGCTATGGCCTCAAGGTCTGTCACCTGCACCAACGTATCGCCTTGGAAGTCGTGACAGCTTTTCGCCAGTTTATCGGCCATCGCCGGGGCGTTGCGTTTCAGGGCGCGGCGGGCTTCACGGTTCATTGCGCTGGGCCTTCCCGATCTGTCTTTGCCGCGATGTTTTGCGGCGCGATTGCGGGCGGCTTGGAAGGGCCAAGGTGGGGGAAAACTGGGTGCGATTTTTCTTCCCCCCCCACCACCCCCACACCCCTAGAGAAGGTGGGGGTGGGGGTGGGTTCTGGTGGGAAACCCAAGGTGGGGGATAGGTGGGGGGAAGTGGGGGTAAGTGGGGGAAGCCGCATCATTCCTCTGCCCCCGGATTGTTCGGGCCAGCGACCACGAAAGGCGCGCTTTTGCCTTTGTCGCCATGCGGCAAAACTTCGACCGCAAGAACCCCGGTTTCGATCCACTTCTTCAGCATCGCGCTAACGCGGGCTTTGTCAGACTTCCGAGACAGATCAAGGCCCAAAACCTCGGCCACCACATGCCCGGCCCAGCCTTTTGCCTGTGCGCTTTCGCGGGGCGCGGGGTCACTCGCGGCGATTGCAGACCGCACCCGGCAAGCGTCGTTGACAGTCACCCCGGCGAAGGCTTCCGGCCAGACCCAAGGCTTGATTGCGGGGGCATATCCACCGTTGCCGATTTCCACCCCGATTTTCTCAAACCAGCGGTTTCGGTCAGAGGAAGGCGGGGCCAAGTTGCTTTCCATCTCGGCAATCCGAAAGAAGTGGCGGAAGTCATCCACCCCCGCTTGCGCGCCCTCGGCCTCTGTCATTGGCACCAAAAGGCGATTGAAGCGGGCCACCCCACGCAAGGCCGATCCGCCGCGTCCGTCGTCTAGCGTGGCCTGCACACCCGCCGTGGGCTTTCGCGTGTGGTGTATCATGCCCACCGCTACCCCGGTTTCACTGGCAAGGCGGCGAATGCGCCCGCCCAGCGCCCGGAAGGCTTCGTTTGTCTCCGGGCTTTGGCTCAGGTCTTGCAGCGGGTCAAAGATTGCCAGCGTGATTTGGTCACGGCGAAAGACGCTTTCCAGCGCGACAAATGCTGCCTCGTTGATTTCGTTCCTTTCGCCTTGGATCAGGACAAGCTGATTTGCTTCCGGCACCCCAGACACCACAGTCAGCCGCCCGGCGATTTCCGATTGCTCAGCCCCTTGCTCCTTCAACAGCGTGATAACCCGGCCATCCAATACGTTTTGGTCATCTTCTGCGTTGAAATACAAAACCCGCTCGGGCGCGCTGGGCTTGCCTGTCAGGAAGCCCCGCCCGGTTGCCGCGTCTATCGCCTCGGCCATTGCCAGAAGGCTTTTCCCAGTCTTGGGGGCGGCAAAGGTAACGGTCATGTATCCCGCCGCGTAGGCGTCACCATAGACGAACCGCACAAGCGGGATGGTGCTGGGGTCTATCGTCTGCCATGCCTTGAAGGCGTCTAGCGCTAAAGCGCCCTTGGGGGTGAAAACCGCCATTGCTTGCGTCATGCCGCCACAAGCCCCGCGGTGCTTATGGGGATGACTCACGTCCTGTTCCCCTTCATGGCCCTGCCGCTTTATTCGGTGCTCAAGGGAATCGACCCGCAACTGACTTTGGCCGCGCAAAGCCTGGGCGCCACGCCCCGAAACGCATTCCTGCAGGTCTATTTGCCGTTGGCAGTGCCGGGCCTCTTTGCTGGTGCGCTTCTGGTTTTCGTGCTGGCCCTTGGGTTCTACATCACCCCGGCGATACTCGGCTCACCCAAGCAATCGCTGATCTCGCAAGTCTTGTACGAGCAATTCGATGGAAGCGCCGCATTCGGACGATCGGGAGCTTTGGCAGTCGTGCTTTTGGCCACCACGATGGCTTTTGTATCACTGGCCAATGCCCTGCTCAAGCGCAGCAAGGCTTACGAGGGCTAAGATGGCAGACACTGGCCCGCACACCACCAACAGCCGCATCCTGATCGTCGTCTGCGTGCTGATCGCGATCTGGCTGGTCCTGCCACTATTCATTATTGTGCCGATAAGCTTTAGCGGTGAGAACAGCTTTTCCTTCCCGCCCAAGACCTGGACGCTGGCCCGGTACGCCAGCCTCGCCAACCCGGTCTGGATTTCGGCGCTGGTCAACAGTCTTACGATTGCCGTGGTGGTCGCAATCCTTTCGTCTGTACTTGGCACGTTGGCCGCCTTTGGGATCGTACGCTCACATTCGAAACTCATGGCTTTAGTGCGCGCTATGATCCTGTCACCTCAAGTGGTGCCGATCGTGGTTTTCGGGCTCGGGCTCTACCTCGTGTTCCTGCGCTGGAACTTGGTTGGGACATTTTGGGGATTCGTCATCGCGCACACGGTTCTGGCCGTGCCCTTTGTCGTGATCCCGGTCAGCGCAGCTTTGCAGACGCTCGACCGCTCGCTCGAAAGGGCCTCGGCCAGCCTGGGTGCCGGGCCTATCGCAACCTTTCGGCAAATCACCCTGCCAATCATCCGGCCGGCGGTCCTGAGCGGCGCCTTTCTCGCGTTCCTGTCGTCGTTTGACGAGGTGGTGCTTGCCTTGTTCATCCAGTCGCCATCGTTCTACACGCTGCCCGTACAGCTTTATCGCAACATGACCGACACGATCGACCCGACAGTGGCGGCAGTTGCCACACTGCAATTGTCCCTTGTAATTGCGGCGGTCGTCATTGCGCTGATCCTGCAGTCCCGCAGCCCAAATCCCAATCATTCCTGATCGCATCCCCAAGGACCCGCCCATGCTTCGTCGTAGTCTCGAACCCCGCCCAACCTTCCTCGGCCGCGCAAGCGATGCCGAATTTGCCGTGCGGCAACAGCAAGCCTTGGAGCAGGCTCTGGGTGACGGGTTTGACGGGCTGATCGTCTGGGGGCGCGGATCGACCAATTCCGACGGCAGCCAGGACCTGCTCTATCTCACCAACCACATGTCTGTGGTCAGCCACATTCCGGACAGCCACGCCCACCGCGCACGCGGTCATGCCGGGCTGATCCTTGCACCCGGCAAGGATCCGGTTCTGGTGACGGACTCCTACGACATCGACCGGGCGCAGGTGCCCGTGGGCGACGTTCGTCTGTCCACCTTTGTCGATCGCGACGTGGCGCGGGTGGCGATCGAACTGGGACTGAAGGGCAATCGCATCGGTCTCGCCGGGCAAACCGGCCTTCTGCACAGCGCCGCGGTCATGATGGCCGCCGAACTCGGCGACGCCGCCCGGATCGAGCCTGCCGACCACATCCTCACCCGCCTCCGCCTGATCAAGAGCCCGCATGAGGTGGCGCTGTTGCGCGATGCCTCGCGCATCGGCTGCGACTGGATGAATGTCTGCCTCGCCGCAACCGAACCCGGCCGGACCGAGGGCGAGATCGTGGGCGAGGGTCTGCGTTGGCTCGCCGCCTCGGGCGGCTTTGCCTATGACATTGCTGTCGCCAGCGGCCCCGTCGGCCACCGGTACCGCCACCGCCAGGCCCTGCCGACCTGGGATAGCCAGCGCCGGATCGAGGCGGGCGACATGATCCATTTCGACCTCTGGGGGCCGGTGGCACAGGGCTATTACTGTGACCTGACCCGTTCGACCGTCGTGGGCCGCGCGCCCAATGCCTCGCAGGCGCGGGTGCTGGAGGATTCCATCACCCTTGTCGAAAGCGTGATAGCCGAGATCGAACCCGGCCGACTCTTGTCTGACCTGCACGCTGCCGGAACCCGTGCCATGGCCCGGCGCGGCGGCGGGGATTCCGGGTTCTCGGCCATGATCCCCTTCTTCGGCCATTCCCTCGGCCTCGATTGCGAAGCGCCCTTCATCACCTCCTATGCCACCGAGATCATCCGCCCTGGTATGGTTCTGGCCGTCGAATGCTTCCTTGGCGGCCAACCGGGCGAGGGCGGCGGCTTTGAGCACATCATCCATGTGGGCGAGACAGGGGTCGAAATCCTGACCTCTGGCTCCCCAGCCCGCCCCTGGGCCTGACCCTAACCCCAGCCTTTCAAGGACTCCAAATGCCTCGCTTTGCCGCCAACCTTTCCATGCTTTTCACCGATGCGCCCTTGGTCGACAGGATTGACCGGGCAGCCAAGGTCGGGTTCGGCGCGGTCGAGGTGCAGTTTCCCTACGAAGTCCCCGCTGCGACCATGCGCAATCGGCTGGAGGCCAATGGCATCCCGATGGTGCTGCACAACTTGCCCGCAGGTGACTGGGCGGCTGGGGATCGCGGGATCGCCTGCGACCCGGCGCGACAGGTCGAATTCCGCAACGGCATCGACCGCGCGATCGACTATGCGCAGGCCCTTGGCGTGCGACAGGTAAACTGTCTGACGGGTAAGCCCGGCGCGGGCGTCTCCGACGCCGACACGCGCGCCACGCTGATTGGCAACCTGAGTCACGCTGCTGAACGGCTGGCAAAGGCCGGCCTGCGCCTGTTGCTAGAGCCGGTGAACACCCTTGATGTGCCGGGTTTTTGGCTGAACAGCGTCGACAAGGCCCTGTCCGTAATGGACGAGGTCGCCGCCCCCAACCTGTTTCTGCAATTCGACATCTACCACGCGCAGCGCTCGGGCGGTGAGATCGCAGGAACACTGACCCGCCATTTCGACCGCATCGGGCATATCCAAGTGGCCGACAACCCCGGCCGGAACGAACCGGGGAGGGGAGAACTGAACTTCAGCTTCCTCTTCGGGCTGATCGACCGGCTGGGCTATCAGGGCTGGATCGGAGCCGAATACAAACCCGCAAACACCACCGAGGCCGGGCTGTCCTGGCTTGCGACTTACGGAGACAAGGCATGAAGATCGGGTTCATCGGACTGGGCATCATGGGCGCGCCGATGGCGGGCCACCTGATCGCGGGCGGCCATCAGGCCTTTGTCCAGACCCGCAGCAAGGTGCCCGCCGCGCTGATCGAGGCTGGGGCCACGGTTTGCACCACCGCGGCCGAGGTTGCGGCAGCGGCCGAGGTGATCTTCCTGATGGTGCCGGACACTCCAGACGTAGAAAAAGTCCTCTTCGGCACGGGCGGCGTCGCCTCAGGCCTAACCAAAGGCAAGACGGTGGTGGATATGTCCTCCATCTCGCCCATCGCCACCAAGGACTTCGCCGCGCGGATCGAGGCCTTGGGCTGCGACTATCTCGACGCCCCCGTTTCGGGCGGCGAGGTGGGGGCCAAGGCGGCCTCGCTGACCATCATGGTCGGGGCCAAGCCCGAGGCTTTCGCCCGCATCCGGCCGCTGTTTGCGCTGATGGGCAAGAACATCACCCATGTGGGCGAGGTTGGCGCAGGCCAGATCACAAAGGTCGCCAACCAGATGATCGTGGCGCTAAATATCGCCGCCGTGGCCGAGGCGCTGGTTTTCGCCAGCAAAGCGGGCGCCGATCCCGCCCGGGTTCGTCAGGCGCTGATGGGCGGCTTTGCCGCCAGCCGCATCCTTGAGGTCCATGGCGAGCGCATGATCAAGCGCACCTTCAACCCCGGTTTCCGCATCGCGCTGCACCAGAAGGACCTTGGCCTTGCCCTGCAAGGCGCACGATCGCTGGGCATGGCCATGCCGCAAACGGCAGGGGCAGCCCAACTCATGCAGGTGATGCAGGCACGGGGCTGGGATCAGTTGGACCACTCCGCTCTGGTTAAGGCATTCGAGCTGATGGCTGGCCATGAGGTTGCCCCAGAAGGCCCGCAGGCGTGACGCCCGACGCCCTGCTGCGCGCCCTGTTTGACAGGGCCGTTCAGCGTGCCTTGCCCGGGCATCTCTTGCCGGGCCACTTGCCCGCCCCGCCCAAGGGGCGCACGATCGTCGTCGGTGCAGGCAAGGCGGCGGCGGCCATGGCTTTTGCCCTCGAGGAGGCTTGGCCTGCGACTGCCCCACTCTCGGGCCTCGTCATCACCCGATATGGCCATGTCCCCCAGTCCACCTCCCCCCGGCGCGAAGCCATCGTGATTGCCGAGGCGCGCCACCCCGTACTGGACGCGGCTGGCGTCACGGCAACTGCCCGGATACTTGGCGATCTGCAGGGTCTGACCGAAGACGACCTCGTGATAGCCCTGATCTCAGGCGGCGCTTCGGCGCTGATGGTCGCTCCGGCGGAGCGCCTGACTTTGGCCGACAAGCAGGCGGTCAACGCGGCCCTTTTGGCCTCTGGCGCGCCGATTTCTCAGATGAACACTGTGCGCAAACACCTGAGCCGCGTGAAAGGCGGGCAACTTGCCGCTGCGGCCTGGCCTGCGCGTGTGTTGAGCCTGATGATCTCTGATGTGCCGGGGGATGATCCAGCCCTGATCGGTTCTGCGCCCACCGTTGGGGATGATAGCACCCCAGCCGAGGCTTTGGCCATTATTGACCGATGGAAGATCGTCGTTCCCGCGCCGGTTCGCGCCGCCCTTACCGAACCCCTCCGTGTGCTTGCGCCAACGGACACAAGACTGTTGCGCGTGACGAACCGGATCATCGCCGCCCCCGCGCAATCGCTGGCTGCCGCGGCCGAACTGGCGCGGCACCACGGGTTTGAAGTTCATCTGCTAGGCGATGCGCTGGAAGGCGAAGCCCGCGAAATGGCCCGCAACCATGCCGGCTTGGCGCGCAAGGTCCAGTCGGCCTTGAAACCCGGTGCAAGGCCGTTGATTATTCTGTCGGGCGGAGAATTGACCGTGACGCGCAGGGGCGACGGAATTGGCGGTCCGAATGCCGAATACTGCCTTGCCCTTGCACTGGCCCTTGACGGCGCGCCGGGGATTCACGCGCTTGCGGCCGATACAGATGGTGTCGATGGCGCCGCCGAGGTGGCCGGCGCGCTTGTCATACCCCAGAGCCTTGCCAAGGCCCGGGCACAAGGCCTTGACCCCTTTGCCATGCTGCAGCGCAACGACGCCCACAGTTTCTTCGCTGGGATCGACCAGCAGGTCATCACAGGGCCGACCCTTACGAATGTCAATGATTTCAGGGCGATCCTTGTCGAACCGCTCTGAAAACCCGGCCTCCGAGCGCGACCAATCAGAAACCTTGTGCGCCATTCAGGCCAATCAGACCTTGGATCAAAGGCGCGCAGAATGCCAACCCCCGGGCTGTTGAAACCATCTAACGTTGGGGCGGCTTCTCAGTCCTCGACCTCAGACACCAGCCGCTCTTCTACAGTCAGAAATTGCAGGAAAACTGGCGGATGGTTGCAGTCAATGCCGCCAATGCGTCCCCGAACTTCTGTTTAGAAAGCGCACCGAACGGCAGGAGTTTCGAAGGAACCAGCCTTGTGGCAGTTTAGGGCAGACAAACTTGGCGCGGCAGTCTCGCCGACCGCCAGCTAGTCGTTGAACAAATCACCCTCCGGTAAACCCGGGACGGTTCAGTATACACCGGAATGACTCTCCGCAGGCCCCTCCGGCTCGCCGCTGGCAAAGGCCAGCGGGACCCTGAACTCAGGGCCCTTCGCGATATGCAGGTGCGTGCCCGAGTCCCGAACCTGTTTATGCATCGTTGTCACCATCGGCCCCGTCGGCGAGTAGCCCCATCTGTTAATCCTCATGGTCCCGGTGCTCGTCGATTTGCGCCCAAAGTCGACGCGCGTGCCCGCACATGAGCAGCGTATCTTGCCAACGGTCACTCAATTCTTGTCCATCAGCACCAACGATCGCGTAAGGTCTGGGCCCCAGTTCACAGGTAAACGCGAGTGTCGCATCGCCGGCCGCCCGCCTTTGCCAACTCCTGAAGCCATACTCCCACCACCCAAGGAACAGATCGAGCCATGGCTTATGATGCGGAAAGGAGATTTCGACCTGCACCTGCTCCCGGCTGGCAACCCGGCCATGCAGTGCCCAGGCGTTGTCCAGGATGCGGTGCATAAACGCGTGGTTCTCGTCCGACACAGGTGTCGCGAACTCGCGGCCTACCAGAAAGTGCGAAAGATCAGCCACAAGTTTCATATCCGGAAAGCAATCCAGCAGATCGAGGGTGAAGTAGAGGTCAGTCGTCATGCGGTTGCGGTGTGTTTCGATATAGACCGGGAAGTTCACCTGGTCCGCGAGACGCCGCCAGCCGTCCAGGATCGCGATACAGTCCTGCAAACGCCTCGGCCTGAGGTCTGGCTGGATGTTGAGGTGGTGCACGTTGAACTCGGACGCGACCTCGAGCACGGGCTTCAGGTCATCAACTGTCTTCGGAAAGCACTGTCCTTCAGCGGTTAGCCCATGCGACGCAAGCAAGCCATGCATCCGCCGAACCTGGTCCCGGTCGCGCCAATCCGCGCTTATGCCGTCAAACCCGGCCCCAATGATCATCTGGACATTCTCTTCGAGTGAACGCTCGAAGCCATCGACGTGCCGCCGCTCCATTCCCCAAAGTGACTGAAACACGAGTAGTTTTTGCACTTGTTTGATCCTCTCCTCTCTGAAGAAACCGCGTGGATTTAGGGTCGTTGCCCGTCATGCCCAGCGCCGAACACGAACGTCACTATTGACGCTCACCTCAAGTTATGATACCGGTATCACAAAATAGATATGGAGGCTAGAAGCAAAGTGGTCAGCACTTGGTACTCACAGAAAGGCCATCGTATCCTTGTTACAGGTGCAGCGAACGGGTTGGGTCGAGAGATCTCAGTCCAGCTCTCGCGACGCGGATGCAGAGTTGGCATCGTCGACATTAATGCCCAGGGAACAGCCGAAACGGCCGAGCTAATAAGGGCCGAGGGCGCTGAGGTCGAGGCGATCGTCGCTGATCTGACGGCCGATGGCGCGCCAGACCGAGCGATCGACTTGGTGGTGAACCGTTGGGGCGGCATCGACGTGCTGATCAACAACGCCGCCTATGGAATTGTTGAGCCATTCCTTGACTCTACCCATGGCTGCTGGACACGCACCATGGCGCTGAACGTCACGGCGCTGGCCTTGTCCTGCAAGGCAGCCGGCCGCTTTATGCGCGACCAGCGATCGGGGCGGATCGTCAATGTGACCTCGCCCGGCTCGCGCATGGCCCTGCCCGACTACACGGCCTACACAGCCAGCAAGGCCGCCGTCGATTCCATCACGCGCGCCGCCGCTGTGGCGCTCGCCCCTTATGGCGTGCTAGTGAACTCGATCGCACCGGGCATGATGGACACCGAGATGCAGCGCACGACCGAAGAGGCGATGGCCCGAGCCAATGGGCGCTCCGACCTTCAGGCCTTCCTTGACGAGCGAACTAAACGCATCCCGCTAGGCCGCCGGGCCGGGATCTCCGAGATCGCGGAAGCCATAGTTTGGATGGCACTTGATGCGCCCGCCTACATGACCGCCGAACGTCTCAACATGTCGGGTGGATTGGACAAGGATTGACCGCAATGAATAGCAACCACCCACCAGGCGACCCTGATATCGCAGGTCTCCGCAAGAAGGCGACGCGTCTGCGCCGGTTAATGCTCGAGATGGCGAGGGGTCAGGGGCAGGGCTATATCGGGCAGGGCCTTGGTATGGCCGATGTGATGGCGGCGCTCTACTTCCACGAACTCCGCTATGACCCGGGGCATCTTGACTGGGCGGACCGCGACCGGTTCCTGCTCTCGACGGGGCACTACTCCATCGCGCTATGGGCAACTTTTGCTGAGGCCGGGATCATCCCGATCGAAGAGTTGCAGACCTATGGCGCCGACGACAGTCGATTGGACATGTCCACACTCGACTCCACCCCAGGTGTGGAAATCACCGGCGGCTCGCTGGGGCACGGGCTGGGCCAAGGGGTCGGACATGCTCTGGGGCTCCGCCTTCAAGACTCCACCGCCCGCGTCTTTGTGGAACTCTCTGATGGCGAGATGCAGGAAGGGTCGACCTGGGAAGCAGCGATGTCGGCCAGCCACTTCGGCCTCGACGGTCTCGTCGCGCTGATCGACTGCAACGGCATCCAGGCCGATGGCCCCATGGTTCTGGACATGGAGCCTGTCGGCGCCAAATGGCGGGCCTTTGGCTGGGATGTCACCGAGATCGACGGCAATGAAATGGTCGCCGTCGTCGCTGCGCTGATGCTGGCGCGGAAGCGCAACGGCAAGCCCAAGGCAATCGTGCTGCGAACGCGCCCCGGCAAGGGCGTGCCGCGCATCGAGAACAGCGAGAAGTCGCATTTCTTCCGCATCGACGTGAGTCAGTGGGACAGTATCATCGCAGAGTTCGAACATAGTCTTGGAGATGTAGCATGAGCGCCGTAGCCCCCACCGGACGCACGCTCGCCATGGGCGAGAATGAAACGAGAAGCGCAGGGTCGGACATCGTCGAGGCGCCGTTCGGTAAGGCCATGGTCCAGCTGGGCGCCGTGCGGCCAGACGTCGTGGGACTGACCGCGGACCTGGGCAAGTATACCGACATTACGCCCTTCCGCGACGCCTATCCAGACCGCTTCTTCAATGTCGGTATGGCCGAGCAGAACTTGGTCGCCGTTGCCGCGGGCTTGTCCCGTACCGGCCTTGTGCCCTTTGCGACGACCTACGGCGTATTCGCCAGCCGCCGGGCCTATGATTTCATCGCCATCGCGCTTGCCCACTCCCGGCTCAACGTCAAGATCATTGCAGGCATGCCGGGGCTGACCACGGGCTATGGCGGCACCCACCAGGCCACCGAGGATCTCGCCCTGATGCGCATGATCCCGGGCCTCGTCGTGATCGATCCTTGTGACGCGATCGAAATTCAGGCGGCAACCCGGGCAATCGCCGACCATGACGGGCCGGTCTATATGCGCTTGCTGAGGGGAGCCGTGCCGGTAAGCTTGGCTTCGGACTACCGGTTCGAGATTGGCAAGGCGCACCTTGTGCGCACTGGCAGCGACATAGGGATCATCTCGACAGGCATAATGACCACCAACGCCCTTGAGGCGGCTGACCGCCTTGGCGCACAAGGAATCAGCGTTGGCATTCTGCACGTGCCAACGATCAAGCCATTCGATACTGGCGCGGTGGTCGAGTTTGCCTCTGCGTTTCCGCGACTCGTCACCGCCGAGAACCATGTTGTCGTCGGTGGCCTTGGCAGCCTCGTCGTTGAGGCGCTGCACGAGGCCTCTGTGCAGGTTCCGGTCACGCGCATCGGTCTGCCCGACCGCTTCATCCCATGCGGATCGGTCCCGACCTTGCAGGCCCGCTATGGCATCACCGCAACCGCGATGGTGGATTCCATCGCCCGCCTCTTCGCAGTGGGCCCGTAACGCACCTGTCAGGGTCAGCGCCCTTCACCCCGCAGACCAGGCAACCTGTTAACACTGCCTGACCGCACAACGCAGGAAGACACCGATGGCAGCCACAGTTGAGATATGTGTCGAAGGCGTCGACGACCTAGTCGTGGCGCAGCAGGCTGGCGCCGACCGCGCCGAACTCTGCACAGGCCTCCTTGAAGGCGGCCTGACCCCCAGCTTTGGCATGGTCCGCACCGCCCTCGCGGTCGCGACCATTCCGTTCCATGTCATGATACGTCCGCGCCGCGGCGACTTCCTCTATTCCGAGCTTGAATTCCGGTCGATGCTTGAGGACGTGAAAGCGATGAAGGACCTTGGCGTCGCGGGAATCGTTACCGGTTGCCTGACGGCCGATGGCACGATCGACGAGACGCGCACCAAGGCGCTCGTTGACGCGGCAAGGCCCATGAACGTCACCTGCCACCGTGCTTTTGACATGACACGCGATGTGACCGAAGCGATCGATGAGCTGGTCAGGTGTGGAGTCGACCGGGTTCTGACCAGTGGACAAGACAATTCCGCCCAAGAGGGGCTTGCAACGTTGGTCAAGACTGTCGCAGCCGCAAGGGGCCGCATCCGAATCATGGCCTGCGGCGGCCTCGACCCCAACAATATCGCGGAGGTCTATTTGCGCGGCCGTGTTGACGATCTGCATTTCGCCGCGCCACGGCAGGAGGAAAGCGGCATGCGCTTTCGCAACACCGGCGTAATGATGGGCGAGGAGGTGGCCGAGGCGGAATTCATCGTGACCGTCACCGACGGCGCAACCGTGAAAGCGACGATTGCCGCTCTCCGGGCGGTGCTTTGATTGGCCGTGGCGGTACACTCCCCCCTCCCCCGGGCTGCCGCCTGCAGGGCCAGCGGCAAACCTCGCGGCCTCGCGCCTCTTGCACTGCTACAGCATGATCATTCCCCTGCCCGTTGCCGACCCCGCGGGGATCAAGGTATGAAAGGCCAGGCCATACCACCTGCCCATCCCGACTGGCTTCTTGGCCGACCTTAAAACGGAGGAAAATGTGATGAACGTCAGGTCCACCCTCTTTGTCGGCGGCCTCGTCTTCGATGGCTTGGGCAATAACCCCATCCGCGGCGATGTGCTGGTGATCGGCGACCGCATCGCCGGCATCTTCAGGGGTGCCCACCGGCCGACTGCCGACCGGACCGTCGACATCACGGGCCTGGCGATTGCCCCCGGCTTCATCGACATGCACACCCACTCCGACCTGCAAGTGCTGGTGAACCCGGATCATACGTCCAAGCTGACACAGGGCGTCACCACCGAAGTACTGGGGCAAGACGGACTCAGCTATGCGCCGGTCGACGACTTCACGCTCGGCGAACTGCGCAGTCAGCTCAAGGGCTGGAACGACGATCCACCCGGCTTCGACTGGAACTGGCGCAGCGTGGCGGACTACCTGCAGCGACTGGACGGCAACACGGCGGTCAATTGCGCCTACCTCGTGCCGCACGGCAACCTGCGCCTGATGGTGATGGGCAACGCCCCGCGTCTTGCCACGCCGGATGAGCTCGACCAGATGAAGGCGCTGCTGGACCAAGCCCTGCGAGAGGGCGGCGTCGGGCTGTCAACCGGCCTGACCTATGTGCCGGCCATGTATTCGGACACGGACGAGTTGGTGGAACTGTGCAAGGTGGTGGCCAGCCATGGCGGCTTTTACTGCCCCCACCACCGCAACTATGGCGCAGACGCGCTTGGCGGCTATGCCGAATGTTTCGAAATCGCCCGCCGCTCTGGCGCGGCCCTGCATCTCGCCCATACGCATCTGAGCTTCGAGGCCAATCGCGGCAAGCTTCCCCAACTCATTAGGATGTTTGACGAGGCAATCGCAGACGGGGTTGACCTGAGCTTTGACTCGTACCCCTACCTCGCGGGCATGACCACCCTGCTGTCCCAATTGCCCAGCTGGGCCCTAGCCGGAACCGCCAGCGATCAGACGGCCCGGCTGCACGATCCAGCACAGCGCAAGCGCATGATAGAGGCGCTGGACGTGACCGGCTCTGACGGTCATCAGGGGCTGACGGTCAACTGGTCCCACGTCCATCTGGCCAACCTGCCCGGCGCGCCAGAGATGGAGTGGATGATGGAAGGCACCCTTGCCGAGGCGGCGCGGCAGCTCAACACTTCAGCCTCGGAACTGGCCCTGGACATCCTGATCGCGACTGACAGAGCCGCATCCTTCGTGCTGTTCGTGGGCATCGAGGAACATGTCCGAACGCTGATGCAACGCGAGGAGCATACGGTCGGCAGCGATGGCATCCTTGTGGGCGACCGGCCGCATCCGCGCTCCTGGGGCACCTTCCCGCGGATGCTCGAAACCTATGTCCGCGAGGAAAAGGTCCTGACGCTCGAGGAATGCCTGCGACACATGACAAGCTCGGCCGCCAACCGGCTGCGCCTCACCGACCGCGGACGCATCGCCGCCGGTGCCCTAGCCGACCTTGTGGTATTGGACCCCGACACGGTCAGCGCCAAGGCCACCTACGCGGTACCACGTCAGGCCGCCACGGGCATCCTGCATGTGATGGTCAATGGCACCTTCGCGGTCGAAAACGGCCAAGTCACGGGTCTTCGCAGCGGCCGCGCGCTGCGTCTGGGCGCACGCCGCTAGGGTCAAAACCCAATCAACCTATTGATCAATTTTGCCTTGTCTGATTCACTCTTCCTTGTGATGCGGGAGAGGTGTGCAGTGTCGGCAGGATTTTGGCTTTCAGACCGGGCTTGGGCAGCGATCGAGCCGCTTTTGCCGACGAACCAGCCCGGGGCGCGGCGGGTGGATGATCGCCGGGTGATCAGCGGCATCATCCATGTGCTGCGGATCGGATGCCGCTGGGAGGATTGCCCGCCCGGCTATGGTCCTTCGTAAGCGGTGGCTGGGCACCACGGTTAGCTTAGCTTGACGGCTTGAAGTTCCATGGCAGCAGATCGTCGAGGCGGCTTTGCGGATGGCCGTTTGCGATGGCTGTCAGTGTTGCTTTGAGATAGGCA
>JBILYK010000154.1:0-3005 GCA_044377735.1 Paracoccaceae bacterium | reverse complement strand
TGGCGCAAGGCGTTTGGCACTGGCGCTGCAAACTCGTTGGCAAGTGCGCCCGCGTTTGTGCCGGTACTGATC
This sequence comes from Paracoccaceae bacterium, assembly GCA_044377735.1. Taxonomy (GTDB): domain Bacteria; phylum Pseudomonadota; class Alphaproteobacteria; order Rhodobacterales; family Rhodobacteraceae; genus Tabrizicola_A. Next base: position 2,933 of record JBILYK010000154.1, on the reverse strand, counting down.
GGCGACGATCAAGCTGCGAAGCCTGCGGAGATTGCGAACGGGACCAAGCTGACAGCCTCCGCGAATGCGGGCCGCATGGAACTTCGCCTTGCGGGCGGGGTTCGGATTATCGTTGGGGCGGACGTCGATGAGGCGGCGCTGGCGCGCGTGGTTGGCGTTCTGGTGCGCCGATGATCCCGGTTCGCGCGGATGTGCGGGTGTGGATTGCTGCGGGGGTGACGGATATGCGCTGCGGGATGAACACGCTGGCGCTGCGCATCCAGCAAGGCCTTGGACGCGATCCGCATGCGGGCGATCTTTACGTGTTCCGGGGCAAGAGCGGCAAGCTGATCAAAATCTTCTGGCACGACGGCGTGGGTGCATCGCTTTATGCCAAGCGCCTGGAGCACGGCCGGTTCATCTGGCCGCAGACGAAGGAAGGTGCGGTGACAATTACGGCGGGACAGTTGGGCTATCTGCTCGAAGGGATCGACTGGCGCAATCCGCAGCATAGCTGGCGACCGTTGGCGGCGGGATGACGATAAAAAAATACACGCAGCGAGTTCGATTCTGCGTGGCACGAATCGCGATTCGTGATTCACTTTGCGCATGGTTGCTGCAAGCGCATCGCCCCTTGAAGAGATCGAAAGCCTGAAACGCCAGCTTGCGGCGCGCGATCTTGAACTTGCCGCCGCCACTGCGTCGGCCGTCGATGCGGGCCAACTGATTGCGCATCTGCGGCTGCGGATCGCCAAGCTTGAAACCGCTTTGCATGGGCAGCGCTCGGAGCGGGGCCGCAAGCTGCTGGACCAGTTGGAGCTGCAGCTCGAAGATCTGGAAACGCTTGTGGCCGAGAGTGCGGCAAAAGCCGAACTTGCAGCGCCGACACGCGCACCCGCCGCGACGCGCCGCCAGCCCGTGCGCAAGCCGCTGCCAGCCGAGCTCGTGCGCGAGCGGGTGGTGGTGCCAGGGTCAGGCGTATGCGCGTGCTGCGGCTCGGGGCGGCTCTCGAAGCTTGGAGAAGACGTCACCGAAACCTTGGAGATGGTACCGCGGCAATGGAAGGTGATCCAGACGGTGCGCGAGCGCTTCGCGTGCCGGGATTGCGAGTCCATCGACCAGGCACCCGCACCCTTCCACGTGATCCCGCGCGGTCGCCTTGGCCCCGAACTTCTGGCGGCGGTGCTGTACGGGAAGTTCGGGGAACACCAGCCGCTGAACCGGCAGAGCGAAGGCTTTGCGCGGGAGGGGATCGATCTGCCGCTCTCGACCTTGGCCGACGCGGTGGGAACTTGCACGGCGGTTCTGGAGCCATTGGCGGCGTTGATCCAGGGGCATGTGCTGGCTGGTGCTCGTATCCATGGCGACGACACGCCGGTACCATTGCTGGCCAAGCACAAGGCGACCCAGGCGCGGCTCTGGACGTATGTGCGCGACGACCGGCCCTTCGGCGGGAACGATCCGCCGGCTGCATTTTATGCGTTCTCGCGCGACCGGGGCGGCATCCAGCCCGAGCGGCATCTCGCCGGATACCGGGGTATCTTGCAGGCGGATGCATATGCCGGGCTCAACCGGCTCTATGACGGTGCTCGGGTTCCGGGGCCGATCGTGGAAGCGGCGTGCTGGGCGCATGCGCGGCGCAAGTTCTTCGTGCTTGCGGATATCGCGACACGGGTTCGGCGCGCGGTGCCTGTGGTGGCGTCGCCGATGGCGCTTGCAGCACTGCGCCGGATCGATGCGATCTTCGCTCTCGATCGCACGATCGCGCGGCAGAGCCCCGAACGGCGCCAAGCATTCCGTCAGGCCGAGATCGGACCATTGGTCGACGAACTCCATGCCTGGATGGTCGCCGAGCGCGCGGGGCTCTCGCGGCATGCGGACGTGGCGCAGGCGATGGATTACATGCTGAAGCGCTGGCCTGCATTTACGCTCTTCCTTGGCGACGGGCGTGTCTGCTTGACCAACAATGCGGCGGAGCGCGCATTGCGGGGGATTGCGCTTGGCAGAAAAGCTTGGCTGTTTGCCGGGTCAGAACGCGGCGGCGATCGGGCGGCAGCGATGTACACGCTGATTTACACCGCCAAGCTCAACAATATCGACCCACGCGCGTGGCTCGCGGACGTTCTGGGGCGCATTGCCGATCAGCCGATCGCAAAGTTGGCCGATCTGCTGCCGTGGAACTGGGCAAGGGTGCGCGAGGACATTAAACTGGCGGCATGACCGCCATTGCTCGCCTCAAGATCACGCTCGACGACGTCGTTCCGCAGGTCATGCGGCGGATCGAAGTTCCGTTGGCGATCCGGCTCGACCGACTGCATCTGACGCTACAAGCGGCGATGGGCTGGACCAACAGCCATCTTTACGAGATCCGGGCGCGCGACATCGGATGGGGCTTGCCGGACCCGGACTTCGGCGGCGGTCCGCTTGACGCCCGTAAGGCGCGGCTCGCCGACGTGATCGAAGATACGGGCATCAAGACGCTGCGCTACGTTTACGACTTCGGCGACAACTGGGAACACACAATCAAGATCGAGCGCATCCAACCTGGCCGCAAAGGCATGTATTATCCGTGTTTGCTGGCAGCCAGCGGCCGTTGTCCGCCCGAGGATGTTGGCGGCTATCCCGGCTATGCCGAAATGCTCGCCGCAAAGGCCGACCCTGCGCATGAGCAGCGCGCCGAGTTCGAGCAGTGGATCGATCTCGACGGATACGATCCAAACTTCGTCGACATGGCCGCGATCGACCGCGCGCTCGTAGCTCTCGCGCGCAAATGGGAACCAAAAGCCGCCGTCAACAAAAAGCGCATCACATAGGACGCGGCCTTCGGCGGATGCTTACGAAATGGCTGGCCAAGGTCGGCGTAAAGACGCTCTACATCACGCCAGCGTCGCCCTGGGAGAACGGCTACAACGAAAGCTTCAATGGCTCGCTGCGCGACGAGCTGCTCGACGGCG
>JBILYK010000157.1:0-3027 GCA_044377735.1 Paracoccaceae bacterium | reverse complement strand
AAGCAAGGTTGCGACCTTTCACCATGAGGTTTCTACTGTGCGGTCATCGGGTTTTCGGAACAGGGCCTTGAGCTTGGCAAAGACCACTTCGATGGGGTTCAGGTCCGGGTTACAGGGTGGCAAGAGCAGCCGATGCGCCCGCACTGCCGCTCCGCTTGCGGGCGGATCTTTATGACTGCCAAGAATGTCGGCGATGACCACATCCCCGGGCACCAGTGTCGGGGAAAGGCAATGTCGGGGAAAGGCAGCTTTCGACCCAGGCCATAAAGGCATCCCCGTTGATCGGCCCGTGCAGTACGAAAGGCGCAGGTATCCGATCCGAGCGGCCCGCCCGGCAAGGAAGGTCAGGCGGGCTGCATGTCAGGCGGGGCCAGTTCCGCCGTGAGGGTGCGCGTTGTCAGGTCATGCTTCTCGGCCAGCCGGGCCAACAGCTGCTCCCCATCCGCTGGTGGAAAGTGACGTATCAAACCGCGCCATCGGGATTCCACATTTCGGTACAATCAGAGCCACACAGGCTCTGCCCGCATGGAGTCACGATGTGAATCCATGCGAGCAGAGTTGTTCAGCAACGCTAGTGAAGCGTCGAAACAGGTAGAATTAAGCCAAGTGTTTTGGCATGTCTTCAGACACCAACACGCTCACCTCGGTTGCCTTAAGTGAAATTCTGGCAGCTGAGCCATACGCACTTACTCCAATTTCGCCTAGAGCTGGGAAAATGGAGAGTATTTCATCTCGGGTTGCGTTGGACAGTGCCCCCCAGCCGACATGTCCAGGGTGGAAGCTTTCTGAGGGGGCTCCTTCGGAAAATATGATCTCATGTTGATCAAACAGGATATGGAAGTATTCGACCTTCTCACATTCAATTTGCCGGATAGTACTGTCATTCACCAGGTGTTTCGCAGCGGCCAGGGTCTCCCGTTCGCCGAAAAGCAATTCTGATCTCCAATGTCGCAGGCACATACGGTGCTGCGGGGAGACCCATAGGTCACGGGTATTATCCAGAGCGCCCGCTGCAATCCAGATTGGCGCCAGCTTTCCTTTTCCAACGACTGTTGTAGATCCTATCCAACGGACAGGCTGATAGCCGTTATCAAGCGTGAGAACAAGATTTCCTTCCCTAAGGTCCTCAATCGCGACCTCGCCCTCAATTGTTTTGATGAGAGTGCCGCCCACAAAACAAACAACATTCACTGTATCCAAGGTCAAGTTGCCGTCAGACGAGGCGTCAACCCCCTCTAACTCAAGATCGCCGGATATACCTAGCAGCGTGGAATAATCTACACCGCCGATTATTCCATCGATTAATCCATCCGCCGCATCGGCCCTCAGCATCGCCAGCGCGTTGCCAAAGTTGCCACCCGCACCATTCACCTCAGTCAGGGTGGTGGTGTTGTACCAGTTGGACAGGTCGATAAAGTCGTTGTTGGTCTGATTGTCATCGTCAACCGGGCCTGTGATTCCCGACTGCCAGTCGGTGACAACCACGCTGCCAGTGCCACCCCAAACAAAGTTGTCGTTCCCAGCACCACCCGTGAGGGTGTTGTTGCCAGTGCCGCCATCCAGCGTGTCGTTGCCAATGCCGCCATCAAGGTTGTCATCGCCTGTGCCGCCGAACAGGGCATCATTGCCGTGTTCGCCCATTAGGGTATCGTTGTTGGCCCCGCCATACAGGCTGTCATTGTCGATGCCGCCATACAGCAGGTCATTGCCATCACCGCCATCCAGCACATCGGTATCGTCCATGCCATAGATGGTGTCGTTGCCGGCACCGCCATAAAGCGTGTCGATGTTGTTGTTGGTGACCAGATCAATGTCATCAGTCAAGCTCAGCGCATCGGCTTCGCCAGATGGCAGGCCGCCATAAATCAGGTCATTGCCAGCGCCGCCAGACACCTCATCGCGACCCTCGCCACCGACTATCGTATCGTCGCCTTCATCACCATAGAGGGTATCGTCGTCGAAGCCGCCGTCGATGCTGTCATTGCCGATGCCGCCATAGACCAGATCGTTGTCATCACCGGTCAGAATGGTGTCATTGCCCAAGCCGCCATAGACCGTGTCAAGGTCATTGAAGGCATCGGTATCGCCGGTATACAGGTCGGGATATCCGCGATCCGGCACGCCAACGCCTGTTTCGGCGCGGGTGTTGATGACATCGTCACCATCGCCGCCTTCGACATAGTCGTTTCCGGTGAAGCCAAGGATGCTGTCGTTGCCCGCACCACCATAAACGGTATCGTCGCCATTGTCGGCCCGGACTGTATCATTGCCGTCGCCGCCATAGACAAGGTCATTGCCTTCGCCGCCGCGGATACTGTCATTGCCTGCGTCGCCGTAAATTGTGTCATTGCCAACATCGCCTAGGACGCTGTCATTGCCAACACCACCATAAACAAGGTCGTTGCCGGCCCCTGCGTTTATCGTGTCATTGCCGCCGTAGCCAAAGATCGTATCCTCGTCTCCGTCGGTGCCATCAATCTGATCTCCCTGGCCATCGGTATAGCCCGGGTTCATCACCTCGCCTGCATCCGTGCCATCGACGGGGTCGGTATAGCGAATGTTTTCAATCTCGCTGAAGGTCAGTGTGCTCCCGTCATTGAAGGTTACAACACCGGCTTCATTGTTGCCGCCGCCATAGGCAATTGACGCAACATCAGCAGAGTTCAGGAAGAGAGTATCATTGTCACTGCCGCCTGCGGTCGTGGACTCGCCACCGACAACGACATCGCCAGCGCCACCATAAATTACGTCGGCATCCGCGCCGCCGTAAATCATGTCATTGCCGACGCCGCCGTAAATCGTGTCATTGCCCGTGCCGCCGTCAACGGTGTCATTGTCCGCGCCGCCGTCAACGATGTCATTGCCAGCCCCGCCAAGCAGGCTGTCATTGCCAGCGCCGCCGGTCAGGCTGTCATTGCCAGCCCCGCCATCGACGGTGTCATTGCCAGTGCCCGCATCGACCGTGTCGTTGCCATCGCCAGCCGTGACCGAGTCGTTGCCCGCTCCGGTTGCAATGCTGTCATTGCC
>JBILYK010000106.1:0-11732 GCA_044377735.1 Paracoccaceae bacterium | reverse complement strand
CAAAGGCGCTGATCCCCCGGATCAGCGCCTTTTGGTTTAGACAAAGAAGGCCTTGATCAACTCCCACAAAGGCCGAAGCGCCGCGACCAAGGCTTGCCCGGCCGGGGTCAAAAGGAACTCTTGCACCTTTATGACACCCGCAGCGGCCAACCCGAGCTTGGCTGGAAACTCCAAGACCTTTGCGAACAAACCACCCAAAACCAAGACACCGCGCTTTATCCAAGTTGGCTTTTGGAGAATATCGTCCTTTGCCGCCTTGAAGTATTCCGTTGCCGCCTGCGCCGCCTCTACAATCGAAGGATGGACGATCCCGCCATTGACAGCGTCCTGCAAGACCGTTTCAGCCTTTGCGGCAAGATCGATCCCTTCCTCTGCCGTCACATCTTTGCGCAACTCAGGCAGATCATCTTCTTCCGGTGGCAACAAAAGCGGGCGCAATTGGTCATGCATCTTGACCAACTCGGCCCACATTTCCAAGAACCCGCCATCCAACGCGCTTGTCATGAATGGGTCATTCACCCCACCGCGCAGCGCGGCAATCGGGCCGTCCAGCAGAAGATAGGTCACCTCCTCATGACCCAGCGCCTTGGCATAGCGTTCAAATCGTCTGACAACATCCTCGGGCACCTGCTTGCCAGGACACTCGACCAACAGCACGGCCACCTGCTCGCGCAGCGCCGTCACCCGCAGCCCCAACTCTTTCGGCGCAAGCCGTTCCGGCGCGCCGGCATTGCGGGCCTGCAATAGCCCGCCCTCCAGCACCACATCAACCGGGCTGGCATCCGCCAACTGCGCTGCCAGCCCGGCACCAGTCCCCACCCCGGTTACGGTTTTCGGCGCACCAAAATTAGGATGCGTGCCTTTCAGATACTGCACGGTTGCAATCGCGCACCGGTCAGGCGGCAAGCGGGATAAAAGGTCAAGGCGGCTGTCAGCCTGCGGATTTGCCGCAGGAGTGTTGGCATAACTCAATGCTTTCGCCTGCTCTGACACAAACACAGGAAATGACATGAGAAAGCCAAGATCGGACACCTGCGTGCCGCTTAGCTCCAACGCGTTCAGCCCCGACAGGCCAAACAGCGCAGACAGATCGGAAACCTGCGTGCGGCTCAGGTCCAACCTGCTCAGCGCGGACAAGCCAGACAGCGCAGACAGATCGGACACCCCCGTGCCCCTCAGCTCCAACGAGGTCAGCGCGGACAGACCAGACAGCGCAGACAGATCGGAAACCTGCGTGTCGCTCAGGGCCAACAAGGTCAGCCCAAACAGACCAGACAGCGCAGACAGATCGGATACCTGCGTTCCGCTTAGGCTCAGCGAGGTGAGTCCCGACAGACCAGACAGCGCAGACAGATCGGAAACCCGCGTGCGGCTCAGGTCCAACAAGGTCAGCCCAAACAGACCAGACAGCGCAGACAGATCGGAAACCCCCGTGCCGCTCAGCTCCAATGAGGTCAGCGCGGACAGACCAGACAGCGCAGACAGATCGGAAACCTGCGTGCCGCTCAGCTCCAACGAGGTCAGCGCGGACAGGCCAGACAGCGCAGACAGATCGGACACCTTCGTGCGGCTCAGGTCCAACAAGGTCAGCGCGGACAGACCAGACAGCGCAGACAGATCGGAAACCTGCGTGCGGCTCAGCTCCAATGAGGTCAGCGCGGATAGCCCAGACAGCGCAGACAGATCGGAAACCTTCGTGCGGCTCAGCTCCAACGAGGTCAGTCCCGACAGACCAGACAGCGCAGACAGATCGGAAACTGAAGTGAGACTCAGCTCCAACGAGGTCAGCTTCGTCAATCCTGCCACGGCAGAAATGTCAGTCAGCCATCGGGGAGCATATTCATTCCATATCGACCCTGTGGCGCGAGTTTCTCCGGCATAGATCTCCCGGACCTCTTGCGCTTTGGCAAGTTCGTCTGGCAGGCGCGTCATCGCGCTCAGGTCAGCGAAATCCAGAACCGTCGCCCCGCTGTCGATTGCGGCGTCAATGCGGCGCACTGCCTCGGCGGTGGCGGCGGCCTTATCCGCTTGCCACTCACCTCGCCCGTATTCATCACCCATCCCACACCCCAAATACAACCCTTGCGGGTAGAATAGTGGCCACAAGATGTGGTAGCAAGCGCAAGCTGCGCGGCGCGTTACTTATAGTTCAGGCTGCTGGCACCTGTCGGGACAGATGCCATACGCAAACCCGACGCAAACCCGACAGAAACCAGACGGGGGTTTTACCCCAAGGCGTCGTTGCAGCGGGCGCAGGTGTGGGGGTGTTTGTGGCTGCCCACATCCGGCAAAATCTGCCAGCAACGCAGGCACTTTTCCCCCTGCGCAGGGTGGAACACCACCGCCACATCCGCCACATCGGGCAAGCTAAACGCCCCCTCCGGCGCCGGACCCTCCCGCAGCACCAGCCCCGAAGTGATGCACAGTTCAGCAAAGTTTACCGACCCCAAAAGCTTGGCCAAAACAGGGGTGACAAATACCTCCGGCGCCGCTTCCAGACTTGCGCCGATCACCTTGGCCGTGCGCTGCACCTCCAAAGCGCCCGTCACCACGCGGCGGGCATCGCGCAGGCCGATCCACGTGTCGGCCAGCGCTTGGTCAAGCCAAGCCTTTGGTGTTTCTGGGAAATCCGTCAGGTGGATTGAGCTGTCCTTACCGGGAAAGCGCTCTAACCAGACCTCTTCCATGGTGAAAACCAAGACCGGGGCCAGCCATGCCGTCAGCCGCTGCAGGACCAGATCCATCACAGTCCGGCAAGCCCGGCGGCGCACCGATGTGGGCGCGTCGCAGTAAAGCACGTCCTTGCGGATGTCGAAATAAACCGCGCTCAGATCGGTGGTGGCAAAGGTGAACAGCTTTTGGAACACGCCTTGGAAGTCGTATTTGGCATAACCCTCCCGCACCTCGACGTCCAACTCGGCCAAGCGGTGCAGGATGAAGCGTTCGCTCTCCGGCATCTCCGAAACCGCAATCCGCTCCGCCTCCTCAAACCCCGCCAGCGCACCCAACATATAGCGCATCGTATTGCGCAACCGCCGATAGCTGTCGGCCACCCCTTTCAGGATTTCCTTCCCAATCCGCAGGTCCACCGTATAGTCGGCCTGCGCCACCCAGAGCCGCAGAATATCAGCGCCGTATTCGTCTATAACCGCTTGGGGTGCCACAGTATTTCCCAAGGACTTGGACATCTTCATGCCCTTTTCGTCCAGCGTGAACCCATGGGTCAGGACACCGCGATAGGGTGCCCGCCCCTTGGTGCCGCAGGCCTGCAACATCGAGGAATGGAACCAGCCGCGGTGCTGGTCGGTGCCTTCAAGATAAAGGTCGGCAATGCCATCGGCGCTGCCATCCTCACGGTCGCGCAGCACGAAGGCGTGGGTGGACCCGCTGTCAAACCACACATCCAGCACGTCGAAAATCTGGGTATAATCGGCCGGGTTCACGATGCCATCCAGCATCTTTTCCTTGAACCCAGGCACATACCAGACATCGGCACCCTCAGCCTCGAACGCAGCTTTGATGCGGGCGTTCACCGCCTCGTTGCGCAGCAGGAAATCAGCGTCGGTCGGCTTTGCCCCCACCTTGGTAAAGCAGGTCAACGGCACGCCCCAAGCACGTTGACGCGACAGCACCCAATCGGGCCGCGCCTCGATCATTGAATGCAGCCGATTGCGGCCGGTTTGCGGCGTCCACGTCACCAATTCGTTGATCGAAGTCAGGGCACGGCTGCGGATGGTGTCGCCGAAAGTGCCCATGCCATCGTCCAGCTTGCGGTCAATCGCTACGAACCATTGCGGGGTGTTGCGATAGATCACCGGGGCCTTGGAGCGCCACGAATGCGGGTAGGAATGCTTCAGCTTGCCCTTGGCAAAAAGCGCCCCAGCGCCTGCCAGCGCCTTGATATTGCTGACGTTTGCAGGGCCTTCCTTGCCATCTGGCAGGATGATGTGCTGACCGCCGAACAAAGGCAGATCGGCGCGGTAGCTGCCATCGGCCTCGACGTTATAGGTCATGCCGAGGTTGTACTTCAGACCCATCTGATAGTCGTCATCGCCATGGCTGGGCGCAGTATGGACAAAGCCGGTGCCCGCATCATCGGTCACATGGTCACCCGCCACCATTGGCACGGGGCGGTCCCATTCGCCTTTGCCACCTTCGATGTTGGCGTAGGGATGGGAGAGGACAGCTTCTTCCAATTCGTCGTAGGAAACACCGCGCAATCGGCGGTAATGGCCAGCCTCGACCTTTGCCGCACGAAAAACCTCATCAGACCTGCTATCGGCAATCAATACCAAGTTTTGCGGCTCAGAAAAAGGTTGATCTTCGGTAACTGCGATTTCGTAGAGGCCATAGGCGATATCCCGATTGAATGCGACTGCCCGGTTCTGAGGAATAGTCCATGGCGTGGTAGTCCAAATCAAAACGCTCGCACCCTCAAGCCCCGGCACGGCCGACCTTTTCGCACAGCTGCGAATTGGGAACCGCACCCAAACCATGTGGCTTGTGTGGTCGTGATATTCGACCTCGGCCTCGGCCAGCGCAGTTTTTTCAACCGGCGACCACATGACGGGCTTGGAGCCTTGATACAAAGACCCGTTCATCAGGAAGGTCATGAACTCATCCGCGATCACCGCTTCGGCGTGGTAATCCATTGTGAGATAGGGCTTTTCCCACTTGCCGGTGATGCCCAGCCGCTTGAATTCCTCGCGCTGCACATCGATCCAGCCTTCGGCAAACTTGCGGCATTCCTGACGGAAGGCCACCACATCGACGTCGTCCTTGTTCAAACCCTTGGCGCGGTATTGCTCTTCGATCTTCCATTCGATCGGCAGGCCGTGGCAATCCCAACCCGGCACATAGCGGGCATCGCGGCCCATCATCTGCTGGCTGCGCACGACCATATCTTTCAGGATCTTGTTCAGAGCGTGGCCAATGTGCAGGTGGCCGTTGGCGTAAGGAGGGCCGTCATGCAGCGTGAAATCCTTGCGCCCCGGCTTTTCGCGCAACCGGTCGTAAACGCCGATCTCTTCCCAACGGGCCAGCCAGCCGGGTTCACGCTGCGGCAGGCCTCCGCGCATGGGAAACTCGGTTTCGGGCAAGAAAACACTATCGCGGTAATCCGTTTCGATCGTGTCGGTTTTGGGCGTATCGGCGCACATCGGATGCGGTCCTTCAAGTTTATGGGGGTTTGGCGCGCGAAGGCGCGCAGATCAACGGTTTCCCGGCGGCTGGATCAGCGCGCCGGGCCCATAATTCGGGACCGGGGTATGGCCAAGAATACACGGCTTTTCATCATGCGCGCTTTATACTCGGCACGGTTCAAAGGGTCTAGGCCCCTAAATCACGGCGCAAACCGCTGTTTTCGTGATTGCAAGCGCGGCGGTCATGACGATTTGGGGCCTTGTCCTGCCGCAAGCGGCGGGTTTCACTGCGGCCAAGCGGGAGGCAAAATGGACATAGCGATCATCGGAGCGGGCATGGGTGGGTTGGCGGCGGCCAGCCTGCTGGCGGCCCAAGGCCACCAAACTGCCTTGTTCGAACGGTTTGCGCAGGCCAGACCCTTGGGCTCGGGGCTGGTGATCCAGCCCGTCGGGCTGGCGGTTCTGGACGCGATTGGCGCGGGCGATGAGGCGCGCACCCTTGGTGCCGCCCTCAGCCGGATGGAGGGTCTTGCTGGGCGGGCGAAGGTGCTGGATGTGGTCTACCGCCCAAACGCACCCGGCCTTGCCCTGCACCGCGCGGCCTTGTTTCATGTGCTTTGGCAAGCGATGACCCGGCATGGCGCGATTGATATTCACAGTGATGCCGAGGTGGTGGCCGCGCCCATGATCGGGCAAAGGCGCAAAGTCGTGCTGGCCAAGGGGGCCGAGCATGGCCCTTTCGATCTGGTCGTTGACGCCTCGGGCAGCCATTCCGTTCTGTCGCCGCTGAAAGCGCGGCCTTTGCCGTTTGGTGCGATTTGGGGCCATGTGGCGTGGCCGCAGAACAGCCCCTTGCCGGGCAATCAGTTAAGCCAGCGCTATGAGCGCGCCGAGCGGATGGCGGGTGTCCTGCCCATCGGCTCTTTACCGGGCGATCCGACCCCACGGGCGGCGGTGTTCTGGTCTTTGCCGGTTGAAAAGCTTAACGACTGGCCCGCCACAGACATGGCGGTTTGGCAGGCCGAGGTGACAGCCCTTTGGCCCGCCATGGCCGATTTCACCGCAACGCTGACCACCCCCGATCAGATGACTGCGGCCCGTTATAGTCACGGCAGTCTGCGCCGCCCCTTTGCCCCGGCGCTGGCCTTTATCGGCGATGCCGCCCACCGCGCCAGCCCGCAACTGGGCCAAGGCGCCAATATGGCGTTGCTGGACGCCATGGCGTTGGCGTTGGCCTTGCATGCACCGGTTGAACAGGCCTTGCCGCGCTATGCCCAGATGCGGCGCTGGCATGTGCGCAGCTATCAGGCCATGAGCCGCGCTTTCACGCCGATGTATCAGTCGTCAGGACGCGTTTTGCCGGTGTTGCGCGACCGCTTGCTGGCGCCCGCCGCGCAAATCCCGCCCGTACCGCGCCTGCTGACAGCCCTTGTCTCAGGCGATATGATTCCACCTTTGGCCGCAACCCGGTTTCCCTGAGCGGCTGCGGCGGAACGTCCTCTTGCACCGGGCTTTGCCCCACGCAAAATGATGCCAAAGGACAAACCCATGATCGAACCGCGCTTTCCCATAACCGCCGAGCAGATCGACACCGTGGTGGCCGCGTTTTACGACGCCATCCGTCATCACCCAGGCCTTGGCCCAGTTTTCGCCGTGCATGTCGAGGATTGGCCAAGCCATGAGACGAAAGTCGCCCGATTTTGGCGCAACGCGATTTTGCATGAGCGCGCCTATGACGGGAACCCCTTTGCCATCCACCGCGATGCGGGCAACGTGCTGCCAGGCATGTTCGAGATCTGGTTGGGCCTGTTTGATTCTGTGCTGAAACACCATTTGCCCGCCGATCTGGCGCAAGGCTGGTCGGAACTGGCGCATCGGATTGGCCGGGGTTTGCGGGCGGGTGTGGTTGAAAACCCCACAAAAGGCGGCGCACCGATCTTGCGCTAAGGGTCAGACCCTGCGCAGTCGGATCACCACATCAACCTTGGAAATCACAGCGCCCTCGGGCGGGGCAGGCAAGGACGATATCTGCAACTGCTCCGCCGGGGCATCAGTCAGAGTTGCGCTGTCTTCCCAGTAGAAATGCGGATGATCGTCCAGCCGCGTATCAAAATAGGACCGCGACCCGTCAACCACCACCTCATTCATCAGCCCAGCATCACAAAAAGCGCGCAGCGTGTTGTACACTGTGGCAAGGCTAACCTTGTCGGCCGTCCCGGCGGCGGCGGCATAAAGCCCCTCGGCGGTGACATGGCGATCCTCACCATCACCCACCAGCAAAGCGGCCAGCGCAAGCCGCTGCCGGGTCGGCCGCAGGCCGCCAGTGGCAAGCCAGCTTGTCAGCCTCGCGTCAGGGTCTTGGGCGATCAGATCGGTCATGGGTCTCTTATAAAGGATGTATCACAGACATTTCAATTGGAATTCCCAGCCTTGACGCCGGACAGTGACAAAGCAAACCGACGGCCCCCTGCCCTTGCTTCCCCATCATTGTGGGTGATACACGAAGCAAACAACAGCCTTTGGGGGATTGGGCAAGAATGGGGCTTTATCCGACATCGTTCAGCAAGGAAGACCTTCTGAAATGCGCGCGTGGCGAACTGTTCGGCCCCGGCAATGCGCAATTGCCAGCGCCACCCATGTTGATGATGGACCGCATCACCGAGATTTCCGAAGACGGCGGCCTGCATGGCAAGGGCCATGTGGTGGCCGAATTCGACATCACGCCTGACCTTTGGTTCTTTGACTGCCACTTTCCCGGCAACCCGATCATGCCCGGTTGCCTTGGACTTGACGGGCTGTGGCAGTTAACAGGTTTCAACCTTGGCTGGCGCGGCTGGCAGGGGCGCGGCTATGCCCTTGGTGTGGGCGAGGTCAAGCTGACCGGCATGGTGCGCCCAGACCGCAAGATGCTGACCTACAAGGTCGATTTCACCAAGGCCCTGACCACCCGCCGTTTGACCATGGGCGTTGCAAATGGCATCGTCGAGGCGGATGGCGAGGTCATCTATCAAGTCACCGATATGAAGGTTGCCCTCTCGGCGACCTAAGCAAAGGAGTGCGCCCATGCGTCGCGTCGTCATCACAGGCATCGGCATTGTCTCGTCCATCGGCAACAATGCCACCGAGGTTGAGGCATCCTTGCGCGCCGGGAAATCCGGCATCGTCTTTGCGCCGGATTATGCCGAACACGGGTTCCGCTGCCGGGTTCACGGCCAGCCCAACATCGTGCTGGAAGACCATATCGACAAGCGCGACCTGCGTTTCATGGGCGATGGCGCGGCCTATACATTTATCGCCATGGATCAGGCGGTAAAGGATTCCGGGCTTTCCGAGGCCGATGTCTCGAACGAGCGCACTGGCATCATCGTCGGCTCTGGCGGGCCTTCGACCAAAAGTTTTTACAAAGCCCACAATATCGTGCGCGAAACCGGCGCACCAAAGCGGATCGGCCCCTTTGGCGTGACAAAGGGCATGTCCTCGACCGTCTCGGCCTGCCTTGCAACGCCCTTCAAAATCAAGGGCGTGAACTATTCGATCACCTCGGCCTGCTCGACATCGGCCCATTGCATCGGTAACGGCACCGAACTGATCCAGATGGGCAAACAGGACATCGTGTTCGCCGGCGGCGGCGAAGAACTCGACTGGACGCTGTCATGCCTCTTTGATGCGATGGGCGCGATGTCGTCCAAGTATAATGACTCCCCCGAAACCGCCAGCCGCACCTATGACGCCACGCGCGATGGCTTCGTGATTGCGGGCGGCGGCGGGATTGTGGTGCTGGAAGAGCTGAACCACGCCCTTGCGCGCGGCGCCAAGATTTACGGCGAAGTCACCGGTTATGGCGCCACTTCGGATGGCCATGACATGGTCGCCCCCTCGGGCGAAGGCGGCGAGCGGGCGATGCGACTGGCGCTGTCAACCCTGCCAAATGATCGCAAGATCGACTACATCAACAGCCACGGCACCTCGACTGTGGTCGGCGACGTGACCGAGGTGGAGGCCATCCGCCGCGTCTTTGGCCAAGGCAGTACTCCGCCCATCGCCTCGACCAAGTCGCTGACCGGCCATTGCCTGGGCGGCGCTGGTGTGTGGGAGGCGATCTATTCGCTGATCATGATGAACAATGATTTCATCGCCGCCTCTGCCAACGTCACCACGCTGGACCCCGCACTTGATGCGACCGAGATCGTCACAACGCTGCGCAAGGGGGTGCAGATCGACAGCGTTCTGTCCAACAGCTTTGGCTTCGGCGGCACCAATGCAACCTTGGTGATGAGCAAGTATCTCGAATAACGGATCATTTTTTGACGAAAAACCGCATTGTGGAGTGCCCGTATGGCCGAACTGATGAAGGGCAAGCGTGGGCTTGTCATGGGTGTTGCAAATGAACGTTCGATTGCTTGGGGTATTGCCAAGGCCTTGGCCGACGAAGGGGCCGAGCTCGCGTTCTCTTATCAGGGCGATGCCTTCGGCAAACGGGTAGAACCGCTTGCGGCCTCGGTTGGCAGCAGTTTTCTTGTCGATGTCGATGTGACCAATGACGACAGCCTTGAGGCTTGTTTTGGCGCGTTGAAAGACCGCTGGGGCACGATAGATTTTCTGATCCATGCCATTGCCTTTTCGGACAAGAACGAATTGACGGGCCGGTTTATTAACACCAGCCGCGGCAACTTTACCAATTCGCTGGCGATTTCCTGCTTCAGCTTCATCGATGTCGCGCGGCGCGCGGCGGAAATGATGCCGAACGGCGGGTCGCTGATCACGCTGACCTATGGCGGATCAAACCGCGTGACGCCGAATTACAACGTGATGGGCGTCGCCAAGGCCGCCTTGGAAAGCGCCACCCGCTATCTGGCCAATGATCTTGGGCCCCAACAGGTGCGCGTCAACGCCATCTCTCCCGGCCCGATGAAGACCCTTGCTGGCGCGGCGATTGGCGGCGCGCGGGCCACCTTCCGCCACACCGAGGCCAATGCGCCGATGCGCGCCAACGCCACGCTTGAGGCGATCGGCGGCACCGCCGTCTGGCTGTGCAGCGATTACGGCGCCTGCACCACGGGCGAAGTGGTGCATGTCGATTGCGGCTTCCACGTTCTGGGCATGCCGCAGCAGGACAACCTCTAAATCTAATCCCTTTTCCTTGGCCATCCCGCGTCAGGGGTGGCCCTGCGGGACCGCAAACCCCTGCGATGCAGCGTCTTTGGGCATGACCGATTCGACGGTGGTTGGCCCTGAGCCAGCTGAGTTTGAAGCTATCGCAGCCCCTGACGCGCGATGTCAAACGAACGCGAAATCATTTCCGTTTCCCAGCGATGATGGTTTTGTCCGGGGATAAACCATGTCAATCTGCGCAAGAACGATCACAGGCCTGACGGAAACTTTCTGGGGCGGACCTGGAACACCGCGTCAATTGGTCCGGCTGGCGCATTGGGATGCAACCCGCAATCGACAGGAGATGCCATGAAACTTGAGTTTCACCATATAAACTTTGTGTCGGAAAACGTTGATCGCCTTCACAAGTTCTACACTGAAGTTCTGGGGCTGTCAGATATGCCACCGACATCTTTTCCAAGACCAAAAGCGACGGATAACGCAGGGTATAATGGAAAGATCAAATTCGCCACGGATGGCCAAATTCAGATGCACTTGGCAGAGAAAAACCTTGGCATCGCCTTCAAACATGGGGAGTCTATCAATCCTTTGGAGCGTGGTCATATTGCGTTTAGGACGGATGACATCATCGCCTTCATGGCCTTGCTCGATACAAAGGGCATTCCCTATTCAAACTATGGAACTGTGTTCGCCAAGCAATGGCACCAAGTGTTTTTCCATGACCCCGAGGGCAATGTGATCGAGGTGCATCAACAGGTCCTGTGATACCGCAATCACAACGACCCTTGACCTGACAAAGCACAAAAGGGCACAATTCCGACCAAGGATGACGGTTCCGACATCCCCCTATGTTTTCGCACGACGGATGGTTTCAATCCACGGCACAACAGCTTTGTTGGAGAAGCAGAATGCGCGACATTCGACGGCGAACCATGCAAATCTTGGATAAGGGGGATGCCGATGACAAGACCAGCTTATGGTGCGACAGGCTGATTACCTTTGTAATTTTACTGAGCGTTGCGCAAATCATTCTAGAAAGTGTCGACAGTCTTGGAAGTGTCTACGGCGCCCAATTCGATGTCTTTGAGCGTTGCTCGATCGCCTTCTTCACAGTCGAGTTTCTGCTGCGGCTGTGGAGCAACGGGTCGCGACATCCCAACTCTGACTGGAAGGGCCGTAAAGAGTACATCTTCAGCTTTCATGGCTTTGTTGATCTGATCTCAATCCTGCCATTCTATCTGCAAGTGTTATTCCCTGGCGCCGATCTGCGCATATTGCGGATCCTGCGGCTGACCCGGCTCTTGAAGCTTTCGCACTATTCCACCGCCATCGAAGATCTGGCCTCAGCCATCTATGCCGAACGTCGCTCGTTCGGGGCTCCCAAGTTCGGCAGCAAATTGAGATTTCGAGCTGGATGCGTTGGGGCCGGCCTCGACATTTCAATGGGTTAGGTTGCGCTCGATGGTGATTTAGCGAATG
>JBILYK010000062.1:0-20829 GCA_044377735.1 Paracoccaceae bacterium | reverse complement strand
CAGCCATCGGCGAAATCTGCGAAATGTTCAGCCAGCAGGAATGCTGGAACTACCTTCTCGCTGTCGGATATGTTCCAATATCACGTGGAAACGCTTTAGGCCGTTTACATTGAGTTCGTCAAAGCGGTCGCTCAGGAGTGGCGCAGCTTACGACAGCAGGCGGCCTCTTTGCGGACGGTCATGCAGGGTGCGGTTTGTGTTGGTGATCGACGTGGAGGTCAGGGAAACAAATCGCTGCGTCGCAGCATTGCGCGCACAGGGATTGGAAGAAGCGGCCGGTCGCTATGGCCCTGGACGGGCATAAGAAGCAAGGAATTGAATTGTGGAAACGCAGCGAGTCGAGGACATCGCCCTTGACGTGCTTGGTCCAAGCCAACGGTCTGGTTCAGTCGCCTCGTTGCGCAGAGTTACTGCTGGCACCACTTTGAGCTGCCGTCACCATTCGAACCGACGGCCCAGAACATCGACAACGGTTTCGGGCGCGGCGAAGACCTTGTTAACACCATCGGCCGCATAGGCGGATTGCCCGCGCCCCGGCCCGCTGACCAGCGGCAACGCAGCCCAGACTTCTGCCAGGCAATTGGCCAGTTGCACATTGGGTGTCGCGCGTTCGAAAAAACCACATTGATGCATCAGGAAGCGAGCCAGATAGGTCTGCACCTCGCCATCAAAGACCAGACTGCCCGAAATCCCGTGTGTTTCGACCAAATCACGTAGGGTCGGGTAGATGAACTGATAGCGCCCCACGGCAGACGAAACCGTGCCCATCGCCCGGATCTTGCGCTGATAGTCCAGCACTTCGGCCAGGGTCATCTCGGTCAGCGGGCGTCCCGGCAGGGCAGGCGCGAAATCCGAAATTGTGCCGAACCCGCGCGGCCCCTCCAGATTGCCCATCAGGTTCAGGAATTCGACATCATTGGCCGCGAAACTGGTCTGCCCGTCGCGCGCATGGGCGATCAAAGGCAACGCAAGAATGAGACAAAGCGCCGCTGATCCCAAAAAAACACAGCGTGCAAACTGTAGTACCCAGGCCACACTCCGCTCCTGTTCGAAAATTATACAATCGTTAACGCTCGTCTATTGGGCGCAAAGTGTATAAAATTAGACAATAGTAAAGTAATTTAGACTGTAATCCGACAGAATTGACTATGTTTTAACCCTTTGTGATGTTTTTGCGATGGAGAAGTATTTGCTGATGAAGTGCGTATTTCAAGGGCAGAGATGGCTGCAAGTCGCTGTGATTGCGGCATTTCTTGCCCCGTTGGCCGTGACCGCGGAGGGCGAGCCTGAAGTGCCGAAGACTGTGCAGGTCGCGTTTGAAGGCTTTACGCAGAAGCCCGCGCTGACCGAGACGGGCGAGCCCATTCTCGACGAAGCGGGCGAGCCGGTTATGCAACGCATTGCGCTTGATGACAGCGTGGTCACCCCCGGCGATCAGGTGCTGTATGTCGTCACAATCGACAACCCGACCACAGAGCCCATGTTGATCCCGCAGCTTGGCGTGCAGGTTGCCGCCGAATTGCTGCTGGACCCCTACAGCTTTGTCGGCCCCGAGGGGCTGGTTTTGGAATGGGCCGGTTCGGAAGAGCCAACGAAGTTTAACCCTGTTTTCGTCGAAGTTGACGGCGAAACTGTCATGAATGCCGATCTCGATGATTTGCGCGCGCTTCGGCTGACATTGCCGAAACTGCCGCCCGCCGAGAAGGCCAGTGTCGAATACAACGTATCCCTGCGCTGATTTTGCCAGCGCATCCGCGTAAGTTAGGAGTATCCCCCATGATCCCCAATCCCTTCAAGACCATCTCCTTGGGCGCGGCGCTGGCCGTGCTGCTGGCAGGTGGGGCGATGGCGCAGACCGCGCCGGGTACCTCGGTCTCCAACACCGTCACGCTGACCTACACCAGTGGCGCCGGCACACCGGAGGTGGAATTGCCTTCGGATCCGGACCATACGGTTGAGTTCTTGGTGGACCGGAAGCTGGACTTGGGCGTGTCTGCGCAGACGGCGGATGGCCTGGTTCCGGTCGTACCGGGGCAGGAGGCAGTAACATTTGCCTATCTGGTCGAGAACCTCGGCAACGGCACGCAGGGCTTTGTGATCAACGTGACCGATACAGGAGGCAATATCGACGTTGCGGGCGGGCTTACTCGTGCCACCGCGGTCTCGACTACTGAGGGCGAATATTATGTTCTGATCGGGCCGAATGCCGATGGCTCGGGCGGCACAATCTATAATAGCGGCAATGCCGGCGATCTGGCTCCGGGCGGCACATACTATGTGGTGATCGTGGCGAATATCCCGATCACGGCCGTTGATGCGCAGCTTCAGGATTTTGTGGTTCGTGCGACAGTGACCGATGCAGGCACCGCGACAGCGGTGACGGAAGACCGCACTCAGGGTCTAGCGGGTGTAAACCGGGTCTTCACCGATGCCGCATCGAACTCGATCCGCACATCTACCGAGATCGACGTCGAACTGGACGGCAAAGATGCCGATGAAACCCGCATCATCCTGCGCGCACCCGTTCTGACGGCCACAAAGACCGCCGTGGTTCTGGACGAAGCTCTGCCCGGAAGCACTTTCAACTGCGCGACGGGTGGGGCCGCAACGGGATCCCCGCTGGCCGCGATCCCGGGCGCCTGTATCGCCTATGTGATCACGGTGACAAACACCTCGCCCAGCGACACGGCGGCCACCGATGTCGTCATGACCGACGTGCTGACAGGTCAGCCCGTCACGTACAGAGGTGTGTCAACCATCACCTACACCGGCACGGACGCGGCATCGGCAGTCACGACCACGCAGCCCACCCGGTCGGGAACCACGGTTTCGGCGACGATCGGAAACCTGCCGGAGGGCGTGACCGCGACGTTCCAGATCCGGGCCACCATCAACTGACGCAGCCCCCGGCGCGCGGCATCCTGTCCGCCGCGTGCTGCCTGTTTCCTGCCCTGATTGGCCTTGTCCCTATGTTTCGTTTGTTTTCCCTTGCCATAGGCCACCTCTGCGCTGCTGCAGTGATGATCGGCATGGCGTCGGCGCAGACGCCGATGGGGACCCAAGTGCAGAACACCGCCCAGGTCACATGGCAGGTCGGCGGTGTTGATCAGGGCACCGGGCTTGCGCCCACGGCCAGCTTCATCGTCGCCCGCGCGCCCCGAAACAATGCTGTGCTGATCGCGTGGGAACTGGACAAGGGTCTGACCGATGGTCCGTTCGAGAACATCCTTTTTCCTGCGGGCGATTTCAAACGAAACCCTTTCGTGCCACTGCCCGAACCTGTGGACAGCTCTTTCCTGACGGGCAATGCCACACCGGTTGACCGCAGCCAGCCCCTGCGCGTGTTTCGCACAGAACGCATCCGGTTGGGCGTTCCGCTTTTCTTCACGCTGCAAGATGCCGGTTTGAACCTGAACCCCGCAGTGGTTGAAACTGTGGTCGTCACTCTGGTCGACGCAGTGACGGGCGACCGCGAGGTGTTGCGCTTTTACGAGGTCAGCCCCAATGCCGGCATCTTTTCGGCTTGGACCAACACCACCGATGTGTCTTCACCAGGTGGGGACGGGCAGCTTTCAACACGGGCCTTCTCGGTCATCGAAGCGCAGTATGTTGAATCTACGAACACCATCAACAATCTGGAAATCGATGTTGGCGTTGGCCCAATCGACCCGTACGGGGTGGTCTTTGACAGCCAGACCGGTGCCCCGCTAAGCGGGATCGAGGTGACGCTGATCGACGTGGCGACAGGCGCCCCCGCGACTGTCTTTGGCGATGACATGGTGGCGAGTTTCCCTGCGACCCTGATCACGGGCGGGCATGTCACGGACAGTTCTGGCCGTGACTATAGTTTCGCTCCCGGCCAATACCGCTTTCCCTATGTCGCGCCGGGGAAATATCGCATCGCGATCACGCAAGCCGATTCCGACACCCATGCCGCCCCAAGCGCGCGGACAAATGCACAACTGCACACCCTGCCCGGTGCGCCCTTCGCGTTGGTCACCGGCGCGCGGCTGGAGCCCTTCGACGTGGTGCCCGGCCCCCCCTTGCGCATCGACATTCCGATGGATGCGCTGCGCATCGCCCAGATCACGCGCACCGCGTCCCATGAGGATGCCTCGGTCGGGGAATTCATTGAATACACGGTCACTGTGACCACATCCCAAAGCGGGCCGTTGACCGTGATGGATACCCTGCCCGATGGGATCGTTTTCCTGCCCGGCACGGTGCTGGTCAATGGGGTGCCGGTCGTGGCAAGACTTGGCGTCGATGGCCGGACCTTGACCTACGACCTGCCGGCTGTCGCCCCCGGCCGGACCATCACCATTACCTACGGCGCGCAGGTCGTGCCGCCCGCGCAGGCCGGTCAAAACTTGCTCTCGGTCAGTCAAATACGCTCGAACGACACGCGCAAGCTGCGCGCCGATCACCGCTTGCGGGTGCGCGATGATTTCCGGCTGGATGAGGTGGCCATCCTTGGACAGATCAGCGCGGGCGGCTGCACCGGGCCCAATCCGGGCTATGACCTGTCGGGCATCCGTGTGCTGCTGGAAAACGGCGAATATGCGATCACCGACGCTGACGGCCGATTTACCTTCCGCGACATCTATCGTCGCCCGCGCGTGGTGCAGATGGATGTGACCACCCTACCACCCGGGGCGCGACCTGTGCTGTGCTATGCCTCAACCCGCAGCGCGGGTAGTGCGATTTCGCAATTCGTTGAATTGCGTCCCGGCATGATGGGACGCGTCGAATTTTATCTGGAGTTTGACAAGGAAGACGAAAGTGCCTTTGCACCTGCGCCAAAGGTTCCGGCGGAACAATCGGCTTTGCTGCGCTTCGATCAGGATTGGCTTGACCGCCATGCCGCACGCCATGGCGCGGGTTTTCTGGCCCCGACTGCGCGTCAACTGCCCCGCTCCCAGGCCATTGAGGTGGTCTATTTGCGCCCGGCGGGTAGCCAATCCGAACTGCTGGTGAATGACGAACCCGTGCCGGGCATTCGGCGCGAACCATCGATTCGTTCATCCGATGGCCGCTGGGAATTGATCCGCTACCGCGCCGTGCGTATCAGTGAGGGACGCAATGCGCTTTCGGTGCGCATCACCGGCGCTGACGGCAAGGCCCAGCACGCCAGCACGCGTGAGGTGCTGTACGGTCTGCGGCCTGCGCAGCTGGAACTGGTGCGCGCGGCCAGTACACTGGAAAGCGACGGGCGCAGCCAGCCACAGATCACCATGCGCCTGACCGACCCTTCCGGAATCCCGATCCGCCCCGGTACGCAAGTCTCGGTCAGCGTGGAACAACCTTTCGGCTTTGCCCCTAGAGGGCCAGTGCGGCGCTCATCACCCGCATCAGAGCGTGCACCGCAAGCGCGGATCACTGCCGAAGTGCAGGATGACGGCATCATCGCGTTCGCGTTGGCCCCAGTGCTGGAAGGCGGCACCGCGCGCATCTCGGTCCCTGCCACCGGCCGCGATCTCAGCCTGCGCGTGCCGATCTCGGTTGCCAACCGCCCGTGGGTGCTGGTGGGTCTGGCCGAAGGCACGCTCGCGCAGAGCCACGTGCGCGAGCACATGCGCCGCGACGGCGAGATCGGCAATGCGCTTTCCGGCCGCGTAGCGCTTTTCGCCGAAGGGGTGATCCGCGGCGAATGGTTGCTGACCTTGCGGCATGACAGTGCGCAGGAGCGCGATGCTTTCTACGGCATCGACCCTGACGCCGATTACATCGTCTATGGCGATCGCTCCACGCAAGGCAATGCCGCGCAAAGCCGCTTCCCGCTCTATCTGCGGCTGCGCAAGGAGGGGGCGGAATTCCTGATCGGGGATTTCAACACCAATCTCAATGCAGGCGGGATTGCGATCAACCAGCAGGTTGCGGGCGCGCGCGCGCTCTTCGAGGATGAACACTGGCGCGTCATGACCTTTGCCGCGCAGACATCAAACCAGCTGGTCGAGGATCGCATCGCGCTCAATGGCACGGTCGGCCCTTATCAGCTTAGCCGCTCGGACGTGATCCCTCATTCGCAGACCGTGCGTCTTGTCACCGTCTCGCGCTTTGATGCGTCCGAAGAACTGGACAGTCGCACGCTGGTCGCGGGTGCCGATTATGCGCTCAGCTACCAGACCGGCCAGATCTTCCTGCGCCGCCCCATACCCGCTTTCACGCCCGATCTGAACCGACATGTTCTGGTGATCGACTATGAGGGCGATGCCGATTTGCGTAACGCGCTTATCGCTGGTATCCGTGCTGAGGCCGAACTGTCACCCCGCCTGCGTGCGGGGGCCACTGCCGTCCATGCTCGCCGGGTCGAAGGGCAGAGCCTCAATATCACGCTGATGGGGCTTGATGCCAGCTACAAGGCCACGGATGAGCTGACACTCAGCGCTGAACTGCTGTATGCGCGGCGCAATTTCGGGGCCCGTAACGATACAGGACTGCGCAGTGAAGTGCGGGCCGAATTCGAGCGCGAGAGAACGCAGGTGGCGGCCTATCTGCGCCGTCAGCACGGGCACGTCAGCCTGACCGCGTCAGACAATGCGATTGACACAACGGTAGCGGGGATCAAGCTGCGCCATCAAGTCTGGGCCGATCCGAACTCGCCCTCTGAGGGCTGGTTCATAGAAGGTGGTGCCACCGGCGAAAATGACCGCGCCAATGCCGCGCACAAGCGCGATGTCGAGGTGCTTGTGACCCGCGCACGGGCGCGCACCGCTCAGTCATTGGGCTTTAGGGGCATCCAGACCAGCGGTGCAGACCAAACGCGCGATCTGCGGCTGGTTTATCGTGGCACTGGCCAATCCGAGGATGGCCGCTTGACGCAAGCGCTGGGCACAGAGATGTCGCTCGACCCTAATGGCGCGCGGGTGGGCGACAAGCTGGAACTAAGCCTCGGCTATGCGCTGACCGAACGCTGGGACGCGTTCGGCACATTCGAGGTCGAAAACCAGCGCGCCACCGGGATCGAGGCGCGCCGCACCACATTCGGGCTTGAATTTACCCCGAAAGAAGGGCGCAGCTACCGCAACGCGCTGTCATGGGCCGGGAATGGCCAGCGGCAAGGGCACGCGCTTTTCTTCGGGGCAGATCACAACTACACATTCGGTGAGGGGCTGAGCACCCATCTGGGCGGCGATATCCAGTGGGATAGGGGCGCAGCCGGAGTGCCGATGGGCCAGTCCATCGGCAACCCCTATATCGCCGAAAGCTTTATCGCCCTACGCGGTGGTCTGCGCTATGAACAGGTCAGTTGGGGCGCGGGGCTGGACAGTGAATGGCGGCGCACCCGTGCCACCCAAACCGCCAACCTGCGCTTTCGTATGGATGGCGAGTTGTCAGATCAATGGAGCGCGGGCGCAGAGGCATTTTTTGGCCTGACCCGCAACACGGGCGCAAACTGGCGGCATGACCTGAAGCTGTTGGGCTCTGCCGCGCATCGGGCTGGCCCGCGTGATCCGATTACGCTGCTGCAAGGCGAAATCCGTCGGCTCAATACGGGCAAGATCGACAGCACCACGGCCATTGCCTCGGTTTACCGGTCACAATACCTGTCAGACACGGAATTCCTGAACCTGCGCTATGGGCTGAAATTCGACCAGGCAAAGCTGCGCACGGGCGCGGTCACGGACTGGATGCACCTTTTAGGCGCGGAATATCGCCGCAACCTGTCCGAAACATTCGACATCGGCCTGCACGGAGCCGGGATGTATGCCGCGCGCACAGGGCGCATGTCGCATAGCGCGGGCCTGTCGATGGGCCTGACCCCGTTCGAGAATGGCTGGCTGTCGCTGGGCTATAACGTCACGGGCTTCCACGACCCCGACTTCTCGGCGCTTGGCCATACCGACGAAGGCGCCTTCATCCAGTTCCGCATGAAATTCGATGCCGACAGCCTGCGGGGGATGTTCAAGTGAGACACCTTGCAGCATTGGCGCTTAGTCTGTTGGGCTTCGTACCACACCCCGCCAGTGCCGCAGATCGCTGCGCTGCTTTCGCCACCGGCGGCACCGTGACGCTTATCGCGGTCGACGCAACAAGAAATTACTGCGTCCACCGCTTCACGAATATCGGAAACTCCCAGTTCGTAGCTGTTGCCGACGCTCTGGATGTCGAATACCTGATCGTCGGCGGTGGCGGCGGTGGCGGTCATGCAGCAGGTGGCGGCGGCGGCGGCGGTGGCTTGGTTGAAGGTGAAATAATTGGCCTCGCGGAGGGCACCCATAACATTGTAGTGGGTCAAGGCGGCACGGCTACAGCCAACGCCGACAATAACAACGGCGGGAACAGTTCCTTCAACGGTCTGACCGCATTAGGCGGTGGCGCAGGCGCGGTCATGCTTGGTACGACGTCACCCGGCCGCGCTGGCGGTTCTGGTGGGGGGGGCAATCGCTCCACGATATGGGGAAATGTTGATACGCTTGGGGCGCCGGGCGGTGCAGCATTGCAGCCAGGCAGCGCCAGCGGAGGATTTGGTCATGTAGGCGGCGCTGGAAGGGGCCCTGACGGGTACTCCACAAAAGGCGGTGGTGGTGGCGGTGCCGGTTCAGGCGGACAAGCAGCACCCACTGGCACTGCAAGCGCGGGCGCGGGCGGCGCGGGGCGCGCCAACACCATTACCGGCGCAAGCATAATCTATGCCGGAGGCGGTGGCGGCGGTGGTGGCAACACTATTGCAGCGGGTGGCGCGGGCGGCGCGGGCGGTGGCGGCGCTGGTTCAGTCGGCCTTATCGTTGGCAATGCTGGCGCGAATGGCCTGGGCGGTGGCGGCGGTGGTGGTGGCGCGGTGCCCGGCAATGGAGCCGTTGGCGGTGCTGGCGGCTCTGGGATTGTCATCCTGCGCTATGTCATCAATACGCGCCCCACGGCCAATGCTGGGCCGGATCAATCGGCCGGATCGGGTGCAGGCGTCACTCTGGATGGGTCTGCGTCAACACCCGCTGTCGGTATCAGCTATAGCTGGTCCCAGACGGCTGGCCCCTCTGTCACGCTGACCGGTGCAAATACCGTCAGCCCCAGCATTACCGCACCCGTGCTGAGCGCGTGTCAGTCGAATGTGATCCTGACATTCTCGCTGACTTTAACCGACAGTTTCGGCCTTCAATCCGTCCCCGACACGGTTACGATCACTGTGACCCCGCCCCCCTGTCAGGGCGGCGGCATCGGCGGCAGCGCGATCAATGAATACAATGACCCCAATGGTCAGGTGACATGGCGCGCGCACAGCTTTTTCAGCGATGGCACCCTAACCCTTAGCGAGCCAAAAGATGTGGAATACCTGATCGTCGGCGGTGGCGGCGGTGGGGGAAATTCGGCCGCTGCGAACCACTATACCGGCGGCGGTGGCGGCGCGGGTGGGGTGTTACAGGGCAACTTTTCCGCTGTCCCGGGGAACTTTCCTATCGTTGTCGGTGCAGGCGGCGGCGGAGGGATCAATGCAGTGAACGATGGCCGCGGCGGACTTGGGCAAAACAGCACGTTCAATGGTCAGACGGCGATTGGTGGCGGCGGCGGCGGCGGGTCTCGATGCTGTATGGTCACTTCAAATCCGACCGTAGGTGGCAGTGGCGGCGGTGGTGGCGCACAGGTGGCAGGACAAACAAGAACTGGTGCCGCAGGCACCGCGGGACAAGGACATGCTGGGGGGGACGGCATGGCCAATGATTCGTTTGCTGATTTGCAAGCGGGCGGTGGTGGTGGCGGCGCGGGTGGCCCCGGAGGGAATGGTGCTCCAACTGTCGGCGGTGCAGGCGGTGTCGGCGTCGACAGCAGCATTACCGGTCAGTTGCTAAGCTATGCCGGTGGTGGGGGGGGCGGAAAGCGCACGGCGGACGGCGTTGCTGGCGCGGCGTCGCATGGCGGCGGTCGCGGTGGTGGCGGCACAGGGACACCGCTGCCTGAGGACGGCGATCCATCTACAGGCGGCGGCGGCGGCGGCGCAGGATCTGGGCGCGATCAAGGCGGCGCTGGCGGTTCCGGCATTGTCAACCTGCGCTATGTCATCAATACGCGCCCCACGGCCAATGCTGGGCCGGATGCAACCGTTTTTGCGGGGCAGGTGGCAACGCTGAACGGCGCAGGCTCAACCGATCCGGACAATAACATCACCACCTACGCTTGGGTCCAGACAGGCGGTACATCCGTCACCCTGTCCAGTACCACTGCGGCCAGCCCCACATTCACCCCTGCACAGCCGGTCAGCGGCAGCGTCGAGACACTGACCTTTCAACTGACCGTGACCGATGCTTTTGGGTTAAGCCATGTCGACACGGTCACCATCACCCTGCAATGGGCGCCGGTGCTGACGGCACAAAAGACGGTCATTGTCTTTTCCGAGGATGGCAGCGGTTGCGCGGACGCAAATGCAACGCCCCCGGCAGATCCGGTAAACCCTGCCGCGATCCCCGGCGCCTGCATGCAGTACACGATCTCCGTGCAGAATACCGGCCCGGCCGCCGCGCAGGCGGTCAATTTGACCGACACCCTGCCCGCCAACCTGACGCTGATCAATGCCTTCCGCAATGCTTGGGTTGAAACCGACCCCAGCTTTGCCTTCAATTTCACTCCCGGATGCAGCGACGGGACATGCAGTGTCGAGGTGGAGAATGGCATCATTCCGGCAAACGCCACCACCACGATCACCATCCGCGCTACAGTCAACTGACTGCCCATCAAGGCGTAAATTGCAATTTACCAAACCGCACGAAGCAATTGCACCGACGCCACTGACGTTCAGTGCGGCATGATCCACATCGCTCGCCACAATACGACCCAAAGGCATTATGCTGCGTTGAGCCCGAAAGGCCACTTCGAAGCACTCCCTTGCGACGGGCCGACTTTCAGCAAAGGGCGGGTATACCGAGGGTCGCGACTATGACGCGCAACTTTGTAAACTCCGCTTGCCGCGCGACTGCGGCCGTTCTGGGGTGGGGGGCGACTGACCGCTTTTGCCATTTTCTGCGGGTGCAATGCCGCAAGGTCACAGTGAACAGCCCCTAGGTGTTTGATCCCTGCGTTTGGTTGATCGGGTTTGGGATGAATCTGTCAGGCTCAGATGTCCAGATTTTGCAGATGTATTCGTATGGGGTGAGACCTCGGAGGGTCTTGAGTCTGCACGCGAAGTTATAGGCCGCCATGAAGTCGGCGAGATGCGTTCGCAGCTGGTCAGCCGTTCGCCCTGAACAACACCCATACCATTGATTTTAGGATGAAAATCTGCGTTTTTCTCGCCATGACCTGCAGGGTTTTGTATGATTTGCGGTGAAACCCTGCAATTTTGGTTCTGCCCACGAAGCACCGTTCTCGCCCTGCCGAACAGGATGATCTGCTGCGTCCGCGACTGGTCGACATGATCGACCCGCGGCACGAGCTGGTGAAGCTTGCAGCCCTGATCGACTGGGAGGTGTTCGAGCGGGAATGGTCGGGGCTCTTTCCATCGGGCAAAGGCCGACCGGCCACGCCGCCGCGCCTGGTCGCGGGGTTGTTCTACCTCCAGCATGCTTATCGGTTGTCGGACGAGGCGGTAGTCGCCCGCTGGGTCGAAAATCCCTATTACCAGCACCTCAGCGGCGAGACCTTTTTCCAGCACAAGCTGCCAATTGACCCATCGTCGCTGACGCGTTGGCGCAAGCGCATCGGCGAACAGGGCGTGGAGTGGCTGCTGACCCAGACAATCCTGGTCGGGCAGAAATCCGGCGTGATCGATGAGGACAGCGCCAAGCGCGTGGCGGTGGATACCACCGTGATAGAGAAGAATATTGCCTATCCGACGGGCTCCCGGCTTTACGAGCGGGCACGCGATCAACTGGTCGCCCTGGCGCAAGAGGCCGGGGTGGAACTGCGGCAATCCTATGCCCGCCTTGCGCCGCGACTGGCGCTGCAGGTCGGTCGCTATGCCCATGCAAAACAGTTCAAGCGCATGCGCAAGGCATTGAAAAATGCTGAAAGGCTATACTGGTAGGGTCAAGCGCGACCTCCGCCGTCACCTGCAGGATATCCCCGAGGGTAGCCTGCGGGATCGCATCATTGCCATACTCGCCCTTGTCTCGCAGCTGCTGCACCAGGCACCCAAGGGGGCCGACAAGATCTATGCCCTGCACGAACCCGAGGTGGATTGCATATCCAAGGGCAAGGCCCGGGTGCGCTATGAATTCGGCTGCAAGGTCAGCATTACCACCACGCTGGACGAAGGCTTCGTGGTCGGCATGCGCAGCTTTCCGGGCAACCCTTACGACGGCCACACCCTGAGGCAAGCGCTGGAACAGGTAGCCATCCTCACCGATCAGCGCCCCGACCTCGCCGTCGTCGATCGTGGATACCGCGGCCACGGCGTTGAGGCGACCCGTGTCCTGATCAGCGGCACAAGGCGCGGGTTGACGCCGAAACTGATCGCAGACTTCCGTCGTCGCAGCGCCATCGAAGCCGAGATCGGCCACATGAAAACCGATGGCCGCCTGTCGCGATGCCCGTTGAAAGGCACACTCGGCGACACCCTCTTTGCCGTCCTCTGCGCCTGCGGCCACAACATTCGAAAGATCCTCGCCCACCTCCGGGATTGGCTTGATCTTTGCCACACCGCGGGCAGCGTCAACCACCGCCTGGCACAGCGCAGAATTTCCGCTTTCTGGCACGCAATGGGTATGGATGAACAAAAGGCGCATCACACTATTCCCTGCGGCTGCGACATCCGTCGCGCGGTGTGCCAACTGACGGTGACGACAATCACCACACCGCCGATCAGCGTCATCTGACCGGGGTTTTCACCAATCACCGCCCAAACCAAAAGCGGCCCCAAGATCACCTCCAACAGCGTGATCATCGACACCTCGGGCGCGGGCAGATAGCGCGGGCCCAGCATCAACAGCCCTGCTGCACCGGGCAGGATGACCGCGCCGGACAGGAAGATCAAAAATGCTGTGCCAGCATCTACTGGGACAAAATCGGCAAAAGGCAGGGCCAGTACCCCGCCCAAGATCGCCCCAAGCGCCAGATGCGGCAGCATGTTGCGCCGCCCTGTAGTGCGCAGCGTGACGTAATAGGCGGCAATCGCGGTGGCATTGAGCAGCGCAAAGGCGTCTCCCAAAAGTCGCCCATGCCCCATGCTGCCCGAGCCAATGATCAGCACGCCCGAAAACACCAGCCCAATCGCCAGCGCCGTCGCCCGGTCAATCGTTTCGCGCAAAGTCAGCCATGACAAAAGGGCGGCGATAAAGGGCGCGGTGGCCAGCACCAACAGCGCATTGGCCGCCGAGGTGTGTTGCATTGCAGCGCACCAGCTGATGCCCCCTATCGCATTCAGCCCGATCACCAAAAGCCCTTTGCGGTCAAACCATTCGCCCTTGCTTGGCATGGACTGGCGGGCAAAGATCAGATTGACGGCCAGAAAGATCCCACCCGCCAAAATTCCACGCCAAAAGGCCAATGCCAGCATGTCGCCGCCGATCAACCGCATTACCAAGGCATCGGGGACAAAGATCATCACCCCGGCCAAGGTCACCAGAACGCCATAAGCTTGCGGATTGCGCTGGGACAGGGCGGTCATTCGGCGCGGCCGAAGAGCTTGTCCAGAAATCCGTAGAACCACGCGGCCTGTTTGGCGTCCGTCTCCATCATCACCGCATCCTGCTCTGCCCGCGTCTGCACGCCGGGCTTGCCATAGGCCGCCCAAGGGGCGGATTGCCAGCGGCGGAACCCCTCGATCGTGCATTCGGGGTGGAACTGAAGGCCGTAAACCTTCTGGCCAATGCGGAACGCCTGATTGGGATACATCGGGCTTGTGGCCAGATGCACCGCGCCTTGTGGAATGGCAAAGGTATGGAAATGCGCCTGGGTCATCGAAATGGTCTCGGGCAGGAAGTCGTGCCCCTCGGCCGTGGGCGAGATGGGGTAATAGCCGAACTCATGCAGGCCACTTTCTGGCGCACCCACCTCGGCCCCCATCACCCGCGCGATCTGCTGGGCACCCTGGCAAATGCCCAAAAGTGGGATGTCCCGCGCCATGCAGGTGCGGATCCACGCGGCCTCGTCGTGCAAGAACGGGTGCTTGTCCTCGTCAAACACGTTGAACGGGCCGCCATAGACCACGGATCCCGCCACATCCGCGCCTGGCGCGGGCAGGCGGTCGCCCGCAAAGGGCCGCAGGATGACCGGTTCAAACCCCGCTTGCACGGCAAAGGTCACCACCCGGTCATCAGGTGGATCGTCGCCGTGGCGGATCAAAACCAGTTTGCGGGCCATCTCAGCCTCCCTTTGCGCTTTGCCGCAGGATAGGCCAAAGCAATGGGGAAATGGCAAAAGGAAAACGGGGCTGTGGCGGATATACTTCTTGCGCTGCGCCAAGCTGGGGCAAAAGGGGGACAGTCTTGCCCATCGCTGGGCTGGCTTGCCTCAATCGGCCTGCCGTGACACGAAGGTGGCGAGGAGGGCCTGCGATGCTGAAAACCTATCTCTTTCTCTTGGCGGCCATCGTGCTTGAGGTCGTGGCAACCACCGCCTTGTCCCGCTCGGCGAGCTTTACGCGGCTTGTCCCCAGCTTGATTGCGATCTTTGGCTATGCGGGGGCCTTTTGGCTTTTGTCGGTTCCCTTGCGGGCCATGCCAACCGGCGTGGTCTATGCGCTGTGGTCGGGGCTTGGCATCGTGCTGATCACGGCGGTGGCTTGGATCTGGCAAAAACAGGTGCTGGATACCGCAGCGCTGTTGGGACTGGGGCTGATCATGGCCGGGGTCTTGGTCATTCACCTCTTCTCCAGCGCGGTGAATCACTAAGGGGGGCCGTTGGCCGATCCTGCCCCGATCCTGACGAGGTTTGAGCTTTCTGCCGCAGTGGTCTTCGCCACCACCGGTGCGCGCGCTGGACAGGCGGGGTCGAGGCAAAACGACAGCGCGCGGCCCGTTGGGACCGCGCGCTTCCAAGAACTCAAGCAGGACGAAGCCTGCGCCAGATTAGGCCAGGGACGGATCAATCGCCTTGCAAGCGGCCACAAGGCCCTTCACAGCGTCGATGGACTTGTCCATCATCACCTGTTCGTCGACATTAAGCTTGATGTCCACCACACGCTCCACGCCACCAGCGCCAAGGATGGTCGGCACGCCGACATACATGCCCTTAAGCCCATAGGCGCCGTCCACATAGGCCGCGCAGGGCAACAGGCGCTTTTGGTCCTTCAGATAGGCTTCCGCCATCTCAATCGCCGAAGCGGCGGGCGCATAGAAGGCCGAGCCGGTTTTCAACAGGCCAACGATTTCAGCGCCACCATCACGGGTGCGCTGCACGATGGCGTCCAGCTTTTCCTGTGTGGTCCAACCCATGGCCACCAAATCGGGCAGAGGAATACCGGCCACAGTGGAATAGCGGGTCAAGGGGACCATCGTGTCACCATGGCCGCCCAGCACAAAGGCGGTGACATCCTTCATCGAGACGTTGAACTCCAGCGACAAGAAGTGGCGGAAGCGGCCAGCGTCCAGAACTCCTGCCATGCCGACCACCATATGGGTGGGCAGGCCCGAGAACTGCTGCAGCGCCCAAACCATGGCGTCCAGTGGGTTGGTGATGCAGATGACAAAGGCGTTCGGGGCATGGGCCTTCAGACCTTCGCCGACGGCTTTCATGACCTTGAGGTTGATTCCCAGAAGGTCATCGCGGCTCATCCCTGGCTTGCGAGGCACGCCTGCGGTGACGATGCAGACATCAGCGCCTGCAATATCCTCATAGGAATTGGCGCCTTTCAGCGAGGCGTCAAAGCCTTCGACCGGGCCAGACTGCGCGATGTCCAGCGCCTTGCCCTGTGGCGTGCCCTCGGCGATGTCAAAAAGGACGATGTCGCCCAGTTCCTTGAGGGCGGCGAGGTGAGCGAGCGTGCCGCCGATCTGGCCTGCGCCGATCAGCGCGATCTTGGGTCGTGCCATGAGTCCGATCTCCAGTTTTGGTATACAGCGGTATGCTAAACTTGTTCGTCGAGGAAATCAACCCCGCCGCACTGCGGCAAATGGCAAGGGCTGGCCCCGGGCCAGCGTTTGCGCTACCCCTTGGACCGGCCCCCGCCGGGAGCGTTTTCCCGTCGGATCAGCAATGTGCAGCATCATGAGGGATTCGCGCGGCGGGGGAAAGGGGGCGCGAGGGCGGCGATGGACGGAGGGTTTTTCTGGGCTTGTGCGATTGTCGCTGCGGTGGTGGTCGGCATGGGCAAAGGGGGGCTGCCGGTGGTCGGCATGCTGGGTGTGCCGATCTTGTCACTGGCCATTTCGCCCGTCACGGCGGCCGGGCTTTTGCTGCCGGTCTATGTGCTGTCCGATATGTTCGGGCTTTATGCCTATCGCCATGCCTTTGACCGCCGGGCGTTGGCCATTTTGATGGCCGGGGTCACCATTGGGGTGGGCCTTGGCTGGGCGACGGCCAAGATCACGCCGGAATGGGCTGTTACCGCGTTGGTGGGGGTGATTGGCGCGGTCTTTGCGCTTCGGTTGCTGCTGCGGCGGAGTGGGGTGGAGCCGCGCAAGGCGCAGGTCGGACCAGGGCTCTTTTGGGGCTCGCTGACAGGGTTTACAAGCTTTGTCAGCCACTCCGGCGTGCCGCCGTTTCAGGTCTATGTCCTGCCCTTGGGCCTGACAAAGGTGGTCTATGCAGGGACGAACACGATTCTGTTCGCCTATCTCAACGGCATCAAACTGGTGCCCTATTGGGCGCTGGGCCAGTTTACCCCCGGTAATCTGCAGGTGGCCTTTGCTCTCATGCCCGCCGCCGCCATCGCGGTCTTTGCCGGGGTCAAGCTGGTCAAGATCATCCCCGAGCGGCTGTTCTTCCAGATCATCACCTGGGCGCTTTTGGCGATTTCGCTCAAGCTGATCTGGGACGGGCTGTTCTCCTCCCACTAAGCGGCGTTCATGCCGGTTCGCCCTTAGTGGGCCGTTCTACTGTGATGTCTTCCCAAGCCTGACCCGAGGCGACTAGGCAGGTCTGGCCATCGGGCTTTGTCACGACAATCGTCCAGCTTCCCGATGCAGAGGTGAAAATCTCAATCATCTGCGCGTGCCCATCCGGTGCGGCGGTGAGGCCCGCGCCCCGGCGCACCTCGTCAAAGCCGGTGGCCAGCCCCGCGACCACCTGATCGCGCGGTGCGCATTGTGCAGCGCGGGCGGACTGCGTCATAAAGATCAGCCCGGCGAAGCCCAGCGAAAGGGCAAACAGCACCTTGTCCATCAAAAACCCCCAAAATGATTGGCCTGTGCAGCTCAGGCTGCGCCCGCTGGGTAAGCGGCGGGTTAATGTCGCGTTCCGGCGTGTGGGTTGGTTTTTCTGCGATGCAGCAAATTCGCTCTTGCCGAAAATGCCGTTCCCGTGTCTTTTTCCGCAAGATTGTTTCGGTGGAGAGAATCATGTCCGCACGGCCCTATCGCTCGGTCCTGTACATCCCCGGCTCGAAAGAGCGGGCGTTGCAAAAGGCTATGGGGCTGGCGGTGGATGCGATCATCCTCGATCTGGAAGATGCGGTCTCGCCGGAAGAAAAGAACGCTGCGCGCGACCTTGTGGCGCGGGTGCTGACCGATTGGGATTTCGGCAACCGGGCGCGGATCGTGCGGATCAACGGCTTTGACACCGCTTGGGGCCGCGATGACGCCCATGCGATGGACGCGGCGATTGCGCGCGGGGCGAAGATTGATGCGATCCTTATCCCGAAAGTGAACCGCGCCCCCGATCTGGACGCGGTGGCCGAGGCTGTGCCGGGCGCCGACCTGTGGGCCATGATGGAGACATCTCTGGGCATGCTGAACGCTGCCGAGATTGCGGCCCATCCACGCCTGAAGGGCATGGTGATGGGCACCAATGATCTCGCCAAAGAGTTGAACAGCCGCTTTCGCCCCGACCGTCTGGCAATGCAGGCGGGCCTTGGCCTGTGCGTCTTGGCCGCACGCGCCCATGGCAAGGTGATCGTGGACGGGGTGTTCAACGCCTTCAAGGATGAGGCAGGTCTGCGCGCCGAATGTGAGCAGGGCCGCGACATGGGGTTTGACGGCAAGACCGTGATCCATCCGGCGCAGCTGGAGATCGCCAACGCGGCCTTCGCACCCAGCGCCGACGAGTTGGACCTTGCCCGCCGCCAGATCGCGGCCTTCTCCGCCGCCAAAGCTGCGGGGCAGGGGGTCGCGGTGGTCGATGGCAAGATCGTCGAGAACCTGCACATCGTGACGGCCACCGCAACGCTTGCCAAGGCCGATCTGATTGCGGCCATGGCCGAATGATGCAACTGTGAAGGCCCTTTTCCCTTTCGGAGCGTGCAGATGACCCTTCTTGTTCTTGGCCTTGCCCTGTGGATTGTGCCGCATTGGATGAAACGCCTTGCGCCCGAGATGCGCGCGGGTTGGGGTGACAAGGCCAAAGGGCCGTTGTCGCTGGCCATGGTTTTGGGGATCGTGCTGATGGTCGTAGGATATCGCGCGGCGGAGGGCGCGGTTTTCTGGGGC
This sequence comes from Paracoccaceae bacterium, assembly GCA_044377735.1. GTDB lineage: Bacteria > Pseudomonadota > Alphaproteobacteria > Rhodobacterales > Rhodobacteraceae > Tabrizicola_A. The sequence continues at coordinate 2,374 of JBILYK010000062.1, read as the reverse complement.
CGCTCGCCTGCAATGGTGGGGATCAATAACCTTCTGATGCTGGGCTCGGTCTATCTCTTCGCAGTGTCTGGGATGAAGACGGCGCTGGCGCGCAAGATCCGTCATCCCATGCTTTTGGCTGTGGTGCTGTGGGCGGTTGGGCATCTTTTGGTGAACGGCGATATAGCGTCCTTTGTGCTGTTCGGGGGCCTGGGCCTTTGGGGTCTTATCTCGATGGTGCTGATCAACCGCGCCGGGCCTTGGGTGCCGCCAGCAGCCAAACCGGTGAAGTTTGAGACGATGGCGCTTGCCGGGTCGGTCTTGTTCTATGGTGTTTTGGTGGGTGCGCATTACGCGCTTGGCTATCCGACGTTCGGGTAAGGCTATGAAACTTTACCGTTTTCTCAGCGACGATGACACATCGTCCTTTTGCCACAAGGTGACGGCGGCCCTGAACAAGGGGTGGGAGCTTCAGGGCAGCCCGACCTACGCCTTTGACGCCGCGCGCGGCGTGATGCGCTGCGGGCAGGCGGTTGTGAAAGAGGTGCCGGGTGCGTACTCGCCCGAGATCAAACTGGGCGAGCAATGAAGCGGGTGGGGGCGACCCCACCAACCAAAGGACCAAGACGGATGAAGACCAACCCGGGCCGTTTCTTTGAAGATTACCGCATCGGTGAGGTGATCACCCATGCCGTGCCGCGCACGGTGTCGGGCGGTGAGCGGGCGATGTATCACGCGCTGTATCCGGCGCGCGGGGCGCTTTACTCTTCAGACGAGTTTGCCCGCACCAGCGGTCTGCCAGCGGCACCGATGGATGATCTGGTGGCCTTCCATGTGGTCTTTGGCAAGACGGTTCCCGACATCAGCCTGAACGCGGTGGCCAATCTGGGCTATGCCGAGGGCCGCTGGTTGCAGCCGGTCTGGCCCGGTGACACCTTGCGCTCGGAATCCACCGTGATCGGGTTGAAGGAAAACTCGAACGGCAAGTCAGGCAATGTCTATGTCCGCACCAAGGGCATCAACCAGCACGGGCAGGTGGTGTTGGAATATGTGCGCTGGGTGATGGTGCGCAAGAACCGCTTGGACGCCCCCACGCCCGAAGCGGTTGTGCCCGATCTGCAAAAGGTGGTGCCGGCGGGGGATCTGGTGATCCCGCAAGGGCTGAATTTCTTGAACTATGATTTCAGCTTGGCCGGTGAGCCACACCGCTGGGGTGACTATGCGGTGGGCGAGAAGATTGATCATGTCGATGGTGTGACCGTTGAAGAGGCCGAGCATATGATCGCCACCCGGCTGTGGCAGAACACCGCCAAGGTGCATTTCGACGCCACTTTCCGCGAGGATGGCAAGCGGCTGATCTATGGGGGTCACGTGATCTCGATGGCGCGCGCCTTATCGTTCAATGGCCTTGCCAACGCGCAGATGATCGTGGCTTTGAACGCTGGGGCCCATGCGAACCCCTGTTATTCCGGCGATACGATCAAAGCCTGGTCCGAGGTCTTGGACCGCGCTGAAACCACCGCGCCCGGGGTGGGCGCGGTACGGCTGCGGTTGGTGGCGGTCAAGCAAGGGGCAGAGCCGTTTGCACTTAAGGGCGCGGATGGCAAATATCTGCCCGAGGTTCTCTTGGATCTGGATTACTGGGCCTTGATGCCGATGTAAGTGTGCGATTTGTGATAACGGAAAAAAAATCCGTGATCACAAACTAAATTATCTGCTTGTGATAGCGGCACCAGCCTGTGTTTCCTGTAGGCTTGTAGGTGACAGCGTAAAATTTCGCGCTAGAAAGATAGTTTAGCGCGAGTAAGATAACAACGACAGCTTTAGGGCGGGCCTTGGTCCGCACCCTGCCAGCGATAAGGACATGCCATGGCGAACGTCAAGCGGGTTGAACGCCCCCTTTCCCCCCATTTGCAGATCTACCGCCCGCAATTGACCTCGATCGTATCGATCCTGACGCGGATCACCGGCAATGCGCTGATCGTGGGCGTGATGCTCGCGGTGTGGTGGCTGTTGGCCGCCGCCACCAGCGCCGAGTATTTCGCCACGGCCAATGCGGTGGCAACCAGCTGGTTCGGCGATCTTGTGTTCACCGGGTCGGCTTGGGCGGTGTGGTATCACTACCTAGCCGGGCTGCGGCATCTTTACTTCGATGCGGGCAAGGGGCTCGACATTCCCACCGCCGAGAAACTGGGCTGGGGCATCATCATCGGGTCGGTCGTTCTGACCGCCCTCACCGTCATTCTGGTTCAGTGAGGGCATCATGCGTTATCTGACCGCCCGCAAACGCGCCGAGGGCAAAGGCGCATCGCACACCGGGACTGAGCATCACTGGAGCATGACGCTTTCGTCGGTTGCCTTGGCCTTCATGGTGCCGACCTGGCTTTATATCTTC
>JBILYK010000059.1:0-21597 GCA_044377735.1 Paracoccaceae bacterium | reverse complement strand
CCAAGAAGAGGTGGTCGCCACTTTCGCCCGGCCTTTCCCGGCCATTCTGACCGCGCTCGTCCTCGTGGTTGGCATGCGTCACTTTGCCATGGGGGCCACGATGATGATTGAGGATTATGCCCGTGGTACGGCGCGTAAACTGTTCATCATCTTCGCCTATTCCCTGTCTGCTGTGATCGTTGCAAGCGGGCTGTTCGCCCTGATCAAGATCGCGCTCTGAGGTTCATGACATGACCAAAGCCTATCCGTATGAAGTGCATGACTATGACGTGGTCGTCGTGGGGGCTGGCGGTGCCGGTCTGCGCGCCACGCTGGGCATGGCCGAACAGGGTCTGCGCACCGCCTGTGTGACCAAGGTTTTCCCGACGCGTTCGCATACCGTCGCCGCACAGGGCGGCATTGCCGCATCTTTGGGCAATATGGGCCCGGACAGCTGGCAATGGCACATGTATGACACCGTCAAAGGGTCTGACTGGCTGGGCGACACCGACGCGATGGAATACCTTGCGCGTGAGGCTCCGAAGGCGGTTTATGAACTGGACCATTACGGCGTGCCATTTTCGCGCACCGAAGAGGGCAAGATCTATCAGCGCCCCTTTGGCGGCCATACCACCGAATACGGCGAAGGCCCGCCGGTTCAGCGCACCTGTGCAGCGGCCGACCGCACGGGCCATGCCATTTTGCACACGCTTTACGGCCAAAGCCTGAAGAACAATGCGGAATTCTTCATCGAATACTTCGCGCTGGATCTGATCATCACCGATGGCGTCTGCACCGGCGTCGTCTGCTGGAAGCTGGACGATGGCACGATCCATGTGTTCAACGCCAAGATGACCGTTCTGGCGACGGGTGGCTATGGCCGGGCCTATTTCTCGGCCACCTCTGCGCATACCTGCACCGGCGACGGTGGTGGGATGGTGGCCCGCGCGGGCCTGCCCCTGCAGGATATGGAGTTTGTGCAGTTCCACCCGACCGGGATCTACGGCTCTGGCTGCCTCATCACCGAAGGCGCGCGCGGTGAGGGTGGCTACCTCACCAACGCCAACGGCGAGCGTTTCATGGAGCGTTATGCCCCGCATTACAAGGACTTGGCTCCACGCGACTATGTCAGCCGCTGCATGACCTTGGAAATCCGTGAAGGCCGCGGTGTGGGCGAACATGGCGACCATATCCACCTGCACCTGAACCATCTTCCCAAGGAAACGCTGGACCTGCGTCTGCCGGGCATCTCGGAATCGGCCCGCATCTTTGCTGGCGTCGATCTGACGAAAGAGCCGATCCCGGTACTGCCCACGGTTCACTACAACATGGGCGGTATCCCGACCAACTATTGGGGCGAGGTCTTGAACCCCACCGCCAAAGCCCCCGACGCGATTTTCCCCGGCCTGATGGCTGTGGGCGAGGCAGGCTGTGCCTCGGTGCATGGTGCGAACCGTCTGGGCTCGAACAGCCTGATCGACCTTGTGGTTTTTGGCCGCGCCGCCGCCATTCGCGCGGGCGAGATTGTCAACCCCAAGTCGCGCAATGCCCCGGTGAACGTGGCCGAGATCGACAAGGCTTTGTCGCGCTTTGATGGGTTGCGCCATGCCAACGGCGCGGTGCCGACGGCCGATTTACGGCTGGAAATGCAGCGCACCATGCAATCGGATGCAGCCGTGTTCCGGGCTGAGGAAACGCTATCAGCCGGTGAGCGGAAGATGACGGCGATTGCCACCAAGATGGATGACCTGAAGGTCACCGACCGCTCCTTGGTCTGGAACAGCGACCTGATGGAGACGCTGGAACTGGGCAACCTGATGCCCAATGCGCTGGCCACCATCTGCGGCGCGCATGCCCGCACCGAAAGCCGGGGGGCCCATGCTCACGAAGATCACCCGGTGCGCGATGACGCCAAATGGCGCAAGCACTCGCTGGCATGGGTTGATGGTGCATCGGTCCGAATGGACTATCGCCCGGTCAAGACCGAACCTTTGACAACCGAAGCGCAGGGCGGGATCTCGTTGAAGAAGATCGCCCCGGCGGAGCGTAAGTTCTGATGCGCGCGCTGGCCCCCCTGCTTGCCGTTCTGGCGCTGGCGGCCTGTGATCCGGCGCAAGTGGCCGACAAGGTCGGCCGCCGCGCCGCCGATACGGTGGTGCGCCCAGTGGTGGCCGATTATGTCGCGCCGGGGCAGGCCGAGGCCGCCACGCGCTGCATCGTTGACAACGCCAGTTCCGAGGATGTGAAAGCCTTAGCGCAGGATGTCGGCGTCGGCGCGGGCAGCCGCACGGTGGCCAATGTCATGCGGATTGCTACCCTGCCGGGGGCTGCGGCCTGTCTGGCCGCGGGCAGCATCACCGGGTTGGGGGTTTGACGCCGATGCTGCGCGGCGCCCTCCTGATCCTTGTCGCCCTGCCGCCTTTGGCAGGATGCGGGCCCGTGCCGCTGGATCAGGCTGAACGGATGTGCGTCGAACAGTCCAATCAGGCCCGCCGTCCGCGCGGCGAGATTGCTATGGGCGTCGGGTCGGGCGGCAAGGCTGTTGGGGCCTTTGATGTGACGATCGCAACCGATTTTCTCTTGGGCCGCGATCCGGCCCAAGTGTTTGACGCCTGCGTCAAGGCGCGCTCGGGCCAGTTCCCGGCCCGCCCACTTGACGCGCAACCGGGGTGGGTGGGTTAAGATGGCCCGCCTTGCCCCCACCCCCACAATTCTGCGCCCCGCGGCCCCGTGCCCGGCCATGATCTGACGAAGGAAAGCCCATGGTTCAGTTCACTCTTCCCAAGAACTCCAAAGTCATCACCGGCAAGACCTGGCCGAAGCCGGAAGGCAAGAGCATCCGCAAGTTCCAGATCTACCGCTGGAACCCCGATGACGGCAAAAACCCGTCGGTCGACACCTATTTCGTCGATATGGACAAATGCGGGCCGATGGTTCTGGACGCGCTGATTAAGATCAAGAACGAGATCGACCCGACGCTGACTTTCCGGCGGTCCTGCCGTGAAGGCATCTGCGGGTCTTGCGCGATGAACATCGACGGGATCAACACGCTTGCCTGCATCTACGGCCTCGACGAGGTGAAGGGCGACGTGAAGATCTACCCGCTGCCGCATATGCCCGTGATCAAGGACCTGATCCCCGACCTGACGCATTTTTATGCCCAGCACGCGTCGATCATGCCTTGGCTGGAGACCAAGACCAGCCGCCCGGCCAAGGAATGGCGCCAATCGATCGAGGATCGCAAGAAACTCGACGGGCTTTATGAATGTGTCATGTGTGCCGCGTGCTCGACCTCTTGCCCGTCTTACTGGTGGAACGGCGACAAATACCTTGGGCCGGCCGCCCTTCTGCATGCCTACCGCTGGATCATCGACAGCCGTGATGAAGCGACGGGCGAGCGGTTGGACAATCTGGAAGATCCCTTCAAGCTTTACCGTTGCCACACGATCATGAACTGCGCCAAGACCTGCCCCAAGGGGCTGAACCCAGCCAAGGCAATTTCTGAGATCAAGAAGATGATGGTGGACCGGGTGGTGTAAGCACTCGTCACCCCCACCCCCAGCCCCTCCCCACGAAAGGGGGAGGGGAGGCAATGGCGCCGAACCCGAGGTGACCGCCCATGCCGCTGCTTCTGATCGTTCTTATCATCGGCGTTTTTGCCTATGCGTGGTTTGCCGGGCGCCACTCGACTCTGACCCGCTCCTGCCTTTGGCGGCAGGAAAAAGCCGCCGGGACTTGGCGCTGCGCGGCCTGCGGGGCCACCTGCAGCCCACCCGCCGCGAAAGCCCCGCGCCAGTGCCTGAAGGGGTCTTGACCACCCTCCGACCATGGGCCAGCTTGGCACCCCGGAGGTGCCCATGAAACCCGATCATCCCGCCCATGCCATGCCCGCCGACGGCCTTGCACGCAAGGCCCTGCGCCCGGTGATCTGCTATCCCGTGCAGGGCCTGCCCGCGCCTGACCTTAGGCCCTATCTGGCCGCCCGGACGGGTTGGCAAAGGGTGGCTGAAGTGCTGGTGCCCGCGCGTGAGGCGCGCTGTTTTGACGTGCCTGCGGGGCATTTCTTTCGCATCACCAGCGTTGAGGGTCCGCAGGTCGGCGATCTGAACCTGTGGAGCGCGCATGACCTGAATGAGCGGTTTTTCAGCGGCAAGACCCGTGCGCTGCATGGCACGCATCTGAGTGCGGGGGATCGGATGTGGTCATCGCTGCCGTATCTGCGCGCGATGGCATTGATCACCGAGGATACGCTGGACTGGTATCAGTTCGACGCCTTTGGCGGCGGGGTGCATGACGTGATCGGCACGCGCTGTGATCCTTACACCCATAACCTTTTGTCAGGCGGGCAGTATCACCACTGCTGCCATTCCAACCTGACCCGCGCGCTGGCTGACCGCACGGGGTTGCCGCTGCATCAGGCAGAACTGCATGTGCATGATGTGTTGAACGTCTTTATGTGCACCGGCTTCACCCGTGACACCGGGCAGTATTTCATGAAGGCAAGCCCGGTGCGGCCGGGGGACTTCATCGAATTCTTTGCCGAGATCGATCTGCTGGGCGCGCTTTCGGCCTGTCCCGGGGGGGATTGCAGTGCTGAGCATTCCTCGGATCAGGCGGCGTGCCATCCGCTTTTGGTCGAAGTGTTCCATTCCATGACGCCGCCCGTGGGCTGGGCACCCTCACCTGCCAATGGCTATGACCGCAGCCACGGGCGGTAACAAGGGGGGCTGTCGGCCCCCCTCGGCCTTGCGGCCTCACCCCCCGAGGATATTTGAACCGCATTGAAGGCGAAACGGGTTCAAACCCCTTCGAGGAGTGCCCGAAACGGGCTCGACGAGAGGAGAGGTCAGGCGAATGCCGCTTCGAGTGCCACTTCGACCATGGACCCGAAGCTGCGTTCGCGTTGGTCGGCGGGAAGGGCCTCATGCGTGAGGATGTGATCTGAGATGGTAAGCACTGCCAACGCGCGGCGGCCGTAGCGGGCGGCGAGATGGTAAAGCTCAGCCGCCTCCATCTCGACGCAGAGCGTGCCATGGCGCTGGAGTTGTTCGGAAAGATCGGCGCGTTCGTCATAGAAGGTGTCGGAAGAATAGATGCCGCCGACATGCACCGGCACGCCGATCTTTTGGGCCGCATCATGGGCGGCGCGCAGCAGCCCGAAATCGGCGCAGGGCGCAAAACTCAACTCACGAAAGATCGACCGAGAGGGCGAGCCACAGGTTGAGGCGGTTTGCGCCAAAACCACGTCGCGCACCTTGACGTGATGCTGAAGCGCGCCCGCGCTGCCGATGCGGATCAGCGTTTGTGCGCCGTAATCCTTGATCAGCTCATTGGCATAGATCGACAGGGATGGCATGCCCATGCCCGAGCCGTGGATCGTGACCCGCTGCCCGCGCCATGTGCCGGTATAGCCCAGCATGCCGCGTACTTCGTTGATCAAAACCGGGTTGTCCAGAAAGGTCTGGGCCGCCCAGCGGGCGCGGTAGGGGTCGCCGGGCAACAGCACGGTTTCGGCAATATCTCCGGGTTTGGCACCGATATGGAATGTCATCATCGTCTCCCTTTGTAGGGCAGGCTATGACAGCTTGGGCGCCGGTGGAAGCCCCCCGAGCCGCCAGTTCAGGCCGCGCAGCCTTGGGCGTCGACGATGCCGACAATGTCCAGCATGATGCGGTTCAGCTCAAAATCCTTCGGTGTATAGACGGCGGCAACGCCCATGGCGCGCAGGCGGACCGCGTCCTCTTCAGGGATGATGCCGCCTACAACCAAGGGCACATGGCCAAGTCCGGCGGCGCGCATGCGTTCAAGGGTTTCGGTGATCAGTGGGATATGGCTGCCCGACAGGATCGACAGGCCGATGACATGGGCCTCTTGATCGGCGGCGGCGGAGACAATCTCGGCCGGTGTCAGGCGGATGCCTTCGTAGTGGATGTCCATGCCAACATCGCGGGCGCGGGCGGCGATCTGTTCGGCGCCGTTCGAGTGCCCATCAAGGCCGGGCTTGCCGACAAGGAACTTTAATTGGCGGCCCAGTTTGGCCGACAGCACCGAGACGGCCTCGCGGATCGGCTCCAGCCCTTCGGTGCGGTTCGACGGGCTGCGCGACACACCGGTGGGCGCGCGGTATTCGCCAAAGGCTTGGCGTACCATGGCACCCCATTCGCCGGTGGTGCAGCCTGCCTTGGCGGCGGCAATCGAGGCGGGCATGATATTGGTGCCGGATTTGGCAGCTTCTCGCAGGGCGGTGAGGGCTGTTTTCACCGCCGCGTCGTCGCGCTCGCTGCGCCAGGCGGTCAGCCGTTCGATCTGGTCGCGCTCGGCATCGGCATCGGCCACCATGATGGACCCATCGCCCGCTGTCAGCGGCGAGGGCGCGGCTTCGGTCCAGCGGTTGACGCCGACAACGGTGGTTTCCTTGGATTCGATCTTTGCCAAACGCTCGGAGTTCGCCTCGACCAAGCGGCCCTTCATATAGTCGATCGCCGCCACCGCACCGCCCATGGCGTCGATCTGCGCGAGTTCGGCGCGCGCGCCCTCTTTCAGGGCATTCACCTTGCGGTCAATCGCGGGGTTACCGTCGAAAAGATCGTCATATTCCAGAAGGTCGGTTTCATAGGCGAGGATCTGCTGCATGCGCAGCGACCATTGCTGATCCCAAGGGCGCGGCAGGCCCAAAGCCTCGTTCCAAGCGGGCAGTTGCACGGCGCGGGCGCGGGCCTTTTTCGACAGGGTCACGGCCAGCATCTCAATCAGGATGCGGTAGACGTTGTTTTCGGGCTGCTGTTCGGTCAGGCCCAGCGAGTTCACCTGCACGCCATACCGGAAGCGGCGATATTTCGCCTCGGTGATGCCGTAGCGGTGTTCGCAAATTTCGTCCCAGAGATCGACGAACGCGCGCATCTTGCACAGCTCGGTCACAAAGCGGATCCCCGCGTTGACGAAAAACGAGATACGACCCACCATGTTGGGGAATTCGGCGGGGGAAACTTTCCCTTTCAGATCATCCAGCACCGCACAGGCCGTGGCGAGGGCAAATGCCAGCTCCTGCTCGGGCGTCGCACCTGCCTCTTGCAGGTGATAGGAACACACGTTCATCGGGTTCCATTTCGGCAGGTGCTTTTGCGTATAAGCCGCAACGTCGGTGATCATGCGAAGCGAAGGTTTCGGCGGGGCGATATAGGTGCCGCGCGAGAGGTATTCCTTGATGATGTCGTTTTGAACCGTGCCTTGCAGGGCCGAGATATCGGCGCCTTGTTCTTCGGCCACCGCGATATACAGTGCCAAAAGCCACGGGGCTGTGGCGTTGATGGTCATCGAGGTATTCATCTGTTCAAGCGGGATATCCTTGAACAAGGCGCGCATGTCACCCAAGTGGCAGACTGGCACGCCGACTTTGCCAACTTCACCCTTCGAGAGTTCGTGGTCAGAATCATAGCCCGTCTGAGTGGGCAGATCGAAGGCCACCGAAAGCCCGGTTTGGCCCCGCGACAGGTTGTTGCGGTAAAGCGCATTCGAGGCTGCGGCGGTGGAATGGCCCGCATAGGTGCGGAACAGCCAAGGTTGTTCTTTCTGCGCGTGCATCGCGGGCCTCGTGTGGTGAATCGCTTCGGCAATTTTATTTCGTCATGGGACAGATAGGCGACATTTTCGGGCGCTGTCAATCGCTGCGCTGCGGCGAAACGAGAACTCCTCGGGCGACTTCGTCTTCTCGTCGGGGCGGCCCGCCAGATGAAGGACGCAATGACCGAAGAGGCGTTTGGATTTTGCTTCGGAATAGGGCAGGGTGCCGGAATGTTTCGTGATGTGACGCTTCCTTTTTGGCTTTTGGTCTTGATCGTCGGCTTTGCCGCCGTGACCTTCGCCTCGCATTTTCTCTTCCCCTCGGTGCGCTGGTTTTTCCGCAAGCGGGCCGAGCGTGCCCTTGCGCGGCTTAACACAAGGCTGGACCGCCCGATTGAACTGTTCAAGCTGGCGCGGCGGCAGGACATGATCGTGCGGCTCGTCTATGACCCGCGCGTGATGGAAGCGGTGGCCGATCATGCGGCTGAAACGGGCCTGCCGGGGGCCGTGGCTTTTGAAGAGGCCCGCCTCTATGCCCGCGAAATCGTGCCCGCCTTTTCGGCCACGCTGTATTTTGGTGTGGCCACGCGTCTGGCGCGGTGGATCAGCCGGGGGCTTTATCGGGTGCGGATCGGCAAGGTGGATCCGGCGTTGAACAGCCAGCTCGATCGCAATGCCACGGTGATCTTTGTGATGAACCATCGGAGCAATATGGATTACGTGCTGGTGACATGGCTGGTCTCCAACCGCTCGGCCCTGTCATATGCGGTGGGGGAATGGGCGCGGATCTGGCCGTTCTCGCGGATGATCCGGGCGATGGGGGCCTATTTCATTCGGCGCGGCAGCCGCAATACACTCTATCGCCGGGTGCTTGCGCGCTATGTGCAGATGGCCACCGATGAAGGCACGACGCAGGCATTTTTTCCTGAGGGTGGGCTGTCGTTGGATGGTCGGGTGGGACCGGCCAAGATGGGCCTTCTGAGCTATGTCGTCACCGGTGCAGGGCGGGAGCGGGATGTTCTGTTCGTGCCCGTGGGGCTGGCCTATGACCGGGTTCTGGAGGACCGGGTTCTGGTGGCAGCGGGCCAAGCGGGGGAACGGCGGTTCCGCGCTGGCGTGGGCGCGATTGTGGGCTTTGTCGCACACAATCTGTGGCGGCGGTTGCGCGGACGGTTTCAAGGCTTTGGCACGGCGGCGGCCGGGTTCGGTCCGCCGGTGTCTTTGCAAGGCTTCCGCGCGGCCCATCCCGATCTGTCGGCAGACGCCCAGACGGCGGCCTTGGGCGCGCTCTTGATGGCCGAGATCGAAAAGGTGGTGCCAGTCTTGGCGGTGCCTTTGGTGGCAGCCGCGCTGCAAAGCCAGCCTGCCGACCGCACGGCGCTCGCCGACCGGCTGGCTGATCTGGTGGTCCAGTTGCAGGCGCGGGGCGCGGTGCTAAAGCTGCCGCCGCAAGGTCTGGCACAAACGCTGGACGAGGGGCTGCGCCCGTTGGTCGGGCGCGGGTTGGTGGGCGCAGACCTGCTCCCAAGATCGGACGCGGCCTCGGTTCTCGCTTTTTATGCAGCCCCGGTCTGGCAACGGCTAGAGACCGAAGATGCCGCAACGCGGCAGACATAAAATTACAATTTCTGCGCTGCACCTATTGCAATATTGCGCAACTTGAGTATCCCTAGGCCGCGAACCGCGTCGATTCTGCGTCGCGGCATAAGCGATGCGCCGGGCTTCACGCGGCACACTTTACAAGGAGGCCCTTATGGCACTGGACACCGCACCCACCATTGCGCCCTACGATGCGCCGGTGAAGGACCTCTATGAAATCGGCGAGATGCCGCCCTTGGGCCATGTGCCAAAGCAGATGTACGCTTGGGCCATTCGCCGCGAACGCCATGGTGCGCCTGAAGATGCGATGAAGCTTGAGGTTGTCGACACTTGGGCGCTTGATAGCAACGAAGTGCTGGTCATGGTGATGGCGGCGGGCGTCAACTACAACGGCGTCTGGGCCGGTTTGGGTCAGCCGATCAGTCCGTTTGACAACAGCAAATTGCCTTATTTCATCGTCGGCTCGGACGCTGCCGGCATCGTCTGGGCGGTGGGTGACAAGGTCAAGCGCTGGAAGGTCGGCGATGAGGTCGTGATCCACTGCAACCAAGACGACGGTGACGACGAGGAATGCAACGGCGGCGATCCGATGTTTTCGCCCACACAGCGCATCTGGGGCTATGAAACCCCTGACGGGTCGTTCAGCCAGTTCACCCGCGTGCAGTCCCAGCAACTGATGGCGCGCCCGCGCCACCTGACCTGGGAAGAATCGGCTTGCTACACGCTGACGCTGGCCACCGCATACCGGATGCTTTTCGGCCACGCCCCTCATGACCTGAAGCCGGGGCAGAACGTGCTGGTCTGGGGTGCATCGGGCGGTCTGGGATCTTACGCGATCCAGCTGATCAACACCGCCGGGGCCAATGCGATTGGTGTGATCTCGGACGAATCCAAGCGTGATTTTGTGATGTCCTTGGGTGCCAAGGGTGTCATCAACCGCAACGACTTCAAATGCTGGGGTCAGCTGCCGAAGGTCGGCTCGGAAGAGTATAATGTCTGGCTGAAAGAGGCCCGCAAGTTCGGCAAGGCAATCTGGGACATCACTGGCAAGGGCGTGAACGTCGACATGGTCTTTGAACACCCCGGTGAGGCGACCTTCCCGGTCTCGTCCTTGGTGTGCAAAAAGGGCGGCATGGTGGTGATCTGTGCCGGCACCACGGGCTTTAACTGCACCTTTGACGTGCGCTACATGTGGATGCACCAAAAGCGCCTGCAGGGCAGCCACTTTGCCCATCTTAAGCAGGCCTCAGCGGCCAATGCGCTGATGTGCGAGCGTCGTCTCGATCCCTGCATGTCCGAGGTTTTCCCTTGGGCCGATATCCCCAAAGCCCACACGCTGATGTGGAAGAACCAGCACAAGCCGGGCAACATGGCCGTTCTGGTGCAGGCGCCCACCACAGGTCTGCGCACCTTTGAGGATGCGCTGGAAGCCAGCCGCAACCGCTAACCCGGTGCCAACCTGACCAGCGCCACCGCAGTCTCTTGACTGTGGTGGCGCTTGCACCTTCAGGTTGAACTATTCGACGGACTCTTCGCAGGTGCGGCGCTAGACTGTTCACAGAATCGAGACAATCCGCCGGTTCGTCAGGTGATGTGAAGAGGGCCCCATGCGTCATGATTGGATTTTTGATGTGCTGCGCGACCTGAGGAGCTACGCGGAAAAAAACGGGCTGCCAGCCTTGGCCCTGAAGGCTGATGAGGCGATGCGGGTGGCGCGTGCCGAGGTTGCGGCCTGCGCCACCCCCGAACCCACCGCAGAAGGCGGTGCTGACTCTGACGAGGTCACTCCGCCCACGAGACGCCCGCATTGATCGGCGGCTCTGGCCCTTCGCGCCCGCCTCGCTTATGCTCGCCCCATGCTGCCAACCCTCACCTTTTCTGACGATCAGGCCGAAGCCTATGACCGTGTCGCAGCCACGCTTTTGGGCATGGGCATTGACCTTGGCAGTGCCACGCTGACCCCACGCGCCGAAGGTAAGGCTTCGGTTCTGGCGGTGGTGGGCAAGGCGGGTTCGGGCAAGACCATGCTCTTGGCCAGCCTCTACCGGGCGATGCAGGCGGCGGGCGTTGACCTTGTCTCGGGCGATTACGAACCCCGCCGCCGCAAGGACCGCCGGACACTGGCCATTCTCGCCCCCACCAACAAGGCCGCTTCGGTCCTGCGTCTGCGTGGGGTTCCGGCCACCACCATCCACCGCATCCTTTATACCCCGGTCTATGACCCGCAATATGAAAAAATCGCCGAATGGCTGACCGGCCAAGGCAGCCGCCCGGCGGTGGAGGGGCTGACGGAGCTTGCGCTTGACCGGGCCAAAGCGTTTTACGACACCGTCGCCTCGATCCCAGGTGCGCTGGCGGCGGCGGGCCTGCGCGGCAGCGATTTCATCAAGGGCTGGAAGCGGCGCGAAGAGCCTTTGGATGTGGGCTTTGTCGACGAAAGCTCGATGCTGGACGAGCGCCAACTAGAGGACTTGCGCGAGATTTTTCCGACGCTGGTCTTGTTCGGCGATCCCGCCCAGCTGGCCCCGGTGGGCCAAAGTGGCGCCATGGTGTTTGACAAGCTGGCCGACCCCTTGCGCCTTGTGCTGCACCGCATCCACCGCCAAACGCAGGATAATCCGATCCTTGATCTGGCGCATGCCTTGGCTGATGAGCGGATCGGCTTTGACGATTTCGAACGCCTCGTCGAAGAGACCGCCAAGCGCGATGACCGCGTGGTCTGGGCTGAACGGGTGGATGCCGATCTTATGGCCCGCAGCCCGGTGCTGGTCTGGCGCAATGCCACCCGCATCCGGCTGATCACCGCCTTTCGCGCCGCCCATGGCGCGCCCGAGGATGATCTTCTGCCAGGCGAACCCCTGATCTGCGACGGCATTGAACTGCCCCTGAAACACCGCAAGAAACGCATCGACCTTGAGGCGCGCGGCCTTATCAAAGGCGCGCAAGTTATCTACCTTGGCCCCGGCAACCGGCCGGGATTTGCCAAGCTGCACGTCATTGGCGCGGAAGAACCGCAGCTTTCCGCCGCCTCGATTATCAAGATCGAACGCCCCGATGAGGAAGAGCCCTTCATTCCCCATGCCGCCACCATGGGTGCCGCCTTTCTGCATGGGGCAGCCGTCACCATCCACAAGGCACAAGGCTCTCAATGGGAGACGGTGCAGGTCTTTGCCCCCGACCTCTACGCCGCCGCCGCGGCCGGGCGCAGCGAGGCGGGCGTGCCCTTGTGGAAACGTCTGGCCTATGTCGCCATCACCCGCGCCGAAAAGCGGCTGATGTGGGTGGTGCGCAACCGATTGGGCCGCCCGACCTACCCACTAACTGTGGCCGACTTGAAACAAGGCCCGGCCCCGCTTAAGCTTGCGACCGAGGATGACCAACTCTAACCTCCGGCCGCCCCACCCCGGTTGAGGTCTTGCGCCTTTTGAAATACTCCACGGGGGTCCGGGGGTGTGAAACCCCCGGGGTATGCCCCAAGAACCCGCCCATAGGACCTCCGCCATGACCTGCGTCTTTGTTCAGTTCCGCTGCACCCCCGGCAAGACCTATGAGGTTGCCACCGCGATCTATGACCGCGAGGTGGTGAGCGAGCTTTACTCGACCTCCGGCGAATATGACCTGATCGCTAAAATCTATATCCCCGAGGGCGAGGATGTCGGGCATTACCTGTCGGGCAAGCTCTTTGACATTCCGGGCATCGTCCGCACGCTGACCACGATGACGTTCAAGGCCTTCTAGGCCTGCGCGATGTTCCGTCGCAAAGCCCGCCCCGGAGCTAGCGCAGGATTGGCGGGCCATCCTCCGTGACGGCGCGGACAAAATCCGCGATTCGGGCTGCGTCCTTGACGCCCGGGGCAGATTCCACGCCGGATGAGACATCGACCTGCCGCGCATTGGTCAGCCGGATCGCCTCGGCCACATTGTCGGGCCTCAGCCCGCCTGCCAGCATCCACGGCCGCAGCCAGCGGCGCTGGGCCACCAGCCGCCAATCGAACGACAGCCCGTTGCCACCGGGCAGATCGGCGTTCTTCGGGGGCTTAGCATCAACCAGAATCTGGTCGGCCACCAGCGAATAGTCAAAGACCGCCGTCAGGTCGCCCTCATCCGCCACACCCACCGCCTTCATCACCGGCAGCCCATAGCGGGCGCGGATTTCGGCCACGCGGTCGGGGGTTTCATGGCCATGCAGCTGCAACATGTCCAAAGGCATCGCTTCGGTGATCTGATCCAAAAACGCATCGTCCGCATCAACCACCAAGGCCACCTTGGCCAGACCCACGGGCGCGGCCAGCGCCAGCGCGCGCGCAGCCGGAATGGTCAGGTTGCGCGGGCTTTTGGCAAAGAACACAAACCCCGCATAGGCCGCCCCGCTGGCGGCCACGGCGGCGACATCAGCCGTGGTTTTCAGGCCGCAGATCTTGACGCGAATGTCGGGCATCTTAGGCTTTCGGCTTGTCCAATATGGCAAGAATGTCGTCTTTCGGAATCGATTGACTGTCCTTCATCACCGCAAGTTCGCGTTCCAACCGGGCGACTTCACGGGTTTTGCGGCTGGCGGTGGACCGGTGCTTCATCTCGCGGAACCATTCCCAGACAAAGCCGATCAACAGCCCGGCGATGATGCCACCAAAGATGACCATGAAGAGCGGCACATCGATCTGCCAGGCAAAGCTGGTAAAGGCGGCCAGATCTTCGGGCAGGGCTTTCAGCGTGACAGGTGCGCGGTTGGCCAGCGCCACGGTCAACAGCACTAGCCCAAGGGCCGCCAGAAACAAATAGCGCAGACTGCGGATCATGGCCCCTCCTCGGATGCGTGCCCCAGTATCGGGCGCGCAGGCGGCCATGGCAAGGGTGGCTTACTTGGTATTCAGCCGGTCGCGCAGCAGTTTGCCGGTCTTGAAGAAGGGCACCTTCTTGTCATCGACCTTCACCGCCTCACCGGTGCGCGGGTTGCGCCCAACGCGGGCGTTGCGCGCCTTGACCGAAAAGGCACCAAAGCCGCGCAATTCGACGCGATCGCCCTTGGCCAGCGCCTCAATGATCTCCTCGAACACCGTATTGACGATCCGTTCAACATGGCGCTGCGTCAAATGCGGGTTTTCGTCTGCAATCTTCTGGATCAGTTCCGAGCGGATCA
The DNA here is from genome assembly GCA_044377735.1 of Paracoccaceae bacterium. Classification (GTDB taxonomy): domain Bacteria; phylum Pseudomonadota; class Alphaproteobacteria; order Rhodobacterales; family Rhodobacteraceae; genus Tabrizicola_A. The sequence continues at coordinate 7,322 of JBILYK010000059.1, read as the reverse complement.
TCTGTATTATCCCCCTACGTGGTCGGTTAAGCCCTGTTTTCGGGCTCTTACAGCCGCCACCCGTTGTTTTCAAAGGGAGTATAGGCAAGAATCTTGTGCTCATACAAACGTTTTTCAAAGCAGCACCGGCGTATTGGCAAAGAGGCCCCGCCTTTCGGCGGGGCCTCTTGTGATTATACTCATCTGACGTTGTCAGATCACTTGTTGCCGCCCTTGAGGGCCGCGCCAAGGATGTCGCCCAGCGACGCGCCCGAATCGGACGAGCCATACTGTTCGACAGCTTCTTTCTCTTCGGCGATCTCGCGGGCCTTGATCGACAGACCCAGCTTGCGGGTCTTGGGGTCGATGTTGGTGACGCGCACGTCGAGCTTGTCGCCGACGTTGAAACGCTCGGGGCGCTGGTCGCCACGGTCGCGCGACAGGTCCGAGCGGCGGATGAACGACTTGGCGCCGTTATACTCCACCTCGACGCCGCCTTCTTCGATGGCCGTGACGACGACGGTGATGATCGCACCGCGTTTCACGCCGTCAACCGCATCCGAGAAGTTGTCTTCGCCAAGGGCTTTGACTGACAGCGAGATACGTTCTTTCTCGACATCCACTTCGGTGACGGCGGCTTGCACCACGTCGCCCTTGCGGTAGTTCTGAATGGCGTCTTCGCCGCGCTGGTCCCACGACAGATCCGACAGGTGAACCATGCCGTCGATGTCGTTTTCCAGACCCACGAACAGACCGAATTCGGTAATGTTCTTGACTTCACCTTCGATGGCCGAGCCAACGGGGTGGTTTTCAGCGAACACTTCCCACGGATTGCGTTGGGTCTGCTTCAGGCCGAGAGACACGCGACGCTTGGCGCTGTCAATTTCCAGAACCATGACTTCGACTTCCTGAGAGGTCGACACGATCTTGCCGGGGTGAACGTTCTTCTTTGTCCACGACATTTCCGAGACGTGAACCAGACCCTCGACACCGGCTTCCAGCTCCACGAAGGCGCCGTAATCGGTGATGTTGGTGACGCGGCCCTTGTGCACGGTGCCAAGCGCGTAGAGATTTTCGACTGCATCCCAAGGATCGGATTGCAGCTGCTTCATGCCCAGCGAAATGCGGTGGGTTTCTTTGTTGATCTTGATGACCTGAACCTTGATGGTCTCACCGATCGCCAGAATCTCGGACGGGTGGTTGACGCGACGCCAAGCCATGTCTGTGACGTGCAGCAGGCCGTCAACGCCGCCCAGATCCACAAACGCACCGTATTCGGTGATGTTCTTGACCACGCCATCGACGATCTGACCTTCTGTCAGGTTGCCAATGACTTCGGCGCGCTGTTCGGCACGCGACTCTTCCAGGATCGCGCGGCGAGACACAACGATGTTGCCACGGCGACGGTCCATTTTCAGGATCTGGAAGGGCTGCTTCATGCCCATCAGCGGGCCAGCATCACGCACGGGGCGCACGTCAACCTGAGAGCCGGGCAAGAAGGCCACAGCGCCGCCCAGATCAACGGTAAAGCCGCCTTTGACACGGCCAAAGATGGCACCGTCAACACGGGTTTCCGAAGCGTAAGCTTTTTCCAGACGATCCCAGGCTTCTTCGCGGCGAGCTTTCTCGCGGCTGATCTGGGCCTCACCACGGGCATTTTCCACGCGGTCAAGGTAAACCTCGACTTCGTCGCCCACGTTGATATTCGGGGCTTCGCCGGGGTTTGCGAATTCTTTAAGATCGATGCGGCCTTCCATCTTGTAGCCGACGTCGATGATGGCCTGACCTGCCTCGATGGCGATCACGCGGCCTTTGACAACCGTGCCCTCTTCGGGGGTGTCAATTTCAAAGCTTTCCTTCAGAAGGGCTTCAAATTCGTCCATAGTGTTTTTAGCGCACATGTAGTTCAGTTCCTTTTCTCGTGTTTTCACTGGCCTTGCGGTTGGCTCCGCCGGTCTTGATGCTCAAATACCAAAAGGGCCACGGCAGTGCCGGACCCTTCTCGATGCGCGTCTTTAGGCGCAGCAGCCCTTCTTGGCAAGGGAAAACCCGTCATTTCCAGGGCCAAAACGCAAACGGCCCCCGTCGCCGGGGGCCGTTGCGAAAAACTGTTCAGGATCAGGCGATTTCGGTGACCAGATCAGCCATGGGCTTGCGCACTTTGGCCGCACCTTTCAGCCAGTCGCCTTCCGCCGCGCGGTAGCCCAAGGGCATCAGCGTGACCGACCGCAGCCCCTTGGCACGCAGACCAAGAATCTCATCCACTTGGGCCGGATCAAAGCCCTCCATCGGGGTTGAATCCACCTCTTCAAAGGCGGCGGCAGTCAGCGCAACGCCAAAGGCAATATAGGTCTGACGGGCGGCATGTTCATAGTTCACCTCTGCCGCGCGCGACAGGTAATTGGCCTTCAGCCCGTCGTAATAGGCGTTCAGCATTTCAATTGGCGTGCCACGCTGCTGGTGGGTCTGGGCGACCACGGCATCAATCCGTTCGGCGGTGTAATTGTCCCAAGCCGCGAACACCAGAACATGGCTGCCATCGACAACCTGCTTTTGGCCATAGGCGGCGGCCAACAGCTTCGCCTTCACCTCGGGGTTGGTCACCACGATGATCTCGAAGGGCTGCAAACCCGAAGAGGTGGGCGCCAGATTGGCCGCCTCAAGGATCGCGTTCACCTTGGCCTGCGGCACGGCCTTGGCCGGGTCCATCGCCTTGGTTGCATAGCGCCAGTTCAGTTTGTCGTTCAGCATGATACGAGCCTTGTCTTTCCGGGTCTGTCGGGCGAGCGCGGCGTGATGATCACGACACTGCTCGACCTATAGTCGCCTATCTGGGGTTCTGGGCAGGCGGGACAATCCCTGCCGCCTGTGCGCCAGCGCAAAGGGTCTGTGCATCTGACTTTTGGGGAAGGCCGGGGCGGCGTTACAGGCCCAACCGATCACGCCCAAAGCCCACCTTGGCAAAGGCATCCAGAACGCGGGCCTCAAAGTCGGGGGAGGCAACCTCCAGCGTGTGGCGGGTGAAATACCAGTGAATCATCTTTGCATAGCGCCGTTCGGTGGTCAGGGCCTGGTGCAAGGCCTGCGGAAAATCGGCGGGCTGATGCACCCGCGTGACCAAAGATTCGAAATCGGACTGGCCGAAAAGGATGGCGGGTTTTCGGTGCAAAAAACCCTCCATCGCAGCGGCCGAGTTGATCGACACCGTCACTGAACAGGCGGCCAGCAGATCGTGGATATTGCCCTCGAACAGCTGAAACGCCGCCCCAGCGTCCGCTGCCTTGGCAATGGTCCACGCGCCCTCGCTAATCGATTGCGGATGCCGCTTGACAACCACCTCTCGGCCCGCCGCCGCCCGACATGCGGCCAGAATGATCTCGTGCTGTGGCACGTCACATTGGCCCATTCGATAGGGCGTCTTGCCCTGCAACAGCACTGCGATACAACCATCGGGCGCTGCGTCGACCCTGTCGCGGGGTTGATTGTAGCGTGACAGCCGCCGCTTGACGAACCTATGCCGCAGCGCCTGAAATGTGGCCAGCGCTTCCTCCTGTGCCACGTCACGCGGGTGAAAAACCGCGTCACGCGCCCGGCTGTCTGCCAGAATGCCCTCGGGGTCCAGATGCCAAAAGCCCAAAAGATAGGCGACCGCAGCGTTCAACCAACCCTCACCGCTGACCCGGCCATCCTCGACAATATGCAATCGCCCATCGGGCGCGGCTTGTTGTCGCCGCGTCAGACCCGCCTCGCGCGTGCACACCTCGTAGCGGATGCCGTGGGCGTCGCAAAAATCAGCCAGCCGGGCAAAGAAATCCAGCCGCCGATGACTTCGCCACCCCGACGGATCGGCAAGGTTGATGTGGAGCAAGATTTCGGGCTGGGCCACCATTAGCCTGCTGCTAGGGCCCGGCGCACCTGCGCCACCGCCTGCGCCACCGCCTCTTCGATATTCATTGCGCTTGTGTCGATTTGGACCGCATCCGCCGCCGCACACAAAGGTGCATCGGCGCGGCCCATGTCGCGGGCATCGCGGTCCTTGACTTGTGCAAGGACGTCCATCTCATCGCCCCCGACCTCAAGCCACCGGCGATGGGCACGGACGTCAGGGCTGGCGGTGATGTACAGCTTCACCTCCGCCTTGGGGCAGATCACCGTGCCGATATCGCGCCCATCCAGCACCGCACCCCCATCACGTCGGGCAAAGCGGCGCTGAAAGTCCAGCAGGGCGGCCCGAACCTCGGGGATCACGGCGACACGCGACGCTGCCTGCCCCGCCTCAAGGCTGCGCAGATCGTCACGGGCAAGGTCATCGGGCGTCAGGGAGCGGGCAGCCAAAACCGGATCGCCGACTTTGAGCCCCACCGCGCGATAAAGCGATCCAGTGTCGAGATGCGCAAAACCAAAATGGTCGGCAATGGCCCGGCTGATAGTGCCCTTGCCCGCTGCTGCCGGGCCGTCGATGGCCACCGTGAATTTCATCGCAACCTCCTCGGGCGCCAAATGGCTTCTCGTCGGGTTATTCGCGCCGAATGTTTGCACCAAGACCGTTCATCAGCGATTCAAAAATCGGGAAAGAGGTGACGATCGGGCTGGCATCATCAACCGCAATCGGCTTGCGCGCGGCCATCCCGGCAACAAGGAAGGACATGGCAATGCGGTGATCCAGATGCGTAGCACAGGTCGCCCCGCCCGGCATGCCGCCCGCCCCCAGCCCGTGCACGATCAACGTGTCCTCATCCTCTTCGATCTTGACACCATTGGCCTCAAGGCCGCGCGCCATGGCATCAATGCGGTCCGATTCCTTGACGCGCAATTCCTTGACCCCGCGCATCACGGTCTTGCCGGACGCAAAGGCGGCGACCACCGACAGGATCGGGTATTCGTCAATCATCGACGGCGCGCGCTCGGGCGGCACTTCGATGCCCTTCATATTGCCGCTGAAGCGCACGCGCAGATCGGCCACCGGCTCGCCCCCCTCTTCGCGGGGGTTCTGGAATTCGATCTCGGCCCCCATCTCGACCAAGGTGAGGTAAAGGCCATTGCGGGTCAGGTTCTGACTGACGCCTGGGACAAAAATGTCCGACCCCTCAACAACCAACGCCGCACAGACCGGGAAGGCCGCCGAGGATGGATCACGCGGCACCGCCACAGTTTGCGGGCGCAACTCGGGCTGGCCGGTGAGGGTGATGATATTGCCCTCCTTTGAAGGCTCCACCACCAATGTCGCGCCAAAGCCCAAAAGCATCCGCTCGGAATGGTCGCGCGTCGGTTCCTTTTCAATCACCACGGTCTGGCCGGGGGCATTCAGCCCCGCCAAGAGAACTGCCGATTTCACCTGCGCCGAGGCGACCGGCAAAGCATAGCGCACTGGCACGGGATTGGCCGCGCCAACGATGGTCATCGGCAGACGGCCACCCTTGCGACCATAAGCCTGCGCGCCGAACAGGCTCAGCGGATCTGTCACGCGCCCCATCGGCCGCTTGCGCAAGGAAGCATCCCCGGTAAAGGTTGCGGTCATCGCGCTGGTGGCCATGCAGCCCATGATGAGCCGAACCCCGGTGCCGGAATTGCCGCAATCGATCACATCAGCCGGTTCCTGAAACCCGCCGACACCCACGCCATTGACCGACCATGCCCCCTCGCCATGGCGGGTGACCGTGGCACCAAAGGCCCGCATGGCCTTGGCGGTGTCTAACACATCCTGGCCTTCCAAAAGCCCGGTGATCTTGGTCTCGCCGACCGCCATCGCACCAAAGATCAATGACCGGTGCGAGATCGACTTGTCACCGGGCACCGAAGCCGTGCCTTTCAGCGGCCCGCTTTTCGCGGAGGTCATCGGTTGCGCGTCACCATGGCCGGACATCTTGTCTCTCCTTCACTCCCGTTGCCCGCCTGATAACGCAAGCGGCGTGCGGGGTCCATTGCTTCACCACCTGCTCCCGGCACCTTCGGCAGAACGCTCCGCGGGGAGTATTTGGGCCAAGATGAAAGGGCTTTCACTTTGGCTGAAATACTCCCGCCGGAGGCTCCTGCCACCTCAGCCCGCGCGGCGGCGGAAGGTCAGGTAATGCGGTGGGCGGCCTTCGCGCAGCGCTTTTTGTTCATAGCGGGTCGAGAGCCAATCCTCCCAAGCCTCGCCGGGACCGGTCTGCTGCACCAGATCAAAGCCGGCGGGCGGCATCTCTTCCAAGGCTTGGCGGACATAGTCGGCGATGTCGGTTGCCACACGCAGCTCTGCCCCGATTTCCATCGCGCGGGCGAGGGGCAGAAGGTATTCGGGCGTCACAAAGCGGCGGCGATGGTGGCGGGCCTTGGGCCAAGGGTCGGGGTAGTTGAGAAACACCTTGGACAGGCAGCCTTTGGGCAGGACATCGAAGAGATCGCGCACATCGCCCGGATGCAGGCAAAGGTTTTGCACCTCGGCCTGACGGATCTTACCCAAGAGCATGGCGATGCCATTGACGAAGGGTTCGCAGCCGATGATCTCCACCTGCGGATAGGTTGCGGCCATATGCACCAGATGTTCACCGCCACCAAAGCCGATTTCCAGCCACAGGGGTTTGCCGTGAAAGCGCGCAAGATCGAGGGCTGCGCGCGCTGGGTTCTCCTCCAGCGCCACGCCAGGCAGCGACAGCCGGGCAAGGTCTTCGTCCAGATAGGTTTTCTGGCTTTGCCGCAGGGTCTTGCCATGGACACGGCCATAGAAGTTGCGGCGTTCGGCAGGATTGTACATGGCAAGAGGCCCCGGAGATCATCCGGGGCCTCTTGGCTGAAGCTTGGGCGCGGGTCAAGCGTGTGCTGTGGCGGTCTTTGCGTGGCAACGCGGGCAAGCGGGGGCTCGATGCCCCCCGAGCCCGCCTCGTTTGCTTGGTCATACCGCCTTTTTCAGCGCCTCGATCAGATCGATCTTTTCCCATGAAAAGCCACCATCCGCCTCGGGCGCCCGGCCAAAGTGGCCGTAGGCGGCGGTGCGGGCGTAGATCGGGCGGCGCAGTTGCAAGTGCTCGCGAATGCCACGCGGGGTGAGGTCCATGCACTGCATGACCGCGCGTTCAATCGCCTCGGCCTCGACCTGACCGGTGCCGTGGGTGTCAACATAGATCGACAAGGGCTTGGCCACGCCAATCGCATAGCTGACCTGCAGCGTGCAGCGGTCGGCCAGACCCGCGGCCACCACGTTTTTCGCCAGATATCGCGCGGCATAAGCGGCTGAGCGATCAACCTTGGTCGGGTCCTTGCCCGAAAACGCACCACCGCCATGTGGCGCGGCGCCGCCATAGGTGTCGACGATAATCTTGCGGCCCGTCAGGCCCGCGTCGCCATCCGGGCCCCCGATGACGAAA
>JBILYK010000021.1:0-42910 GCA_044377735.1 Paracoccaceae bacterium | reverse complement strand
ATACGGTCTAGACTGCCGCAAGAACCACGGCGCGCTGTTTCACGGCTCGGCCATCTTCCCCGAAACCGCCGTCACCGTGACGGGCGAGGCCCGCGATTAGCAGCGCCGCTTTTTCTGCCCCACCTGCGGCTCTCCGGTCTATGCCCATTTCGACGATGAGATCGGCATCAACCTTGGGTCTTTCGACGCGCCGGATGCCTTCCGCCCAACCTATGAGCTGTGGACGGTGCGCCGCGAGGGCTGGCTGCCCGAATTCCCGCTGGCCCATCATTACCCCAAGAACCGCGAAGGCACTGGCCGGACCGAGGGTTAAGCGGTTTCGTCGGCCGTCGGCGCAGGGCTTGCCTGCCAACGCCAGATGCGGATGGAGCTGATGGCCAACATCACCGGCACTATCGAGACCAGCCCGATCCAGAAGTCGGGCCTAGTGCCAAAGACCACCAAGCACAGGGACAGGCCAACGATCAGCCGGTTGGTTACCTCGATGACAGTGAATTCAGCGCGTGACCGGGCCGCAATCGCTGCTTCCAGATGAATCGCCGCAGGGGTCGTTATAAGAAGCGTAAAGATCAGCCCAGAGATGGCCGCCAATGGCGGAGATCCTTCGGCCCAAAAAAAATGGGCGGCCAATGCGATCCCGACGCTGGCCAAGACGACGCTTGCGGCATTCTTCAATGGGATCGGTGCCCCCATGGGAAGAATTCGACTTAGCCCATAGACCAGCATCAAAGCCAAGGCCCCCACAGCCACTGCAAAAGGCAGCATCAAGTCCGAAATCTTTTCAATTTCCGGCAGGCGCAGGAAGCACAGGAAAAGCGCAAGATAAAGCGCTTGCCAAAGCGCCTCTCTCACAAAGTCCATCCGGGTTTGGGGCGCTTTCCAATGAAGCAAGCGCAGGTTGGTCAAGACCACAAGACAGATCGCTTCACCCATGCCCGGCTGTAAAGGCGGCGCAAAAACGACAAACAACAGCAAAAGCGCCGAAATGACCAACCTTGCAATGGGATACAACACGACGCTCGTCTCCTGCACAGGCCACAAGATTGACGAGATGATTAACCGGGGTCAAGCACAACTTTTGCGCGATTTGCCACCATGGTTAACGCGGCACCCGCCCGCCCCGTGTCGGGACAGATGCCAGACGCATGCCAGACGCCAACCCGACAGATGCCAGACGCAAGCTATCCCGGCTCTGCCACAGTTAATGCAGCGTTCCCAGTGGCTTAGATCAGCCGCTTGCCCAGCTTGGCAAAACTCACCGCCAGCACGATCCGCAAAACATGATGCGCGGTGACATAGATCACGCTCATGTTCAGGCTCAGCGCCACAAGGCTCATCTCGGCCAGCCCCCCCGGCGCAAAGGCCAAAAACGCCGCCGCCAGCGGCTCACCCGCCAGAAGATGCACGACTTCGGCAAAGACAAAGGCCAGAACCAGCGCGAATACGCCGTTGATAGCCGCAAGTTTTCCACATTTTACCAACAGCTTACGGTCCATGCCAACAAAGCGCACGCCCAAACCTGCGCCCAGAATGACCTGGGTCACCGCCACCAGCCACCCCGGCGGAATGGCCTGCATCAGCCCCGTGGCATGCAGGACGGCTGAACACAAAAGCGGCCCGGTGATGATATATCCCGGCAGTAGCAGCCATTTGCCCGCCTGCACGCCGATCAGACCTGCCGCAATCATCAACCCCACATCTTGCAGGGTCAGCGGCACGGATGCCCCAGCCATAGTGGTCCCCGCCGCCGATCCCACCGTATGGCCGGTCAGCGCCAGAAAGATCAGCGGCACCGCGATGATGGTCCCGATCAGCCGAAAGGTCTGCAAGGTGATCAGCACGCGCACATCCGCCCCCGCCTCTTCACCCATCTGCACGCTTTCGATCAGCCCGCCGGGAATGGCCGAATAATAGGCCTCCGCCCGCCCCAGCCCCCCCCGGCGATAAAGCGCATAGCCCATGACATGCGCCACCGGCACGAACACAAACAACGCCGCAAGCGACGGCCCCCACCCCAACGCCGCCCGCGCCACTTCGGGGGTAAAAGCCCCGCCAATGGCGACGCCGATCACCGGCACAAAGGAAAACCGCAACCGTGGGGGCAAGGTCAGTGTGCGACCCAAGGGATTGATATCAAAGGCGGCCAGAACGCCGACCAAGACCATCGAGCCCAGAAGATAGCCCAAAGGCAATTCTGCTGCATGCGCTGCAAGCCCACCCACAGCGCCCAGCGCCAAGGTCAGGGCCAGCGCCCGCAGATCAACGCCCGCGATCTTCATGATTTACCAATGCGGCGGCGGCACATTGGCCTCGGGGCTGCCTTCTCCTGCTGCCTCGCGGTGCGCCTCGCGCTCCATCAGCAGATGAACGCGGCGGGTGAGGGTGTCGATCTCGCCACTTTGGCGCGCGACGATGTCCGACAGATCGTCCACGGCGCGGGTCAGATGCGCCAGACGTTCCTCAACTGCATCCATAGGGGTCATTGTGCCATCCTGCGCTTGCCGTGCCGTGCCCCCTTCGTTAGAGGAAGAGCCAAGCGATGCAAGGTGTAATCCCATGTCTGACAGCAATTCTGGTGGCAAAATTCGGCGCCCCCGCGCCGAAACCCCGAAAGGGTTTCGCGATTACTTCGGGGCCGAAGTGACCGAACGCAAAGCGATGCTGGATGCGATCACCGGCGTCTATCATCGCTATGGGTTTGATCCGTTGGAGACCTCGGCAGTTGAAACCGTGGAAGCCTTGGGCAAGTTCCTGCCCGACGTCGACCGCCCGAATGAGGGCGTCTTTGGCTGGCAGGATGAAGATGCTGACTGGCTGGCCCTGCGCTATGACCTGACAGCCCCCTTGGCGCGGGTGGCAGCCCAGTTCCGCAATGACCTGCCCTCGCCGTATCGCCGCTATGCGATGGGGCCGGTCTGGCGCAATGAAAAGCCCGGTCCGGGGCGGTTTCGCCAGTTTTATCAATGCGATGCCGATACGGTCGGGTCAGGGTCCGTCGCCGCCGACGCCGAGATTTGCGCCATGCTGTCGGATGCTTTGGAGGTCGTCGGCATCCCGCGCGGTGACTATGTGGTCAAGGTCAACAACCGCAAGGTTTTGAACGGGGTGATGGAGGTGGCCGGGGTGCTGGACCCGTCCGAACCCGAGCGCTTTACCCACGAGCGCGGCATCGTCCTGCGCGCCATCGACAAGATTGATCGGCTGGGGGATGAGGGCGTGCGTGCGCTGTTGGGCGCGGGCCGCAAGGACGAGTCTGGCGATTTCACCAAAGGCGCTGGGCTGAGCGCTGAGCAGGCCGAGGTGGTCATGGGCTTTGTCTCCGCCAAGCGCGACAGCGGGGCTGCGACAGTGGCGCGCCTGCGCGAGTTGGTTGGTGCCTCGGTTATCGGGGCTGAAGGCGTGGACGAGTTGGAGCAGATCGCCGAGCTTCTCGACCGTCAGGGCTATGGCGCGGACCGCATCGTGCTGGACCCGGGCGTGGTTCGCGGCCTCGGCTACTACACCGGCCCGGTCTATGAAGCCGAACTCACCTTTGAAATCCTTGATGAAAAAGGCCGCAAGCGGCAGTTCGGCTCGGTCGCCGGGGGCGGGCGCTATGACGATCTGGTCAAGCGGTTCACCGGGCAATCGGTGCCTGCCACGGGCGTTTCCATTGGTGTTGACCGCCTGCTGGCCGCGCTGCGCGCCAAGGGGCGCACCTCGGGTGCTGCACCCGGCCCTGTCGTGGTCACCGTGATGGACCGCGACCGGATGGCCGATTACATGGCCATGGTGGCCGATCTGCGCAATGCGGGCATCCGGGCCGAGGTTTACCTCGGCAACCCCAAGAACTTCGGCAACCAGTTGAAATACGCAGACAAACGGCAAAGCCCGGTGGCGGTGATCCAAGGCGGGAACGAGGCGGACAAGGGCACGGTCATTCTGAAAGACCTGATCCTTGGCGCGCAGATCGCGCAGAATGCGACACTGGAAGAATGGAAAGACCGCCCGGCGCAGGTGGAAATCGCCCGCACCGATCTGGTGGCCGAAGTGCGGAAAATGCTGGGGCAATGATGCTGCGGTTCGCCCCCCCTCCCTCTCCCTCCCCCACAAGGGGGGAGGGAAGCGCCAGCCCTTCAAGGCTCGCGCCTCCCCTCCCCCTTCGTGGGCAGGGGCAGGGGGCGGGGGGCAACGTGCCTGCCGGAGACACCGAATGACGACCAAACCCGCCATTCGTGCCGAAGCAGAACGGCTTTACGCCGCTTTTCTGGCTGCAGGCGCTGTGCCGGTGGACACCGACATCCTCCAGCCCGCCGAGACGCTCTTGGACCTGTACGGCGAGGATATCCGCGCCCGCGCCTATGTCACGCATGACCCTTTGCGCGGCGAAATGATGCTGCGGCCCGACTTTACCGTGCCCGTGGTGCAGGCCCACATGGCGCATGGCGCAGACCCCGCGCGCTATGCCTATATGGGCGAGGTGTTTCGCAAACAGGACCATTTGGGCACCCGCGCCAGCGAGTATTTGCAGGTGGGGTTCGAGGTGTTTGACCGCGCCGCACCCGAGGCGGCCGATGCCGAGGTGTTCGCGCTGTTTTCGGAATGTCTTCAGGGCCTTGGCCTGCGTGCCGTCACCGGCGACATCGGTATTCTGATGGCTGCCGTGCGCGGCCTTGACACCACGCCGCGCCGCAAGACGGCGCTGTTGCGCCACATCTGGCGGCCCAAACGCTTTCGCGCGCTGCTCGACCGCTTTGCCGGCCGGGCCCCCCTTCCGCCCGCCCGCGCCCAGCTTTTGGAGAAACTCGCCAAGGGCAGCCCGGCGGATCTGATCGCCGGGGCCGCGCCGCTGATTGGCCTGCGTGGGGAAGATGAGATTGCCGCCCGCGCCGCCGCGCTGATCGAAGACGCCAGCGCCAAGCCGATTGCGGCGACCGAAGCGGCGCTTCTTTATGACCTTCTGGGCCTGCAAGCCCCGGCCGAGGCCGCCTTGGACCATCTGCGCGGCATCACGCCCTTGCTGCCCGCGATTGCGGGGGCGGTTGACCGCTTTGCCACCCGGTTGGCGGCGCTGAAGGCGCGCGGCATCGACACGGGCGCGCTGCCCTTTGAGGCCAGCCTTGGCCGTACCACGATGGAATACTACGACGGCTTTACCTTTGCCTTTGTCGGCCCCGCCGATCTGCCCCCGGTGGCCAGTGGCGGGCGCTATGATGCGCTGACGGCGGTCTTGGGGCAGGGGCGGTCTATCCCGGCGGTGGGGGGGATCATCCGGCCAAATCTTGTGGCTGCGCTGAAAGAGGCCACAAGATGTTGAAAATCGGCGTGCCGTCCAAGGGGCGGCTGATGGAAAAGACCTTTGACTGGTTCGGCGCGCGTGGGGTTGCCATGCAGCGCACCGGCAACGAGCGGGAATATTCCGGGGCCGTTCAAGGGGTTAAGGGTGTGGAACTGATCCTGCTCTCGGCCGGGGAAATTCCGCGCGAATTGTCGGCGGGGCGCATTCACCTTGGCGTCACCGGGTCAGACCTTGTGCGCGACAAGCTGGCCGATTGGCCCGTTCAGGTGGCTGAACTGGCCGCTTTGGGCTTTGGCCATGCCGATCTTGTCATTGCAGTGCCCGATGCGTGGATCGACGTCGATACGCTGGATGATCTGGACGCCGCTGCCGGGGCGTTTCGGGCGACCCACGGGTTTCGGCTGCGGATCGCCACGAAGTACCACCGCCTTGTGCGTGAGTTTCTGACCGCCCATGGCGTGGCTGATTATCAACTGGTCGACAGCCAAGGTGCCACCGAAGGCACGGTCAAGAACCTGACCGCCGAGGCCGTGGCAGATATCACCTCTACCGGTGAGACGCTGCGGGCGAACCATCTGAAAATCCTGTCCGACGGGCTGATCCACCAAAGTCAGGCCACGCTTTACGCCGCCCGTGCCGCCGATTGGACAGAGGCAGGGCCGGTGCTGCGCGTGCTGGCGAAGCAGCTGCAACTGGCGCTGCCTGCAGATTTTCAAGGCTAGGCCATAGCCTCCTTGAGCACTGCGTGCACGCGTCGGTAAAGGGCGTGCGACGCGTGCACGAAGTGCTCAAGGAGCCGCCCGGCTTATGCGGGTTTGCGGCTGACCAGCGCCACGCCTAGACCCGCCAGCGCCATGCCTGCCCAAGCGGCAGGAGGCATCACTTCGCCCAACAGCGGCCATGCACAAAGCGCCGCAAGTGCGGGCACAAGGTAGAACAGCGACGAGACGCGGGCGACCTCTCCGGCGCGGATCATGGCCAAGAGAAGCGACATCGCCAAAAGCGAATTGGCCAGCACAAGATAGGCCATAGCCCAGATGAATTCGGCGTCCCACGCAATCGCCATGCTTTCGCTGAGCCATGCCGCGGGCAGGCAGAACCCTGCGCCCACGGCATATTGGATCAGGTTGGCCGAAACCGGGTGATGCGTTACGCCAAAGCGCTTTTCATAAAGCGTGCCGGCGGTGATGCCCAAAAGCGCGAGAAAGGTCACCACCACGCCAAAGGTGTTTTCCACCGCCACGGCCGAGCGCCCAAAAATCGCCAAGGCTGCTCCGGCCAGCCCAAGCGCGAGGCCCACCCAACCCCAACGGCCAATGCGTTCGCCCAGCAGACGCGGGGCCACCAGCGCCACCAGAATGGGCTGCAGACAGACGATGATCGCCACCGCCCCTGCCGAGACACCGGATTTGAAGGCCACATAGCACAGGCCGAAATAGACCACCTGAATCAAAAAGCCGACCACCGCCACATCCAGCGCGCCGCGCGGTGAAGGCATGGGCGGGCGCAGCACCAGCGCCACCGGGATAAGCAGCAGCAGAACAAGACAATAGCGCAGGGCCAGAACCGTCAACGGCGCGGCATGGGAGACGGCGATCTTGGCCACGGCAAAGCCTGCCGACCACAGGATCAGAAAGATGACGGGGGCGGCAATCAGCCAAAGGGGGCGCTGGGTCATGCCTGCTGTTTGGCGCGCAGCCCAAGCAATGACAAGCCATCTTGACGCAAGTCAATTCCGATCTAACTGCGTGCGACCCAACAAAGGATTACAGACCCATGCGCACGCTCACCTTCCTTGCCGCCGTTCTGCTTGCAGCCCCGGCCTTTGCCCAAGACCTTGCCACCGGCGATGCCATCAAGATGGCCGTTTCGGGCAACACCATTCAGGGCAATATGACAAGCTCTGGCCCCTATGCCGAGTTTTATGCCGAAGACGGCACGATCAAGGGCGACGGTTACACCGCCGCATGGTCGATCGAGGGCGATACCATGTGCTTTACCTATGAAGGTGCGGCGGCAGATTGCTGGGGCGTGAAGATCGCCGCCGATCAGGTGACCTGGATCAAGGACGGCGCTGAAGGCGGCACCGGCGCCATCGTGGCCGGGAACGCGAACAACTTCTGATCGCCAAACCCTGCTTACCGCAGGCCGATTTCGGCCAAGGCTTGGGCAAGACTGGGCGGCAGTTTGTCGTCCAGCACCCGGCCTTTGGGCAGGTCGCGCGGGCTGTCGGCGGGGTCAAGATAGCGCCAGCCCTGAAAGGGGCGGCGCGCCGCCCCTTCGGTGCGGATCACTTCGGCATCCAGCACCAGCGCGCAGCGGGCTATGCCGTCGGACCCGCGCCGTTCGTCCAGCGCCACAATACGCTGGCGGGCCATGATGACCCCTTTGATCACCCAATAAAGTGACCCACCTGCCAGAATTTCATCGGCGCGTTTGGGCCACATGCGGGTGACGTGTTCGGCGGTGCCGGGCGCCCAGTGCGGGGCGTTGCGGACCTGCCAGTCGATCAGATCTTCGACCGACACTGCGCCGACGCAAAGCTTGATGATGTTGAGATGTTCCACGATTCCCCCAAGGCGGCATTACCGTCAGACATTAGGGCGCGGCGCAAGAGTCTCAAGCCTTGCCCGACCCGGCTGATGGGCGTATCTTGGGGGTCCGCCGGTCTCCACCCACAATAGAATCCTCAAAGGACTGCCAGATGTCGCCGTTTTCCGCCCCCATTGCCGAAGCCATCTGGGACATGAAGTACCGCCTGAAAGAGGCCGATGGCACCCCGATTGATGGCACGGTGCAAGACAGCTGGCGCCGCATTGCGCGCGCCTTGGCCGAGGTTGAGACAGAGCCGAAGGTTTGGGAAGAGCGGTTCTATGGCGCGCTGGAGGGGTTCAAATTCCTGCCCGCAGGCCGCATCACGGCGGGTGCTGGCACGGGGCGAAATGTGACGCTGTTCAACTGCTTTGTCATGGGCACCATCCCTGACAGCATGGGCGGCATTTTTGACGGGCTGAAAGAGGCCGCGCTGACCATGCAGCAGGGCGGCGGCATCGGCTATGACTTTTCCACCGTCCGCCCGCGCGGGGCCGAGGTGAAGGGCGTGGCCGCCGATGCCTCGGGTCCCTTGTCGTTCATGGATGTCTGGGACGCGATGTGCCGCACGATCATGTCGGCGGGCAGCCGCCGGGGCGCAATGATGGCCACCATGCGCTGCGATCACCCCGATGTTGAGGCCTTCATCGAGGCCAAGAAAGACCCCGCGCGCCTGCGGATGTTCAACCTTTCGGTGTTGGTCACCGATCCCTTCATGGATGCGGTCAAGGCCGATGGTCCGTGGGAGTTGGTGTTTGACGGCCGCGTCTATCGCACCGTTCAGGCGCGCGATCTGTGGAACAAGATCATGCGCAACACCTATGATTTTGCCGAGCCGGGCGTGATCTTTATCGACCGGATCAACAAAGCCAACAACCTTGGCTATGTGGAAACCATCGCCGCCACCAACCCCTGCGGTGAACAGCCCCTGCCGCCCTATGGCGCGTGCCTTTTGGGGTCGATCAACATGGCCACGCTGGTCACCGCGCCGTTTACCGCGCAGGCCGAACTGGACCCCAAGGCGCTGGAGGATCTGGTGCGCCTTGCCGTGCGGATGATGGACAATGTGGTGGATGCCAGCCGCTTCCCCCTGCCCCAGCAAGAGGCCGAAGCCCGCGCCAAGCGCCGCATTGGCCTTGGTGTCACCGGGCTTGCCGATGCGCTGTTGATGCTGGGCCTGCGCTATGGCAGCCCCGAGGCCGCCGCGCAGACCGAAAAATGGATGCACGCAATTGCGCGTGCGTCTTATCTCGCATCCGTTGATCTGGCCAAGGAAAAGGGCGCGTTCCCGCTGTTTGACGCCAAGGGCTATCTCGCCTCGGGCAACATGATGCAGATGGACGCCGATGTGCGCGCGGCGATTGAAACCCATGGCATTCGCAACGCACTTTTGACCTCGATCGCGCCGACAGGGACGATCTCGCTGTATGCTGGGAACGTTTCTTCGGGGATCGAGCCGGTCTTTGCCTATGCCTACACCCGCAAAGTTCTGCAAAAGGACGGCAGCCGCACCGAAGAAGAGGTGGTCGATTACGCCGTGCGCCTGTGGCGCGAGTTGAAGGGTGACGCGCCCTTGCCCGATTACTTTGTCAACGCCCAGACCCTGCCGCCCCTCGACCATGTGCGCATGCAGGCGGCGGCGCAGAAATGGGTCGATTCTTCCATCTCCAAGACCATCAACTGCCCTGAGGATATCTCGTTCGACGCCTTCAAAGAGGTCTATATGGCCGCTTGGGACCAAGGCTGCAAAGGCTGCACCACCTATCGGCCCAATGATGTGACAGGCTCGGTGCTGACCGTGTCCGAAGCCAGCGACAAGACCCCGTCCGAGGCCCCTGCACAGGAACAGGGCGGCGAGGTGATTTATCTGTCCGAACCTTTGGAGCGCCCGGCAGCGCTGGAAGGCCACACCTACAAGGTGAAATGGCCCGGCTCTGAGCATGCGCTTTACATCACCATTAATGACGTGGTGATCGCAGGGCATCGCCGCCCGTTTGAGGTGTTCATCAACTCGAAAAACATGGAGCATTTCGCCTGGACCGTCGCGTTGACGCGGATGATCTCGGCCGTGTTCCGCCGCGGAGGGGATATTTCCTTTGTCGTCGAGGAACTGAAGGCCGTGTTCGACCCGCGCGGTGGGGCCTGGATGGAAGGGCGTTATATCCCGTCGATCCTTGCGGCCATTGGTGGGGTGATCGAACGCCATCTGATCGCCATCGGCTTTATCGAGGGTGAGGGGTTGGGTCTGAAATCCGATCCCAAGGCCGAGGTCATGGTGGTGGGCGGCAGCCCGCGCGGGGCGGCTTGTCCGTCTTGCGGCAGCTATGCCATGCAGATGAAAGAGGGCTGCATGACCTGCAGTGACTGCGGCCATTCGAAGTGCGGCTAAGCCCTTTTGGGATGGTGTCGATCCGCCGCAAAGTCAGGTAGGCTAGGGCATTTTGGTGTTACGGTCGTGTTGACAACCGCGCCGACTCCGGTCCCTATGGCGGGGAATTACGGCAAGGGGAAACATGCCGAAACAGGGGGAAGACGCTGCCACGGCACCTGTTGCCATTGCGGTGAGTGATCTGCGAAAGAGCTTTGGCACCCATGAGGTGCTTAAAGGCGTGTCATTGACCGCTTGCGAAGGCGATGTCGTCGCGATCATCGGTGGCTCTGGCTCGGGCAAGTCGACCATGCTGCGCTGCATTAATTTTCTGGAAACGCCGTCGGCAGGGACCATCGAAATCGGCGGCGAGGCGGTGAAGATGCGCCCTGACGGCGCGCCTTCGGACCGACGCCAGCTGGAACGTCTGCGGCAATCGCTTGGGATGGTGTTCCAAGGCTTCAACCTTTGGACCCACAAGACCGTGCTGGAAAACCTGATCGAAGTGCCGGTCCATGTGATGAAAACCCCCCGTGCCGAGGCCGAAGCGCGTGCGCGCAAGCTTTTGGCGCGCGTTGGGCTGGCCGAGAAGGAAGGCGCGTTTCCGGCCTTTTTGTCCGGCGGCCAGCAGCAACGCGCCGCAATCGCGCGGGCCTTGTGCATGGAGCCGCGCGCCATGCTGTTTGATGAACCCACCTCAGCACTTGACCCCGAACTTGTGGGCGAGGTGTTGCAGGTGATCCGTGGCTTGGCAGACGAGGGCCGCACCATGGTTCTTGTCACCCATGAGATGAAGTTTGCCCGTGAAGTGGCAAGTCATGTGATCTACCTCCATAACGGGGTGATCGAAGAAGAAGGCCCGCCAGACCAGTTGTTTGGCGAGCCAAAGTCAGAGCGGCTGAAGCAGTTTTTGAAAACTGTCAGCTAAATTCGTAACGAAACGTGACCCAACAATGAGGATACCCATGAACAAGTTCATCGCAGGCGCTCTTGCCACCTTTGCCCTCGCCGGTGCCGTAATGGCCGAACCCGTCAAGATCGGCATCGCCGCCGAAGCCTATCCGCCCTTCGCGTCGCCCGATGCCGCCGGCAACTGGGTTGGCTGGGAAGTCGAGATCATTGGCGCCGTCTGCACGGCGGCCGAAATCGAATGCGCGATTACGCCGGTGGCGTGGGACGGCATCATTCCGTCGCTGACCTCGGGCCAGATCGATGTGATCATGGCGTCGATGTCGATCACCGAAGAACGGCTTCAGACCATCGATTTCTCGGACATGTATTACAACACGCCGACCGTGATCGTTGGTGCAACCGGCGCTGTTGCGACGCCTGATGCGGCTGGCCTGGCTGGCAAGATCATCGGTGTGCAGGCTGCCACGATCCATGAGGCCTATGTGAACGCCTACTTTGCCGAGACCGCCGCAGAGGTAAAGGTCTACCAGACCCAAGACGAGGCCAATCAGGATCTGGCAGCGGGCCGCATTGATGCGACCCAGGCTGACAGCATTGCCATGGACGCCTTCCTTGCCTCGGACGCAGGCAAGGCCTGCTGCGCCGTTGTCGGTGCGGTTGCCGATGATCCGGCAATCCTTGGCGCTGGCGTGGGCGCTGGCATCCGCAAGGGTGAGGATGATCTGAAGGCCAAGATCAACGCAGGGATCGCCAAGATCTTGGAAGATGGCACCTATGACACCATCACCAAAGGCTATTTCGCCTCGTCGATCTACGGCGGCTGATGGGTGCTCGGGGTGTTTGACGCCTCCACGCTGGATCTTCTGGCCTATTCGCCCCCCGGTTGGGGGGCGACACTTTTGCGCGGGCTGTGGAACTCGGTTCTGATTGCCACGGGCGCCTATGCTCTGGGCCTTTTGATCGGCACGGCTGGGGCCTATGGTAAGCTTTACGGCAGCCCTTTGGTCAAGGATTTGCTGGCGGTTTACACAACCGTCGTGCGCGCTGTGCCCGAGTTGGTGCTGATTTTAATCTTGTATTTCGCCGTCACCGATGCAGTGAACCAAATCATTCTGGCCTTGGGTGGCAACCGGATTGAAATTTCAGGCGTTGTTGCGGGCATCGCCGTTTTGGGCGTGGTGCAAGGTGCCTATGCAACCGAGGTTTTGCGCGGTGCCATTCTGGCCGTGCCGACAGGCCAGATCGAGGCTGCCAAGGCCATGGGCATGCCTGCGGGTCTGTTGGCACGGCGCATCACCTTTCCGCTGATGCTGTCTTTCGCCATTCCTGGCCTTGCCAATCTTTGGCTAGTCGCCACCAAGGACACCGCGCTTTTGGCTGTCGTGGGCTTTGCCGAGCTGACCCAATCCACCCGTCAAGCCGCAAGCACCACAAAGGCCTTTTTCACCTTTTATGCTGCGGCAGGGGTGTTG
This sequence comes from Paracoccaceae bacterium, assembly GCA_044377735.1. Taxonomy (GTDB): domain Bacteria; phylum Pseudomonadota; class Alphaproteobacteria; order Rhodobacterales; family Rhodobacteraceae; genus Tabrizicola_A. Next base: position 30,288 of record JBILYK010000021.1, on the reverse strand, counting down.
TATCTGGTCCTGTCGATCGCTTCGACGATGATGTTTGCGCGCATCGAGAAATGGGCGCGGCGCGGGCAACGGCGGACGGAGGGATGAGATGCTGAAAGAGCTGCTCATCCCCCGGCGCATTGCAATGATGGCGATTGCCGCGATCCTTCTGGGACTGTGTGTTGCCTATGGCCGCTGGGATTGGCTTTTGGTGCCAAAATATCAAAAGCTGATGCTGACCGGCATCTGGAACACGCTGTCCTTACTGGTGATTACCATGGTTTTGGGTATGGCGCTGGCCATTCCTTTGGGCTTGGCGCAGGCCGTTGGGCCTTGGTACCTTGCCCGCCCGGCACAGGCCTTTTGCGGGCTGGTGCGCGGCACACCGCTGCTTTTGCAGCTTTTCTTGCTGTATTACGGGGTGGGAAGTCTGTTCCCCAGTATTCCCGGTATCCGTGAAAGCATCTTTTGGCCGATCCTGCGCGATGCGTGGTATTTTGCGGTGCTGGGCCTGTCACTTTCGGTCGCGGGCTATGAAGGCGAGGTGATGCGCGGAGCCTTCAAGGGCGTGCCGCATGGCCAGCTTGAGGCGGCAAAGGCGATGGGCATGCCGCGGTTGACCCTGTTTGGCCGCATCTGGTTGCCGCAAGCCCTGCACCGGGTCTTGCCAACCCTGGGCGGCGAGACGGTGTTGCAGTTGAAAGCCACACCACTTGTGGCGATGATCACGGTCACCGACATCTATGCGGTGTCCAGCCGGGTGCGGGCGGAAACGCTGATTGTCTATGAACCCTTGCTGATGCTGGCCATCGTGTATCTGGCAATCACTGGGATAATCGTGGCCTTGTTCACATGGTTTGAACGCCGGGTTCCGTCGCGCGCGGCTTAGGTGGTCTGTCTGGACCTCTGAGAGCCGGTCAGGTCAGCGTGACCTCAGCTGTGCCAACGCCGATGATCTCGACGGCCGCCACATAGCAGGTTTTTCAGGCGTTGTGTCTCCCTGAGGACTTGTGCAGTAAAATCCATTGGCTTGGCACCAAACGGTGCTTAATCCCCGCGCCCAAGTGTTTGGGTCAGAAAGTTGCGAAAGACCCGCGCGGCATCGCCAAGCTGCCGCCCGCGCGCCCAAGTTAGGCCGACATCCATGGTTGGGATTGGCTCTTTCAGGCTGCGCTGTTCAAGTCTTTGGCCTTCAAGCGACCAAGGCCGATAGACCATATCTGACAAGACCGTGACCCCCATCCCGGCGGCCACCATTGACCGGACCGCCTCGACCGAGGAGGTGGTAAAGACGACATTCGGCGCAAGCCCGGCGATGTTCCAGTAACGACCTGCGGTGTGGCTCGCCTCGTCGACCGTCAGCATGATGAACGGTTCGCGGGCAACATCGGCAAGGGTGATCTCGTCGTGCATCAAGAGCGGGTGCTCTGATGGCAACCACAGCCGACGCAGGGATCGAAACAGGGTTTCGGCCTCGAGTTCAGCCTCATTGGCCAAGTTTGAGGTCAGCATGACCGCCAGATCCAGATCGCCCGTGACCAGCCCGTATTCAATCGCAGCCCTTGGTTGTTCGCTCAGCTCCAGCGTGACGCCGGGAAAGTTGCGCCGGAACGCGGCGTAATGGCGGGCCATGAAGTAGCCTGCCACCGTATAGGTAACCCCCAGCCGCACCCGACCCGAGGCGCGACTTTCTTCGCCCAAAGGGCTGCGGGTGGCATCCTCGACAGCGGTCATGATGCCGCGCGCGCGGGCCAGAAACCGCGCGCCTTCGGGTGTGACTGTCACCCCCTGAGCGCCGCGCCGCAGCAGGCTGACGCCAAGTTGGGCCTCGAGCCCTTGAATGCCAGCGGTCACAGCCGATTGCGAGATGTTCATCTCCATGGCGGCATGGCTGATCTGGCCGGTTTCCGCAGCCGCGATGAAATAGCGCAGTTGCTTCAAGGTTAAGGACATATCGGCGTTCCATCTGAATTTTCGATATCGTAATGCAGAATTTCGTATTTGCAAATGTGAACGACTCGGCCCAGCATCTGCAAAATTCGGAACAACTCGGGGGGTGCGATGCCTGTCACGGTCAATTGTGACATGGGTGAGAGCTTTGGGCTTTGGCGCATGGGTGATGATGCAGGGCTGATGCCTTTGATCCATATCGCCAATGTCGCCTGCGGCTTTCATGCCAGTGATTACGACCACATGCGCGCTACTGTCCGGCTTGCCAAACAGCATGGTGTCAAGGTGGGCGCGCACCCATCCTTGCCCGACCTGCAGGGCTTTGGTCGGCGCGAGATGAAGATGGGTCGCGAAGAGATGGCCAATTGCCTGATCTATCAGATTGGTGCGCTCTGCGGCTTTCTTAAGGCCGAAGGCATGGAGCTTAATCACATCAAGCCGCATGGTAGCCTTTATGGCATGGCCGCCCGGCAAGAGGATATCGCCCACGCGGTCTGCGATGCGGCCGATGTGTTCAAGGTGCCGCTTTTGGGCATGACCGGCACGCTGCACGAAAAGATCTACCCCGCGCGCGGCCACGGCTTTGTGGCCGAGTTCTATGCCGATCTGGAATATCGTCCGGATGGCAGTCTGATCGTCACCCGTGAACATGATGCCAAAGACCCCGCGATGATGGCCACGCGTTGCGTGCGCGCGATTACCGCGGGCAAAGGCACGGCCACGGATGGCTCGGATATTCCCGTGCGCTGCGACAGCATTTGCATCCACTCTGACACCCCGAACGCCGTCGACATCGCCCGCGCGGTGCGTAAGGCCGTTCAACCCTATACCTAAGAGGTTTCCATGACCCAGCTTCACTCTCACCTTCCCGGCACGTTCTATCGCTCGTCCGCGCCCGACAAGCCGCCGTTCAAGGCCGAAGGCGACGCCGTCGCCGTTGGCGATGTCATCGGCCTGATCGAGGTGATGAAATCCTTCCACGAAGTCAAAGCCGAGGTGGCGGGCAGCAACATCCGTTTTGTCTGCGACAATGAAGAGCCTGTGATGGCCGGCGCGGTTCTGGCCGAGGTGGATTGATGCTTCGCAAACTTCTGGTCGCAAACCGGGGCGAGATTGCCGTGCGGGTCATCCGCGCAGCACGCGACCTTGGGATTGCGACCGTGGCGGTCTATTCGGACGCCGACCGTGACAGCCTGCATGTGCAGATCGCCGATGAGGCGGTGAACATTGGCCCGCCTGCGGCGAAGAAAAGCTATCTGAACGTCGCCAATATCCTGAAGGCCGCCGCTGACACCGGGTGCGATGCCGTGCATCCCGGCTATGGCTTTCTGGCCGAGAACGCGGATTTCGCCGATGCCTGCGCCGCTGCCGGGTTGGTCTTTGTCGGGCCAAGTGGTGCGGCGATCCGCACAATGGGCGATAAGGTCGCAGCACGCTCCGCCGCGCATGCTGCGGGTGTGCCTGTGGTGCCCGGTTCGATGGGCCGGGTGGCCGATATTGACGCGGCGCGTCACATTCTGATCGACACCGGTTTTCCGGTGATGATCAAGGCCGCAGCCGGAGGCGGCGGTCGGGGCATCCGCATTGCCAATGATCTGGCCGAATTCGAAGCCGCCTTCCCACAGGCCGCCGCAGAGGCGCTGGCCGCCTTTGGCGATGGCGGGCTTTACATGGAAAAGGTCATCGCAAAGGCCCGCCATATCGAGGTGCAGGTTCTGGGCGATGGCCATGACGCCGTGCATTGCTTTGAGCGCGAATGCTCTTTGCAGCGCCGTCGCCAGAAGGTTTGGGAAGAAGCCCCTTCGCGCGCCCTCTCGGCACGCGTGCGCGATGAGCTGTGCCAAAGTGCGGTGCGCCTGACCCGCGCGGTGGGGTATTCCGGCGCAGGGACCATCGAATATCTTTATGATGATGAGGCAGATCGCTTCTACTTCATCGAAATGAACACCCGGATTCAGGTGGAACATCCAGTCACCGAGATGATCACCGGCATTGATCTGGTGGCCGAAATGTTGCGGATTGCGGGGGGCGAACCCCTTCGCCTCAAGCAATCTGACATCGTGGTGCGTGGCCATGCCATCGAAGTGCGCCTGAACGCCGAAGACCCCAGCCGCGATTTCGCGCCGTTTCCCGGCACGGTGTCCAACTTGCGCGTTCCCGGTGGGCCGGGCGTGCGGTTCGAAAGCATGCTCTACGCCGGTTACACCGTGCCGCCGTTCTACGATTCACTCTTGGCCAAGCTGGTCGTTCATGCCGAAACCCGCGAGGCCGCCATCACGCGCCTGGTGCGGGCACTGTCTGAGACCCGCATCGACGGGCTTCGCACCACAAAGCCCTTGTTTCTTGCGCTGGCTGAGGATCCCTCGGTTCAGGCCAATGCTGTTCACACCCGCTGGCTGGAAGGCTGGCTTGAAACCCATTCCACCCGGCTGGTGCCGGATCTGGAGCCATAGGAGGGACCATGTCGATCCGTTTCAGTTTTGGGGGCGACGAGCATATCTTTGCTGAAGTCAGCGAAGAAATGTCGCTTGAGGCCTTCTTCACCTCATTGTCGATGACCAATGCCGTCAAGGCCGCCAGCATCAAGGGCGTGACCGAGATCTGCCCGGCCAACGCCAGCTTTCAGATCAAGTTCGACCCCGATCAGATCAAGCCCGGCGATCTGATGCGCGAGCTGCAGTCGATGGAAGGGGCGGCGGCCAAGTCGGACGCCACGCTCAAGACCCGTATCATCGAGATTCCGGTGCTGTATCAAGACCCCTGGACCCATGAAACCCTGATGCGGTTTCGTGAGCGCCATCAGAACCCCAACGCCACCGATCTGGAATATGCCGCTGAAGTGAACGGCATGGGCACGGTTGACGATTTCATCAAGTCCCACTCCAGCCAGCCGTGGTTCGTGTCGATGGTGGGCTTTGTGGCGGGTCTGCCGTTCCTGTATCAGATGGTGGAACGCAAACGTCAGTTGCAGGTCCCCAAATACCTGCGGCCGCGCACGGATACGCCGAAGCTGACCGTTGGCCATGGTGGCTGCTTTGCCTGCATCTATTCTGTGCGTGGTGCGGGTGGGTATCAGATGTTCGGCGTCACCCCGATGCCGATCTATGACCCGGCGCAAAAGGTGAACTACCTGACTGACGAGATGTGCCTGTTCAAACCCGGTGACATCGTCAAATGGAAGCCCGTCACGCGCGACCAATACGATGCCGCGATCGAGGCGGTTGAGGAAAACCGGTTTGAACCGGTGATCCGCCCGGCCAGCTTTAGCCTGACCGAGTTCAACAAGGATATGGCCGGCACCAATGCCAAGCTGATGGAGGCTTTGAATGGCCGTTAATGTCATTTCTCCCGGTCTGTCCACCACGGTGCAAGACCTTGGCCGCCCCGGATGCTATCATCTTGGCATTCCGATTTCCGGCGGGATGGACCGCTTTGCCTTGCGCGCAGCCAATATGCTGGTGGGCAATGACGAAGGTGCCGCTGTCCTTGAGGCGGTCTTTATGGGGCCGGAATTGGAGTTCACCGCGGCCGCAACGGTTGCGGTCACAGGGGGTGACTTGCCGCCCAAGCTAAACGGCGATGAGCGCGCGACTTGGGAGGCGTTTCCGGTCAAGGCGGGTGACCGTCTGTCCTTTGGGTTCCTCAAATCCGGCGCGCGCGCCTATATCGCGGTGTCGGGTGGCATTGATGTGCCGGTGAAACTGGGCTCGAGGTCGACCTATACGCTGGGGGCTTTGGGCGGACATGAAGGGCGGGCCCTGAAGACGGGTGACAGCCTGGCTTTGGGCAAGGGTGCGGGCGGCAAAGGCGCCATCCCGGCCGGTTTGCGCCGGATGCCGGGCAATCCGGCTGAACTGCGCATGCTGCCGGGGCTTTATTGGCACCGCATCACGGCCGATGCCGGAAAGCAGTTCTTTGCCGACACTTGGAAGGTGGCACCCGAGGCGGACCGCATCGGATACCGGTTCAAGGGCGGCACCGCGCTTGACTTTGTGCCGCACGAACAGCCCTTTGGCGCGGGGTCGAACCCGTCGAACATTGTCGACGCCTGTTACCCCTATGGGTCGGTTCAGGTGCCGGGCGGCACGGAACCCATTGTCTTGCACCGCGACGCGGTGTCGGGTGGGGGCTATATGATGCTGGGCTGTGTGATCAGCGCCGATATGGATCTGATCGGACAGTTGCAGCCGCATTCCCCAGCCCGCTTTGTTGAGGTGACGATGGATCAGGCGCTGGCCGCACGGGCGGACCGCCAAGCGGCATTGGCCGCTTTGCGTGCGCATCTGGGCCGGTCATCCTGAACGCCGGCTCTTCGTACGCCTTCGGCGTCTCATCGCACATCCGCGATGAGCGCACGAAGTGCTGCGAAGAGAGGTCTTTCAGGCCCGGCCACGTGCCTCGGAGGGGCTGAGGCAAAAGCGGGCACGAAAGGCCCGCGAAAACTGCGCCTGATCGGTAAAGCCGCGCGCATAGGCAATCTCGCCAATCGCGCGGCGGTCGGCGGGGTTTTTGAGATCTTCCATCGCCGCCTGCAACCGCGTGTCGCGGATCCACTGGCCCAAGGTCATATTGGTGTCGCGCAACAACTCGTGCAGATAGCGCAGCGAAATCCCGCACCCTGCTGCCACCGTTTCTGGCCCAAGATCCGCATCGTCGATGTGGCGACGCACAAAGCTTTCGATCCGCGCCAGATGTGCCGTGCGCACCGTCGAATTTCCCGAGGTCAGCACCCGTTCATCCGACTGGATCGCCAGCGCCAAAAGATCCACCAACTGCCGCCCGACGATCAGGCGGGTCTCTTCGGTCATGCTGTCATAGCGCGCGGGGATCAGGTGGACCATGTCGACAAACAGACCGTTCGCGCCGTTGGTGGCGTCAAACTGCAGGCTGCAGAACCGGTCCGGCGCGCGGATGCGGCCGCCCAGCATTTCCTTGGACAGCTTCATCACCCAAAGATCGGCGGGTTCGGCGTGGCTGAATTCATAAGGCTCATGGCTGCGTTCAATAAAGAACGCGCCCGGATTGGCGCGCACCTCTTTGCCACCTTGGGCAAAACGCAGTTCGGATTTGGCGGGCAGGGTGACCAGAAACTCTTCTGGGCCGGGTTCACGGAAATGCTTGGGCAGGCGACGATACATCAGCGCATCTGATGTCAGCCGCGACAAGGACACATCGCCCAAGTCCCAACTTGTCAGCTCGCCATCAAAGGCTTCGGGGCGCTGAAAGGTCAGATCGAGCGGGAAATAAGTGCGTGCGATGGTTTCGTGCCAGTGGCGGCTGCGCCCTGACACATCAACCCCGCGCGTGCTGATCGTGGACTTCATCGCGTTGTTCCCCGTTTCACACAGAAGGCCATGACAGCGCCGCCCTGTAAAGTGGCGCGTTGGCGTGGGGCAGGTGACTGCACGGAAAAACAAAAGCCCGTGCATCTGGTGCAAAGACGCCAAGCCGGGCTGGCCGCTAGGCTTCTTGCCACAAAGGCGCAACAGACGCCGCGCAACAGGGAAGATCAAGGGTCAGACGGGCATGTGGCCCGGCCCTCCTCCTCATGCGCGGCCCCCAATCGGAGGGCTTCGGAGTGGCGAAGAAATCAGCAAAAAAGGTTGAAGTTGACCCCATCACCCTGTCGGTGGTGCGCGGCATTCTGGAGACGACGCAGCGTGAGATGACGCTGAGCCTTGAGAAAACCGCGCGATCCTCGGTATTCAACCTTGCGCATGACTATTCTACCGCGCTGTTCAACGCGACACCCGAGATGATCCTACAAGGTCAGGACATTCCCATTCACCTTGGATCCTTGATTCCAGCGATGAAGGTGGTCGCAGGGTATTTCGAAGGCGACATCCATGAGGGTGATCTACTGATTCACAACGACCCCGCATGGGGTGGCAGCCATGCGATTGACACCTGTTTTTACAAGCCGGTGTTCTGGAAGGGCAAGCTCAAGTATTGGACCGTCTGCAAGGGCCACCTGACTGATGTCGGCGGCCCTGTGCCCGCAGGCTATAACCCCAACGCCAAGGACATTTTTGCCGAATGCCTGCGCATTCCGCCCGTCAAGATCTGGGACCGGGGCCAGCCGCGCAAGGACGTGTTGAACTTCATCCTGACCAATATGCGCGCTCGGCGCGACCAAGAGGGGGATTTCAACGCTCTGATCGGAGCCTGTCAAGTTGGCGAACGCGCGCTGATCGCCATGCTGGAGAAATACGGCGAAGAGACGGTTGATGCCTGCATCGACACGCTTTTGAATATGGCCGAACGCCAGATGCGCAAGCTGATTTCCGAAGTGCCCGACGGCACCTATGAGGGCAGTGCCATTCTGGAAGACGCAGGCCATGGTTTCGGTGATTTCGAGATCAAGGCCAAGGTCACCATCACCGGTGACAATTGCCACATTGAAATCTCGTCCCCGCCGCAGATCCCCTATTTCATCAACAGCTATGAGGGGAACAGCTATTCTGGGGTCTATCTGGGCCTGATGATGTTCGCCCAACTGCCACCGCCCTATAATGAAGGGCTTTATCGCTGCGTTTCGGTGAACATGGGACCGAAGGGCACGATCTGCAACGCGGCAGAACCTGCGCCGCACATGAACTGCACCACAACGCCGATGGAGACGCTGACGGATGCCGTGCGACTGGCCTTTGAAATGGCCGTTCCGTCAAAGGTTTCGGCCTCATGGGGTCATGCCAACGGGTTGAACATCGCCGGTTGGGACAAGCGCCACAATGAGGAATATGTGACGATGGTGCTGGCCACCATTATCTCGGGTGCGGGTGCCACGCCATCACAGGACGGCTGGCACGCCTGCGGGCCGGAGTGCTGCTTTGGTGCGCTGACATCGGGCGATGTGGAACTGCTGGAATACTCCTACCCGATCATCATCCACCGCTATTCCTTGATGACCGACAGTGGCGGCGCGGGCAAATTCCGCGGTGGCTCTGGTACCGCTTGGGAGGTGGAGCCGCTGAGCGATGACATGACCTTCATCACCTTTGGCGAAGGCCGTCGGATTCCGGCTGTGGGGGCCGCAGGGGCGGCGAGTACGATGATCGATACCAAGGTGGGCCGACTGGAACTTGTGGAAGGCGATCACTTTGAAACCATCCGCGAGAATGTCATCAAGGTTATCAAGCCCGGCGACCGGATCACCAACATGAACCCAGGAGGCGGCGGCTATGGCAACCCGATGGAGCGCCCGGTGGAAAAGGTGGTCTGGGATGTGAAGAACGGCCTCGTGTCGCTGGACGGCGCGCGGGAAGATTATGGCGTCATCATCACCGACCTAGTGTCGCTGGATGTGGACATCACGGCAACCCGCGCTTTGCGCGCAAAACGCGCCGTGGCGGCGAAATAAGAGGACATAGCTATGAAATCTGATTATCGTCTGGGCATCGATGCTGGCGGAACCTTCACCGATTTCGTGCTGGCTGACAAAAAGGGCCAAGTGCGTCTGTTCAAAGCCCTTTCCACCCCGCAAGACCCGACTTTGGCCATCAAGAACGGTCTTGCGCTGATTTCCGAAGAAATGGGCGTTTCTGCAGAAGAGGTGGTGTCGAACTGCGATCTTTGCATCAACGGTACGACTGTTGGGCTGAATGCGCTGATCACCCATAAGGGCGCCAAGACCGGGTTGATCTGCACGGCGGGCCATGAGGACAGCTTGGAAATCCGTCTGGGTCACAAGGAAGACGGCTATCGCTATGACCCGGAATATCCACCTGCGACCATGCTCGTGCCGCGCTTTATGCGCCGTGGCGTGCACGAACGCATCTTGTCAGACGGCACCGTCCGCGAAGCCTTGAACGAGGCGGATGTCCGCGCTGCCTGTGAAGTGTTCAAGGCTGAAGGCGTTGAAACTGTGGCAATTTCCTTTGTCTGGTCGGTCCTGCATCCTGAACATGAACGCCGCGCCGGCGAGATTGTGCGCGAGATGATGCCGGGCGTAATCCTGACCCTTGGCTCGGAACTTTACCCGCAGGTCCGCGAATACACCCGCACCTCAACCGCGGTGGTGAACGCCTATCTGGCCCCGATCATGAAGCGCTATGTCGCTGCGGTGGACAGCTATTTCCGCAGCCTGGGGGCCAAGCAGCCTGTGCGCTATTATCAGTCAAACGGCGGGCTTGCGATTGGGCAAGCCATGACGGATCGCTCGGTCTATGCCATCAACTCCGGTCCCGCCTCGGCCCCTGTGGCGGGGCAGTACGTGTGCGAACCCTTTGGCAAGAAAGACGTTATCACGGTCGATATGGGCGGCACGTCCTTTGATATCACCCTGACCAAGGACGGGTCGACCAACATCAACAAGAATATCGACTTTCTGCGCTACCGCATTGGCGTGCCGATGATCCAAGTGGAAACGCTGGGCGCGGGCGGCGGGTCTATTGGCTGGATTGATGAGATGGGCCTGATGCAGATGGGCCCGCAGTCGGCGGGCTCTGACCCTGGACCGGCCTGCTATGGGCAGGGTGGCAAACTGCCCACCGTGTCGGACGCCAATCTGGTGTTGGGCTATCTTAATCCCGATGGTCTGGTCGGTGGACGCCTGCCGCTTGATTACCAAAAGGCCCATGATGCCATCAAGACCAACCTTGCCGATCCCCTGAAGATGACCTTGGAGCGTGCCGCCTATGGCATGTTCACCATCGTCAACGCGAACATGGTCAACGGTATCCGCCGCGTGACGGTAGAGCGGGGCTATGATCCGCGTGATTTCGTGCTGGTGGGGGCAGGGGGCGCGACGGCGGCACATATCACCGCACTGGCCGATTCCATCGGCATCGATACCATCGTGCTGCCGAAACTCGCCTCGGGGCTTTGCGCCTTTGGCCAGATCATTTCGGATGTCAAATACAACTATATGGCCACCTCTCCCCTGCGGCTGGAAACCGACGCGGCCTATGCGCGGATTGACGAGCTGTTCAACCAGATCGAGAAGCAAGGCATTGCGCATCTGAAGGATGACGGGTTCAAGAGCAAAGACATCAAGGTCAATCGCAGCCTTGATATGCGATATGTCGGTCAGGTGCATGAATGCACGGTGGAGATCGACAACTTCAAGGTGGATGCCAAGTCGATCAGCAAGATCATTGCCGCCTTCCACAAGCGGCATGAACAGCTTTACACCTATTCCGAACCCCATTCCGTGGTTGAGGTGGTGAACATCGAAAGCACCGTCTACGGCGTGGTGGACAAGCCCGAGCGCATGCGAATTGGCAAGGGGGCCAAACCCGAAGTCGCGCTGAAGGGCCACCGCAATGCCGTCTTCACAGCCGATGGTCGCCGGGTGAAAACCCCAATCTATGACGGCACGCCTTTGGGGGTTGGGGCCAAGATCAAGGGCCCGGCGGTTATTGAAGAGGTGACCACCACCATCGTGGTCGAGCCGGGTTGGACGGCGGTTCTGGATGCCAGCGGATCTTATCTGATCACCCGAGACAAAAAGAAGAAGGCGAAGTAAACCTTGCCTGATTGCACCAGCGGCCCCCGTTTGCACGGGGGCCGTTTTGCTTAGCCGCGTGCCTTGCGATAGCTGTCTTTCAACGCAATCAGATCGCCGTCAAATGCGAACACGTCGCAGCCCCGCACGTCCACCGCGTTGCCATCCGCCCTTTGCCCGACAAAGCGCCAGCTTGACAGGCCCGTGTTGCCCGCGACCACATGCTGCCCTTCGGTCCAGGCTGCCTGTGGAAAGGCTGCGAAAACCGCCTCGGTCGCCCGCCGCACCGCATCGCGGCCAATGTGGCGTTGTCCCTCGGCTTCAGCCCCTGCAGAGGCGTGGAACGCACAATCTTGCGCCATGCAGGCCATGACACCATCCACATCGCGGGCATTGAAGGCCGCCATCATCGCCACCATCGTATCACGGCGCCGATGGGCCGTGGCATCATCCACCACCTCAACCTCAAGAAAGGCCAAGGGCGCGCTTTGCGATCCGTTGATGACGTTATGCTCCACCCCGATCCGGCGCGAATAGGGCACGCCTTGGGTCAGCTTGGCCTCGGCCTTTTGTCCTTCGGGCAGGTCCAGCGCCAGCACACCGTCGCACAGGGGCACGATCACGTAATCATGCCCGTGCCGGTGCCAACCAGTTTCCGCCCCCGGCTGAAACTGCCATTCGGTCACACGGAAACGATCATCGTCGATATGAACGACGGGCGTGGCGGTGGCGGGCATCTTTTCATCCTTTTTGGGTGGGTTGGTTAAACATGCTAGACAGCAGACTCATCGGTCGTCAAATCGAGAAAATCATGACAACGGTCGATTGTGATGTCTTGTCATTGGGTCGTGAAGTTTCGCTTTTCTGCCGCGGAACACGATCTGGTTTCGTGTGCTGCGGCGTTATCTTGGTGATGCTGGGGGGCCATATCCGTCAAGCAACCAGTCCTTTTGTGATGACCGCTGCGACCAAGGCGATCTTTGCGCCCCGCAGTACTTGAACTCTATACCCGCCGGTCTGCTGGTTCTGCGTTGGTTGGCGAGATACCAGCTATCGCCTCGGGGTATGGCGATGCATTCAGCTGTGCTGCGGCGAGCATGATCTTGCGGAATTTCCTTATGATATCAGATATTACTGAGCCATCCAGCGCTGTTGGTTGATCTTGATCTGGCAGGTCGGGCTGGGTGCGCGCAGACACTTAACCAGAATTTCGTTGTTGGCAGATGGGCAGGAGTTGGATCAACTGAGTCATATTCTTTTTCATGCAAGCGGACAGAACGAACCTTGCGAGGTGGCATATATGGGCCGCCAAGTCTGGCATTTCTGTTGCGCCGTATCAGGGGGGCAGCGATGATCAGAGTCGGTGTTGACGTTGGCGGAACCTTCACAGACCTGGTTCTGGAGGTTGCAGGCGGACCGGGTGGGCAGCGGGTGTTCACGCACAAAGTGCCCAGCACTGTGGCTGATCAATCAATCGCTGTGGTGCAAGGGGTGGTGGAACTCTGCGCCATTGCCGGGGTCGCTCCGGGCCAGATCGACGCCTTGTTCCACGGCACAACAGTTGCGACTAACATTGTGATCGAGCGTGACGGTGCCGAGGTGGGGATGATCACCACCAAGGGCTTTCGCGACATTCTGCACATGGGGCGCCACAAACGCCCCCATAACTTTTCACTGCAGTTCGATGTGCCATGGCAGAGCGCGCCGCTTATCAAGCGACGCAACCGGATTGCGGTCACCGAAAGGTTGATGCCGCCAACCGGCGTGGTGGAAACTCCGCTGGATGAGGATGAGGTCGAACGCGCCGCCGAGCTTTTCGCCAAGCGCGGGCTTGAGGCGGTGGTGATCGGCTTTCTCTATTCCTTCCTCAACAACGACCACGAACTGCGGGCCAAAGAGATTGTGCGCCGGGTGATGCCTGATGCGTTCATCTGCGCCTCTTGCGAGGTGGTGAACACCATCCGCGAATATGAGCGGTTCTCGACCGCCGCGATGAACGCCTATATCGGCCCGCGCACCGCGCGGTATCTGGATAACTTGAAGCGTCGTCTCAGGGAGGCTGGGGTCACGGCCTTTGTGCGGATCATGCAATCAAACGGTGGGGTCACCACCATTGAACAGGCCAGCCGCAGCCCCGTTGGGCTGTTGTTGTCGGGCCCGGCCGGTGGTGTGATCGGCGGTCGCTGGACCGGCGAGGCCTGTGATCAGCGCGAGATCATCACCATCGACATCGGGGGCACCTCGGCCGACATCAGCGTCATACGGGGTGGTGAATTGACCATCAAGAACCCGCGCGACACCGAAGTGGCTCATATGCCGGTGCTGGCGCCCATGATCGACATTGACGCGATCGGCGCGGGTGGCGGGTCGATCGCCTATGTCGATAGCGGTGGAGCATTCAGGGTCGGGCCAAGGTCCGCCGGGGCCGAGCCTGGGCCCGCCTGCTATGGGCGAGGCGGCGAAAACCCGACGGTGACTGACGCCCAAGTGGTGCTGGGACGATTGGACCCGGAACATTTCCTTGGTGGCGGGCTTAAGATTGACCCCGCCCTGTCCGAGGCCGCGATCCGCGACAAATTGGCCAAGCCCCTTGGAATGACTGTCAAGGATGCGGCCTTGGGTGTGTTGAAGATCATCAACAATTCTATGGCCCTGACCATCGCCTCCAACTCTGTGGCGCGCGGGATCGACCCGCGCGGCTATAGCCTGATGGCCTTTGGCGGGGCAGGACCCCTGCACGGGGTGGCCTTGGGTCAGTTGATTTCGGCCAAGAATGTGATTGCGCCTTTGCATCCCGGTATCACTGCGGCGATGGGGCTTTTGGTCACCGAACCGCGTTATGAATTCACCCAATCGGCGCTGAGCATTCTGCAAGGCGCAGATGCGGAAGTACTTGCCACGATCAGCGCCGCCTTTGACCGGTTGCAGGCCGAGGCAGTGGCGCAGCTGAATTCTGATGGCATTGCGGCTGCCGATCAGAAATTCACCCGCATCGCCGAATGCCGTTATCTGGGGCAGGGTTTTGAATTGCGTGTCGATGTGCCAGACGGCCCCTTCACTGCCGCTACGGCAACTGAGGTGGCGCGTCGGTTTTTTGCCACCCATCGGACCGAATATGGCCATGCTTTCGACGATCAACCGGTGCAGGCGGTCACGCTGCGCGTCATCGGGACATCTGCATCTGACACGCTGCGGTTGCCGCCTTTGGAGAAGGGCGGGCGCAACAATCCGTCTGAGGCTGCGCTCTATGCGCGGCCCACCACCTTTGACGATGGCCAAACCATTCAGACGCCGCGCTTTGACCGCATGAAGCTGAAGGCAGGCGATACCGTTACCGGGCCTGCGGTCATCGTGCAGCAAAACTCGACCACCATCGTTCCGCCCGGTTTTGTCGCGCAGGTGATGCGGCTGGGCGATCTTGTCATCAGCCGCGATACTGAGGAGGCCTGAGCCATGGCTATTGATCCGATCACGCTGCAAGTCATCGGTGGCGCGCTGCATGCGATTGCCGAGCAGATGGGCAATGTGCTTTATCGCATGTCCTATTCATCCATCATCCGCGAAAGCCAAGACCTTGGCGCGGGGCTGTTTGATCTGGACTACAACACGCTGTGCGAAAGCGATTCCACGCCGATGCACATCGGGTCTATCCCGGGCTATATGCGCGGCATCGAGAAAAGCATCCCGCTGTCAGACTGGCGCGAGGGGGACGTGGTGATCCACAACCACCCCTATTACGGCGCCAGCCATTCCCCCGATATCGGCATCGTGATGCCGATTTTCTACCGCGGAGAGCTTGTGGGCTTTTCGGCCAATACCGCCCACCATCTGGATATCGGCGCGGCCACGCCGGGCCTGATCATCGACGTGCCGGATGTGTTTGCCGAAGGCATGCTTTTGAACGGGCTCAAGCTGGTCGAGGCAGGCAAACGCAATGATACGCTGTGGCGCTATATCTCGGGCAACACCCGGGTTCCGGGGCTGGTGATGCGCGACCTTGAGGCGCAGATTGCGGCGGCGGAACTGGGCGTCAAACGTTACTGCGAATTGATGGATACCTACGGCCGCAGCACGGTGGAACAGGCCGCCAAGCAGTTGATGGATTATTCCGAAGCCATGCTGCGGCGCGAAATTGCCAAGATCCCCGATGGCGATTACACTGCCGAAGGCTTCATGGACGACGATGGCCGCACGCGCGGGGTGCATCTGCCGATCAAGGTCACCGTGCGGGTTCGCGGCGATGACGTTGAGGTGGATCTGACAGGCTCATCCCCGCAGGTGCCAACCGCCTTCAACGTGCCGTTCGAAGGCTCCACCAAGGTGGCGTGCTATTTCGCCTTCCGCGCGCTTTTGTTGGATACCTATACCAACAGCGAATACATCCCACAAAACGAAGGGTCGTTCCGCCCCGTCAAGGTGACCGCACCCTTGGGGTCGATCTTCAACCCCATCGCGCCTGCAGCCTGTGAGGCGCGGTTCAACCAGATCCAGCGGGTCGTTGACCTTATCATCAAGGCGCTGGCCCCGGTTCTGCCCGACAAATGCACCGCCGGAAACGCGGCGTGCTTGTCCTTTGCCGCGTATTCCGGGGTGAAGCCGTCGGGCGATTACTGGGTGCTGATCGAGGTGAACGAGGCCGCGATGGGCGGGCGTCCGCGCTCAGACGGGCCGGACACCATCGAAGAGTTGATGCGAAACACCCGCAACAACCCGCTTGAAGATCTGGGCATGCAACTGCCGATGATCTGCGACCGCTATGAGATCCGTGACGATGTGTTCCCCGGCGCGGGCGAATATCGCGGCGGTATGGGTGTGGTCAAATCACAGCGCTTCCTGACGCCGGGCTATATGACCCATGAATCCGACCGCAATGAAGATGTGCCATGGGGCATTTTTGGTGGCCATGAGGGGGCGACGGCGGCGGTTCGCATCCACAACCACAAAAGTGATGCGCCTGCGCGCGATGTGGCGGCCAAATTCTCGGGGCTGCAGGCTGACCTTGGCGATGTTGTGACCTATCTTTCGCCCTGCGGCGGCGGGTATGGCAACCCCTTGAACCGTGACCCGGCCAAAGTGCTGGATGACCTGCTCGATGGCTATATCACCGTTGAACATGCCCGCGAGGTCTACGCCGTGGTGTTCAAGCCGGTCAGCAATGGTTACGACTGGGGGCTGGACATGCCCGCAACCGAGGCGCTGCGGGTCAGTGTACGGGCCAAGGAGGCTGCGGGCCAGCATGCCTGACGGCACAGGCTTTCGCCTGAAGGGAAGGGCAGACGTGGAACTTGTGGACCTGCGCTATTTCGTCAGCATTGCCGAAACCGGCAGCTTCACGAAATCGGCCCTGCAAAACAACATCGCGCAATCGGCGCTGAGCCGCCGTGTGCGCGATCTTGAGGCAGATCTTGGGGTGCAACTGTTCTACCGAAATGGCCGCGGCGTTTTGCTGACCGAAGTGGGTGAAACCTTTTTGGCGCGGGCACGCGGCATCTTGGCCGATATGGAAAGCCTGCGGCAGGAAGTGACCCGAACTTCAGGGGTGCTTGAGGGCACAGTTACCTTGGGCGTGCCACCTTCGGTCGGGTTGATCCTGCTTGCGCCTTTGTTATCGCAGGTGCGTGCCGATCATCCTGGCATCCGCATGCGGGTGCTTGAGGCTTTCAGCGGCCACGTGGCGGATTGGCTGGCCAACGGCAAGGTGGATCTTGCCGTGCTGTACAAAACCCGCTCGAGCACGCTTTTGGACAGCGAGCATCTGCTGTTTGAGGATATGTATCTGATTTCAGCGCCCACGCTGCCCCTGCTTGGGGCGCTGGACGGCATTGCTCTGGCCGAGATTGCCGGGGTTGAGCTGGCGCTGCCCAGCCGACCGCACGGCTTGCGCATGCTGGTCGACGAGGCGTGCGCGCGAGGCCAAGTTGGGCTGAACATTGCGATGGAACTCGATACCTTGCCCACGATCTGCGATCTGGTCGCCGCAGGCACCATTCGCACCATCTTGCCGTTGACGGCGGTGCAGGCCGATCTCACCGCAGGCCGCGTGATGGCCCAGAAGATCACAGATCCCATCATCAGCCGCGAGCTGATCTTGGCCCATGCCCCACACCGCGCCACGGCCCCTGTCACAAAGGCCGTTGTCCGTCTGATCCGCAGCCATATCAACCGCCTTGTCAAATCTGGCCTTTGGGTCGGACGGATCTAGGCGACCACCTTAACCGGAGACACTCCATGACCGAGGCTTTCCCGACCCTGTTCAGCCCCATTACGCTGGGCCCGCTGACTCTTCGCAACCGCATTGCGATGGCACCGCTGACGCGCCAGATGGCCGAACCCGACGGCACACCAACCGATGAAATGGTGGCCTATTATGCGCGGCGGGCGCGAGGGGGGCTTGGGTTGATCATTACTGAAGGCACCTATGAGCAAGACGCGTTCCAATCGCGCGCCTACCTGTCGCAGCCCGGCATCACCAATGACCGTCATCAGGCTGGTTGGGCCAAGGTTTGCGATGCGGTGCATGCCCATGGGGCCAAGATCATTGTGCAACTGATGCACGGCGGGCGGGTCTGCGATCCACGCACACTGAATGGCCAGCCGCCGGTCAGCGCCTCGGCCACGCAAAGCGGCGGTTGGGTGCTTTACACCGACGGCGACGACGAAAAGCAGATCCGCAACATTTCGGGCGATTGGCCCAAGGTCACCTTCCCGCCCGCCCGTGCGCTGACGGTCGAGGAGTTGCACGCGGTGGCTGATGGCTTTGCCGCAGGGGCCAAGCGGGCGGTTGATGCCGGGGCTGATGGGGTCGAAGTGCACGGGGCGAATGGCTATCTGCTTTGGCAGTTCATCACGCCGAAAATCAACCTGCGCACCGATGAGTTTGGTGGCTCACCTGAGAACAATGTCCGCTTTGCCCGGCTTGTCGGTGACAAGATCCGCGCGGCGATCGGCCCGAACAAGCTGATCACGCTGCGCCTGTCGCAAGACGGGGTGGATGATTTTGTGGGGGCTTGGCCGGGTGGCGTTACCTATGCCGAAGCCGTGGGCAAGGCGCTGAAGGGCTCCGCTTTCGATGCACTGCATTGGTCCAGCTTCAACTATCTCGACAACCGCGACCCGAACGACAAAACCCCGATGGCCACCGTCTTGCGCCGTGCCTCAGGTCTGCCCGTCATTACCAATGGCGGGATTGCCGATGGTCCGGGCGCCGAAGCTGCGCTGACCAGTGGGGCTGCGGATATGGTGGCCGTTGGCCGACCGATCTTTGCCCATCCGGATTGGGCGTATCTGGTGCGCAGTGGCGCGGATTATCCGTGGCTGGCGTTTGACCGCAAATATGTCGTCCAGCCGCCCTTGGACCTTGGCTATGCCTATCCCATGGGTCTGACCGATCCGAAATGGCCGCTGCCATAAGGCTCAGCCGGTAAATTCGGCCCTAAGTCGGTCGGTCGCGGTGCCAAGATCGGGCACCGCGCCGCTGGCAAAGCTTGCATCACGGGCCGGGGGGCGTGGCAGAGAGACGCTTGTGCCATCCGGCAGCGCCACCGACACCCGGCGAAGGGCGAGATGGTTCGACAGGTCTTGCATGGTCGAAAGCCGCCCCCATGCGATCTTCCCAGCCTCAAGCCGGGCGATCATCTGTTCGACGCTGATCCGCGCAACGATTGGCGCAATCGCATGTTCCAAGGCGACCCTGTTTGCGACACGCTCGGAGTTGGTGGCAAAGCGGGTGTCTTGGGCCATTTCTGGCTTTAGCAAGACAGTCGCGCAAAACCGTTGCCATTCGGCATTGTTTTGCACCGCGACCACCACTGTGCCATCGGCGCATATCATCGGACCGTAAGGGCAGATCACGGCATGGTTCAACCCATGGCGATGGGTCTCGCGCCCGGCTTGTTCCAGATGCAAAAGCGGAACCGCCATCCAGTCGGCCATGACATCGAACATGGCGATGTCGATATGACGCCCGCGCCCCGTGATGCCGCGCGCGATCAAAGCCTCAAGCACGGCGGAATAGGTCGTCATGCCGGTGGCAATGTCGGCGGCGGATACCCCGATCTTGCAGGGGTCGTCAGGTGTGCCTGTGACCCCCGCAAGGCCACTTTCAGCCTGCACCAGCATGTCATAGGCGCGGTTGCCGGCATAAGGGGTGTCCTGCCCATAACCGCCAATGTTGGCCACAATCAGCCGGGGAAAACGCGCCGTTAGTGTGGTGCTGTCCAGCCCCATCCGCGCCAACGCGCCGGGGATCAGATTTTGCACCAAGACATCAGCGCGACCCAATATGGACAAAAACAGCGCCATATCCTGCGGTGATTTCAGATCCAGAACCGCGCTTTCTTTGCCGCGGTTCAGCCAGACGAAATAGGCCGATGCGCCGTGCACGGCGGCATCGTAATGCCGCGCCGTCTCACCGCCTTCGCGTTCAATCTTGATGACCCGGGCCCCGGCATCAGCCAGCCTTTGCGTGCAAAAGGGGGCGGCCACCGCCTGTTCCAGCGACACCACCAGCAGCCCCTCCAGCGCCCCGGCCATGTTAGTAGGACCGAGGCAGGCCCAGCACATGCTCGGCCAGATAGGACAGGATCAGGTTGGTCGAGATCGGCGCGACCTGATAAAGCCGCGTTTCCCTGAACTTGCGTTCGATGTCGTATTCTTCGGCAAAGCCGAAGCCGCCATGGGTCTGGATACAGACATTCGCCGCCTCAAAGCTGGCATCCGCCGCCAGCATCTTGGCCATGTTCGCCTCGGGCCCCGGATTGGTGCCGCTGTCGTAAAGCTGAAGCGCCTCGCGCACCATCAACTCGGCGGCGCGCATGTTGGCATAGGCCTTGGCGATGGGGAACTGTATGCCCTGATTTTGGCCGATCGGGCGGCCAAACACCACCCTCTCACTGGCATAGGCCGTTGCGCGGTCGATGAACCACTTGGCATCGCCCACACATTCGGCGGCAATCAGGATGCGCTCGGCATTCATGCCGGTCAGGATATAGCGAAACCCCTTGCCTTCTTCGCCGATCAGGTTTTCGGCAGGCACCCGAAGGTTGTCGAAGAACACTTCGGTGGTGGCATGGTTCATCATGGTGCGGATGGGGCGGATCGTCAGGCCATTGCCGCGCGCCGCCGCCATGTCGATTAGCAGGACCGACAGACCGTCTGTCTTCTTCATGCCCTCGACCAAGGGCGTGGTGCGGGCCAAAAGCAGCATCAAATCGGAATGCTCGGCGCGGCTGGTCCAGATTTTCTGACCATTAACAATGAAATCATCCCCCTCGCGCCGGGCTGTGGTGCGTAGGGCACCGGTATCCGTGCCACTGGTCGGTTCTGTGACGCCAAAGGCTTGCAGACGCAACGCGCCACTGGCGATCTTTGGCAGGTAGCGGGCCTTTTGGTCCGCCGACCCGTGGCGCAAAAGCGTGCCCATCGTGTACATCTGCGCGTGGCATGCGCCACCATTGCAACCTGCGCGCTGAATCTCCTCCAGAACCGCCGCTGCGGCCGATAAAGGCAGACCTGCGCCGCCATATTCTTCGGGGATCAGCATGGCCAGCCAGCCAGCCTCGGTCAGGGCCGAGACAAACTCGGACGGGTACGACATATCGCGATCCCGCGCCCGCCAATAGTCGCCCGGAAACCGGGCGCAGAGCCGCGCGACGGCGTCACGGATTTCGGGATAAGTGTCTGGGTTCTGTGCCATATGAGCCCTGTAAGCAATCTAATCTTGACCCTAACCTGCAAGCAGCTTGGCCAACAGCCACAAGGGATGCAAACAGTTATGCCCACATCATATGCCGGATCGGCAGCACTGATATTCCGGCTCGGTTGATTGTGGCCTGTGCAAGGGGCCGCTAACGTCGTGACCTAGCTTCACTCGCAGGAAACTTCACTGATCAGCTAAGGGAACCACATCGCCATGACACCCCAGGACGATGACGAGTACAGCGACTGGATCGGGCGTCGGATTGTTCGGCACGATCAGATATCGCCTCGGCTGGTTGAGCAGATCCGTGTGACGTTGGCCCCGCATCTTGCCCCGTCCGAGGTGCCGCTTGGCACCTTTTGGACGCTGTCCCCCGATGCCTTGCCGCCTGATGATCTGGGGCGCGACGGCCACCCGAAGCTGGGCTTAGTCTTGCCGCGTTTGCCCTTACCGCGCCGCATGTGGGCGGGGGGGGAGGTGGTCAGCCACGGCGAATTTCGGGAAGGTGATTTGGTAGAGCGGGCAAGCGCGGTGGAGGCGATCACCTTCAAGACCGGCTCGACCGGCCCGCTGGGCTTTGTCGCTGTGCGCCATGACTATTCGGTAGATGGGCGGCTTATCGTGTCGGAACGCCAGGATCTGGTCTATCGCGAGGATCCCGTGCCGGGCGCTGCGGCACCATGCTATCCCAAGGCGCCTGATCTTGGCCCACCTCTGGCCAGCATGTCCTTGTTGCCCGATCCGGTCTTGCTGTTTCGCTTCTCGGCGCTGACTTTCAATGGCCATCGGATCCATTATGACCGGACCTACGCCGCCGGGGTTGAGGGCTATGCCGATTTAGTGGTCCATGGTCCGATGCAGGCGATGTGGATGCTGAACCTTGCGGCGCAGGTTCTGGGCGGCTGCCCTGGCCGGTTTGCGTACCGTGGCCTTTCGCCTTTGACTGTGGGCCAGCCGATTTTAGTTGAAGCGCACCGCGCACCGGGCGGCGGTCTTGTCTTGCGCGTGCGGCGCGAGGGGGGGCCGGTCACGATGGCGGCGACTGCGACAGCCCAGATTTGACCCCCGGCACCGCGAAGCTACCATTCACATGGTTGCGCCGATCAGGTCTTTGTGTGTTCTACTGACCGGCAGAACAAGACGGCCTCAGCGGCCTTGTTCGCGCTACGACAGGAGCAGGGCATGGGTGTTGAAACGGCGTCATTGGCCTCGCCGCCACGGCTGCATCAGCGCAGGTTACGGGTGCGCGGTACCTCGATCACGTTGCTGAGCCAAGTGCGTGAGCAGGCCGAGGCCGAGTTAGGCTTTGGGGTCGATTACGAACTTTTGGATTTCCCCAACTGCCAGCGCCGTGCCGCGATGGAGCCCGAGGGCTATGATGTTTATGAGCAATGCTTTCACAACCTAGACATCGTTTGGTTCTGGGGCGCGCTGCAACCGATCGACATCAACCGGATCTATGAATGGGACAATATCAGCGATCTGGCGAAAGAGGGCGGAATTAGCAAATATGCGTGGCGCGGCCATGGGGATGCCCCGGTGCGCAAACTTTATGTGCAGCCCGGCGGCTTCTTGGGGCCGAAACCCTCGCGGCACATCAGCATGCTTCCCACGGTCTACAACATGGACAGCTTTGGCTATGACACTCGCGTGTTCGGCATGGCCGAGGGCATAAGGCCCAGCTGGTCCTGGCTATTGGACAAGCGCGCCAAAGGCCGAATTGCGCTGGTTGACGAGCCGGCCATCGGCTTTTTCGACGCGGCATTGGCGGCCGAGGCCGGTGGAGAGTTGCAGTTCACCGACATCGGCAACATGACCGTCGAGGAAA
Organism: Paracoccaceae bacterium; assembly: GCA_044377735.1. Taxonomy (GTDB): domain Bacteria; phylum Pseudomonadota; class Alphaproteobacteria; order Rhodobacterales; family Rhodobacteraceae; genus Tabrizicola_A. The sequence continues at coordinate 7,389 of JBILYK010000021.1, read as the reverse complement.
TCAACGCGCTGATGAACCTTTTGGAAGATCGCCGCCGTCAGGGATATTTCTGCGGCGCCTGGCGTGATGGCGATCAAGCGGCCCAGCTTTTACGCGACAAAAGCGTGGCCGCCCAAAGCATGTGGTCGCCGGTTTATGGCCAGATCGGCCCGCACCCCGGCAACTTTGTCGAAGCCGCCCCAGCCGAGGGCTACCGAGCGTGGCATGGCGGTGCCAGCCTCTCACGGCACTTGGGTGGTGCGGAGCTGGATATGGCATATGAGTATCTGAACTGGTGGCTGAGTGGCTATGCCGGGGCGGTCATGGCGCGCCAAGGCTATTACATCTCGACGCCCGAGCGCAGCCGAGCCCACCTCTCCCCTCAGGAATGGGCTTATTGGTATGATGGCGCTCCCGCTGCGCAGGATCTTTATGGTCCAGGCGGGGAGTGGGTGGTGCGGGCGGGCGCGCGCCGCGCGGGCGGCACGCATCGTGAAAGGGCAGGCCGGATCGCCATATGGAACACGGTCATGGATGAATACAATTATGCTGCCCGTGCATGGGATCGTTTCATCCGCCGTATTCAGGACGACATGTCATCCGAGGGCGATGCCGCATGATCCGGTCAAGCAACCCTTTTGCCCAAGAGCCACGCTATGAGCTGATCACGCGCGTCTTGCGCGCCAATATCCAGCGCGGGACGCTGCCCGCAGGACTGGTTCTGCTTGAAGGTCCGATTGCTGCGGTGATGCAAACTAGCCGGGTTCCTGTGCAATCTGCACTGCGCCTTTTGATGTCTGAAGGTCTTGTCCACCGCTTTGAGGGGCGCGGCTATCTTGTGGGGCAAGAGGGCAAGGGCATTGTACCTTTGCGTCGCGATATCCGCGAGTTCACGCTGGATGTTCCCAACAAGGTGGATGATGCGCTGCAGACCCGGGGTATGTGGCGTCATGTCTATGAAGAGGTCGAAGAACAGGTCGCATCCTGCCAGATCTTTGGCGAGTTTCGGATCGTTGAAACAGAGCTGTCTGAATATCTTGGGGTCAGCCGTACCGTTGCACGCGACGTTCTTGCCCGATTGCAAGAGCGGGGATTGATTCGCAAGAATGCCTCATCGCACTGGATTGCTGGCCCGCTGACGGCGCGCACCTTGCGCGAGAAGTTTGAGCTGCGCAGCATCATTGAGCCTGCCGCCCTGCGCATGTCCGCGCCGTATATCCGTTATGCCGAAGTCGAGTATCTTTTGGAAAAGATCGACTCTGGTGTTATGGTACCCCCAGAATCGCTGAGCGACGCTTTGGTAGAATTCTGCATCGCGCAGGCACCGAACATGACTCTGGTCGAGATGATCCGCAGCAATAGATTGCTGCTGTCATCCGTAAATCGTGCGCTGACCTCTCTGGGGCTGCCGAATGATGAAGCGACAAGCGACCAGTACCGAACGCTATTTGAGTTGATTGCGAGGCATCCCATTGATTCCGCATCAGAATATCTAAGGGATCAAGTTCAGATCACCGCTCAGCGCAACCTGGCGCGCATGAAGATTGTGGCGGTCATCAGCGAGACGGGGGCATTCGCGCCTTATCTGTTACCGCAATAAAATGAACACTGTATACACGGCGCAAAGTTTTGAACTTCACTGTTGTACTGTGATGTCAAATTTGGGCGCTTCGGCGACATGAACGCCTAATATGCAAGCAAAATTAGAAATTTAATGACGTGTTGACATGATGGATAAATCGTCATGTTATACGAAGTACAGTTTTAAGGTGTCGGGCGTGGTGCGCTTGGGTCGGGCCCTCCCGTCCGATGTGTGCCTGCTGTAACCGTTGGGTTTGCGGCGCCAAGGCGCTGCCAGCCCGGGCTCGAATGAGGTGGTGGTGGAAACGGCAGTTTTTCGACTCGAAGGTGTGACACGGCGCTACGGCGATCTTGTGGCTCTGGACAATGTCTCGCTTGATGTGGGGGTGAACGAGTATGTCTCGTTCCTCGGGCCGTCTGGGTCGGGAAAAACCACGCTCTTGCGTGTGATTGCGGGCTTTGAGCCGCCAGATTTCGGTCGTGTGTTCTTTGAAGGGCGCGATATCACCCATCTGCCCGCGCATGAGCGCGGTGTTGGATTTGTCTTTCAGAATTTCGCGCTGTTTCCGCATCTTAGCGTTATCAAGAATGTCGGATTTGGCCTGACTTACGGCAAGTCACCGTTGTCAGCCGCCGAAGTAGATCGTCGGTCGCGCGAGATGATCGAGATGGTTGGGCTTGGCGGCCTGGAAGATCGCGGTGTTGACCAGATCTCGGGCGGTCAGCGGCAACGTGTGGCCTTGGCTCGCACATTGGCGATGCAGCCCAAGCTTGTCTTGCTCGATGAGCCGTTGGGCGCTCTCGACGCAAACCTGCGGGGCCGGATGCGCAATGAACTGCGCGCCATTCGTGAGCGACTGGGCGTGACGTTCTTGCACGTTACCGGCAGCGAGACCGAAGCCTTGGCTATGGGTGACCGTGTGGTTGTTCTGGATCGTGGCTGCATTATCCAATCGGGCACTCCAGATCAGGTTTATGACACCCCTGCGTCCCCGGATGTTGCGCACTTCCTGAACCGCTTCAATCTGTTTGATGGCAAGCTGAGTTCAGGAGAGTTCTCGGGCCAGTTTGGCACCGTTGCTGCCCCGTCTGCCCGCAAGTCTGACCGTGATGTCTATGCCGTTCGCTATGACCGCATGCGCGTTCGTCCGACATCTTCGAAAGCCGACGGCCCCGCGCTGAAGGCGACGTTTGTCGCCTCGGAATACCTCGGATCGTCGATCATGAACTTCTTTGAGGCCGAGGATGGCAAGGTGATCGAGATGGAGCATCACCTTAGCCTTGGCGCGCCCGACACATACGAGCCGAAGCGGGACTACCTGCTGACCTGGAACCCAGAGCAGGCCATTGTCTTTGGCCGGGAGGCGCGCTGATGTCGGACACAACCGTATCTGTTCCGCGCAAGGACAACACAACACGTTGGCTGTTGCTGCCTGGCATCATCTGGATGGTGCTGTTTCTGATCACGCCGATTCTTATGATCGTTTATGTCTCGTTTTGGACGCAGACCACCTTCAACATCTCGCCCGATCCGACGCTGGACAGCTGGAAGCAGTTCTTTTCCTCAGATACCTACATCGGGTCCTTGTGGACGACGATGCGGATCTGGCTGATCGTTTTGGCAATGACCTTCATTGTCGGTTATCCGACGGCGCTGTTTGTGGGCCTGTTGGTGAAAAGCAAAACGCTGTCCACCATTTTGCTGGTCATTTGCGTCATCCCGTTTTGGACCTCATTCCTGATCCGCGTTCTGGCCTGGCGGCCGATGCTGGGCAAGGAAGGCGCGATCAACATCATCCTGCTGAAAGCCGGGATTATCCAGCAACCGATCGAGGTGCTGCTGTTCACCGAACTGTCGGTGCTCATCGGTATGACGCAGATCTATTGCGTGTTCATGGTCGGCCCGATCGCCTTCATGCTGGCACGGATCGACCGCAACATCATCGAAGCCGCGCGTGATCTGGGCGCGGGCTTTGGCCGCATCTTCTGGAAGATCATCTTCCCCTTGTCACTGCCCGGTGTGGTGGTGGGTGCCATCTTCGTGTCGGTCATGGTCTTGGGCGAGTTCGCGACCTCTGGCGCGCTGTCGGGCCGCAAGGTGAACCTACTGGGCAACATCATTGTCACGCAGGTTGGGTCGTTGAAATGGGCCATGGCCTCGGTCGTGGGGGTGATCCTGACGGTTGTGATGGGCGTGGTGATTGCAGGCTTCCTGCGCATCGTCGATCTGAAGCGGGAGCTCTGAGCCATGGAATCGCGTATTCTCAAGCCCATCCTTGGCGTCTATGTCGGGGCGTTCTTGCTGTTCCTCTATGGCCCGTTTGTTGTGCTGACGATCATCTCGTTTCAGCAAGGGCCAGAGGGCGGGCCGCAGTTCCCGATCATCGAATGGTCAACCTACTGGTACAAGCACATCTTCGGCCTGACCCCACCGTCGCGCATTGCGCCCTTGCCCTTTGGTGAGGCGTTGTTCCGCTCGCTGGTGCTGGCCTTTATGACCATGGTGACATCGACCGTTCTCGGCGTGATGGCTGCGCAAGCGTTTCGCAAACGGTTCAAGGGTGCGAGTATCGTCTTTTACCTGATCGTGCTGGGCATGATGGTGCCGGGCGTGCTGACGGGTCTGGGCACCTCGCTTTTGGCCAACAACATCATCGGGATCGAGCGGCACTGGTACACCACAGCCTTTGCGACCCATGTGGTCTATACCTTCCCCTTCGCCTTCTTGGTCATGCTGGCAATCCTGAACCGCTTTGACGCCTCGGTCGAGGAAGCGTCTTGGTCTTTGGGTGTGAGCCCTTGGACAACGTTCCGCCGTGTGACCTTTCCCCTCATCTTCCCGGGCGTGTTGTCGGCGATGCTGTTCGCCTTCACCCTTAGCCTTGATGAGTTTCCCCGCACGCTCTTTGCCTCGGGCCGGGATCAGACATTGCCCTTGGCGATTTACGGCACCTTTTCGGTCGAAATTCACCCGAATATCTTTGCTTTCGGGGTTCTGACCACGCTCTTCTCCTTTGCGCTCTTGTCGGTCTACGGCATCTTGATGGGCCTGTCGGTCCGCCGTGCGCGCAAGATGGCGATGCAGGAGGACATCGTATGACCGTTGCGATTGTCACCGGGGCAGGGTCGGGCATTGGCCGTGCGATCGCCGTGCAGCTTGCGGCCGAAGGCTATAAGGTGCTGGTCAATGACTTTCGCACCGAAGCGGCTGAGGCTGTGGCTGCCGAAATCGGCGGGTTGGCCTGTGGGGGTGATGTCTCAAACGAGGCGGATGTCGCGGCCATGGTGGCCAAGGCTGAAGCCAGCTTTGGACCGGTGACGCATCTTATCAACAATGCAGGCCATGTGCATCAGGGCCGATTCACCGAACTAAAGGTCGAAGAGTTTGACCGCATGATCGCCGTGCATCTGCGCGGCACCTTTTTGTGCACCCAAGCCGTGCTGAAAGGCATGCTGGCACGCGGCCATGGGGTGATTGTCAACATCGCTTCTCAGCTTGGCCAGATCGGCGGGATCGAATTGGTGCATTATTCGGCCGCCAAGGCCGGGATTATCGGCCTGACCAAGGCGCTGGCGCGTGAAGTTTCGGCCCAAGGTGTGCGCGTTAACGCCGTGGCTCCGGGTCCGATCAACACCCCGCTTGTGCGCAGCCTTTCGGCAGACTGGCAACGCGCCAAAGCCGCTGAGCTGCCGCTGGGTCGTTTTGGCGAACCTGAGGAGGTGGCGGCTACCGTCGCCTTTCTGTGTTCGCCTGCTGCTGCGTTGTTCGTGGGCCAGACGCTTGGCCCGAATTCCGGAGATGTGATGCTATGACCGATATCACCCTGATCACCGGCGCGGGAATTGGCATTGGCCGTGCCACCGCGCTGGTCTTTGCCAAGGCGGGCAACCACGTTGTCGTGACCGATGTGCTGGAAGACGCAGGCCGCGCCGTGGTGGCCGAGATCACCGCCGCCGGTGGCAGTGCGGAATTCATGTTTCTGGACGTTCGGTCCACCGAAGGGGCCGATGCAGTGGTCGCTTCGGTTGAGGCCCGCCACGGCAAGATTGATACCATTGTCGCCAACGCCGGGATCGCTCACCGGGTTCCCTTGCCGCAGTTGACCGATGAAAAGTGGGACCACACCTTTGATATCGACCTCAAGGGCATCTACCGCATCGTGCGGCCCGCCCTGCCGGGAATGAAGGCGCGCAAGTCAGGCTCGGTCATTGCCCTGTCGTCGATCATGGGGATTGCCTACGGCTGGGACGAGCATGTGCATTATTCCGCTGCAAAGGCCGGGGTTGTAGGACTGGTCCGCGGTCTTGCAGTGGAACTGGCGCGCGACGGCATCCGCGTCAATGGTGTGGCGCCGGGCTACATCCGCACGGCCCAGCTTTTGTCCAAAGAACACTCGGTCGGCCCTGATGCCGACAAGTGCGGCGAATACATTCCTATGGGACGCATCGGCGAGCCGGAAGACATCGCCGACGTGATCCATTTTTTGGCATCCAACGGCGCCCGATACATGACTGGTCAGGTCGTGGTCGTGGACGGAGGACTGCTTGTCGGGCGCTACTGACCCGGCGGCACGATAAGACGACTGCACTACACAACGACAACAGGAGGTAGAAGAATGAACGAAATGTCTCTTTCCAGACGGAAGTTCTTGAAAGGCACCGCCGGAACCATGGCTTTGGCTGCGGCGGGCATGCCGATGCTGGGCGCACAGCAGGCATTCGCGGCGGATCTCGCAAGCCAAGAGCTGCGCACTGTCGGTCTGTCTGTTACCGTCCAGGAGCGTATCCTGAACGAGTTCCAGGCGGCCTCGGGCGTCAAGGCAGTGTCGGGTAAGGCCGACATCTTCCCGAACACCCAGACCGAACTCTTGTCTGGGTCCACGGCCTATGACTGCTGGGAAACCATCGGTGAGCGTCTGCCGTCGATCGTGCAGACCGGCCTTGTCTCGCCGATCCCGACGGCAAACCTTACCAACTGGACTGGCGTGGGCGAAAGCTTCCTCAAGCCGTCTGACAAGTGGGAAGCCCGCGCGCAGATCGTTGGTCAAATCTGGGCTGATGAGGCGCAAACTGCGTTGAACATGGTTCCGACCGTCTACAACTTTGACTCGATCGGGTACCGTCCCGACCTCGTCGATGCCGAAGAAGCCTCGAACTGGTCCTGCCTGTTCGACCCGAAGTTCAAGGGCAAGACCGGCCTGAACGTTGACCCGCTGATCGCTTTCGGTCAGGCCATCATGGCCATGAACGAAATGGGTCTTCTGGAAGTGCCGAACCCCGGCAACCCGGATGCAGCGGCCATTGAAGAAGCTTCGAAGTTCCTGATCGGCAAAAAGAAGGAAGGCCAGTTCCGCGCCCTTTGGGGTGACTTTGGCGAATTGGTCAACCTTCTGGCTTCGGGCGAGATGATCTTGGCAGATGCGTGGCAGCCGGCCGTTATGGCCGTCAAGGCGCAGGGCGTTCAGTGCTCTTACGCAACCATGAAAAATGGCTATCGCGGCTGGGCGATTGGTGTTTCGGGGCTGAAATCCTCTCCGAACCTTGATGCTGTCACTGCCTATGCCGATTATTGGCTGTCGGGCGGCCCGGCAGTTGCCGTGTCTGAACAGGGCTACTATTCGCCCAACGACAAGGTCAAGGCGGCTATGGCCCCTGAGAAGTACGCCTTCTGGTACGAAGGCGCACCGTGGGTTGGCGCGGAAGATCGCGGCATCAAGGAAGGCGATCTGCGCGACGGTGGCTCGCTCGCGACCCGTGCGGCAAACGTCGCTTACTGGCACCAGTGGCCGGATGAGTATGACCTGCTGATCCAGAAGTGGGACGAATTCC
>JBILYK010000143.1:0-3109 GCA_044377735.1 Paracoccaceae bacterium | reverse complement strand
CCCGTAGTCCCTGAGAAACTCCACCGTAGTCGCCATCGCGAAACTCCCAACCAATCTCCATCAGGCGTGGCATCGCAGGTCAGGCGAAAATCGGGAAGGTGGGGGCCAAGAAACGCTTACCCATCTTCATCGCCTCGATCGTCAGCAGCAGATCGCCTGCCTTGACCTTGGCGCCCGCTGTCGCCGCGACGCTGGCCACGACGCCGGGCATCGGCGCGCCGATATGGGCAGGGTTGCCGGATTCGGCCTTGGGGCGCTGGGCGGTCTGGGATTTGACCAGACGGTTGGGCACGCGGATCACGCGGGGCTGACCGTTCAACTCGAAGAACACCTTCACCTCGCCGTCATCCGTCGTCTCGCCCACGGCTTGCAGGCGGATTTCCAGCGTCTTGCCGGGGTCGATCTCGGCGGTGATCTCCTCGCTCGGTTCCATCCCGTAAAGATAGGTGCGGGTGGGCAGGGTACGGACGGGGCCATAGATCCGGTGGCGGCCCATGTAATCGAGGAAAACCTTGGGATACATCAGGTAGCCGTTCAGATCCTCGCGGTCGATCTTCTTGCCCTCAAGCTGCTTTTCGAGATCGGCGTGGGTGGCGTCCAGATCGACCGGGGGCAGATGCGCGCCGGGGCGTTCGGTATTGGGTTTGTCACCCTTGAGGACCTTGGCGACCATTGCGGGGGGGAAACCGCCCGGCGGCTGGCCCAGATTGCCGCGCATCATGTCGATCACGGAATCGGGGAAGGCCACATCGGTGGCGGGGTCTTCCACCTGCGCGCGGGTCAGGCCCTGGCTGACCATCATCAGGGCCATGTCGCCCACGACCTTGGACGAGGGCGTGACCTTGACGATATCGCCGAACATCCGGTTCACATCCGCATAGGTGCGGGCGACCTCGGGCCATTTGTCTTCAAGCCCCAGACTGCGCGCCTGCGCCTTGAGGTTGGTGAACTGCCCGCCGGGCATTTCGTGCAGGTAAACCTCGGATGCGGGGGCCTGCAGCCCGGCTTCGAAGGCTACATATTGCGCGCGGACCTGTTCCCAGTAATCCGAGATTTCGCGCACGCGGTCCATGTTCAGCCCGGTGTCGCGCGGTGTGTGGCGCAGTGCTTCGACGATGGAGCCAAGGCAGGCCTGCGAGGTGCCGCCCGAAAACGCATCCATCGCCGCATCCACCGCATCGACGCCCGCATCGGCGGCGGCAAGGATCGAGGCCCCTGCGATCCCGCTGGTGTCATGGGTGTGGAAATGCACGGGGATCGTCAATTCGTCCTTGAGCGCCTTGACCAGAACGCGGGCGGCGGCAGGCTTCAACAGCCCCGCCATGTCCTTGAGGCCAAGGACATGGGCGCCCGCCGCTTCAAGCTCTTTGGCCATGGCGACATAGTATTTCAGGTCATATTTGGCGCGGTCGGGGTCAAGGATATCGCCGGTATAGCAGATCGTGCCTTCGCAGATCCGCTCATTCTCCAGCACGGCATCCATGGCGACGCGCATGTTTTCCGTCCAGTTCAGGCTGTCGAAGACGCGGAAGATATCCACGCCGGTTTCCGCCGCCTGGCGCACGAATTCACGCACCACATTGTCGGGGTAATTGGTATAGCCCACGCCGTTCGAGGCGCGCAGCAGCATCTGGGTCAGCAGGTTCGGCATGGCGCGGCGCAGATCGCTCAGGCGTTGCCACGGACATTCCTGCAGGAAGCGGTAGGCCACATCGAAGGTCGCGCCACCCCAGCATTCCACGCTGAACAGCTCCGGCAGATTGGCCGCATAGGTGGGCGCGACGCGGATCATGTCGATCGAGCGCATGCGGGTGGCCAGCAAGGATTGGTGCCCGTCGCGCATCGTGGTGTCGGTCAAGAGAAGGCGTTGCTGCGCCAGCATCCAGTCGGCCACGGCCTTGGGTCCGTCGCGTTCCAGCAGGGTCTTGGTGCCCTCGCGCAGCCCGCCCGGTTCGGATTTCGGCGGGCGCGGCTGGCGCGCCTCGGCGGGGGGCTTCGGGCGGCCTGCGGTTTCGGGATGACCGTTGACGGTGATATCCGCGATATAGGTGAGGATCTTGGTCGCCCGGTCGCGCCGCTTGTGGAACTGGAACAGTTCCGGCGTCTCGTCGATGAATTTGGTGTGGTATTCGTTGTTCAGAAACGTCGGGTGTTTCAGCAGGTTTTCGACAAAGGCGATGTTGGTGCTGACGCCGCGGATACGGAATTCACGCAGGGCGCGGTCCATTCGGGCAATCGCCGCCTCGGGCGTTTGCGCCCAAGCGGTGACCTTTTCCAGCAGGCTGTCATAGAAGCGTGTGATCACCGCCCCCGAATAGGCGGTGCCGCCGTCCAGACGGATGCCCATGCCCGTAGCTCCGCGATAGGCGGTGATGCGGCCATAGTCGGGGATGAAGTTGTTCTGCGGGTCCTCGGTCGTGATGCGGGTTTGCAGCGCGTGACCGTTCAGGCGGATATCGGATTGCGACCCCATGCCCGTGGCCTCGGCCAGTGTCTTGCCCTCGGCGATCTTGATCTGGGCCTGCACGATGTCGATGCCGGTCACTGCCTCGGTCACGGTATGTTCGACCTGCACGCGCGGGTTCACTTCGATGAAGTAGAATTTGTCATCGGCCATATCCATCAGGAATTCGACGGTGCCCGCACATTCGTAATTCACATGCGCGCAGATGCGGCGACCGAGTTCGCACAACTCCTCGCGCTGGGCTTGCGTCAGATAGGGGGCAGGGGCGCGTTCCACGACCTTCTGGTTGCGACGCTGGACGGAACAGTCGCGTTCCGACAGGTGGTAGATCTCTCCGTGCTTGTCGCCAAGGATCTGCACCTCGACGTGCCGCGCCTTTAGGATCATCTTTTCCAGATAGCCCTCGCCATTGCCAAAGGCGGCCTCGGCCTCGCGCCGGCCTTCCATGACCTTCTCGGCCAGTTCCTTTTCACTGTAGACGGGCCGCATCCCGCGCCCGCCGCCGCCCCAGCTGGCCTTGAGCATCAGGGGATAACCGTGTCTGACGTCAGCGCCCATGGAACGGTTTGGCGTGATTGCATAGCGGAGGATTTGCGGCTCATCTTTACCCCAAATGGAGTTGAAGATGATGAAGAACCGAAGGAC
>JBILYK010000104.1:0-12068 GCA_044377735.1 Paracoccaceae bacterium | reverse complement strand
AAGCGTGATGCTTATCTTTGGGCCCAGATTGCCGAATACAACTATGACACCTTCATGATGGTGCAGCAGCAGGCTGGCAAGCTGTAAGGCTTGCGACACAGGAAAAGGCCCCGAGGGAAACCTCGGGGCCTTTTTCGTTCTGCCCTCTCCTCGGGGGCGCGCCAAGATCCCCCGACAAAATTCCCCGGCGAGCGCCCAAGGCGAAGGGGAGGTTTAAAGCATATAGCGTTTGATCGGGTTCAGCCGATCAAACGCTACGCCAGATTCCCAGCGGCTTGGCTGTCTTGAATGCAATCCGCCTTAGTCGAAAAACGGCGTCATCTGTGCCACGATCACCGAGTTTTCGGCCAAGGCGCGGCCCATCAGTTTGCGCTCTTCGGTGTCAATCTCGTCGCCCGCCGCTTCGCGTTCTTCGATGGTGCCAAGGCCCTCGACCTCGAGCACGGCGAGATCTGCCTCTTTCAGAATGGCGACGGTTTCGCGCACGGCCTCGGCCTCATCCACGCCGCTGGCATAGATCATCAGCCCGCCGCCCGTGGCCTTTTCGGGCAGCCCATCGCCCGCCTTGCGGCCCACCTGGACCAGAAGCGTATAGACGCTTTGGGCGCGTTTCACCTTGGCGGGCTTTTCGGCGGGGGTGCCTTGGGGTTTGTCGGCCTCGGTCATTGCCGCCTCAGTCCCGCAGGAGTTCGTTGATCGAGGTTTTGGAGCGCGTTTGCGCGTCTACCTTTTTCACGATCACCGCGCAGTAAAGGTTGATCCCGCCCTTCGATGGCATCGATCCGGCCACTACGACCGATCCGGGCGGCACTTCGCCATACATCACGTCGCCGGTTTCGCGGTCGACGATCTTGGTCGATTTGCCGATGAACACGCCCATGCCAAGGACCGAGCCTTCGCGGATGATGCAGCCTTCGACCACTTCGGAGCGCGCGCCGATAAAGCAGTTGTCTTCAATGATCGTGGGACCTGCCTGCATGGGTTCCAGCACGCCGCCGATGCCGACGCCGCCCGACAGGTGGACGTTCTTGCCGATCTGGGCGCAAGAGCCGACCGTGGCCCAGCCGTCCACCATCGAGCCTTCATCGACGAAAGCGCCGATGTTCACGAAAGACGGCATCAGGACCACGCCCTTGGCGATATAGGCCGAGCGGCGGACGATGCTGCCCGGCACGGCGCGGAAGCCTGCGGCGCGCCAGTCGGACTCGGTCCAGCCTTGCCATTTGGAGGGCACCTTGTCCCACCAGTTGGACCCGCCGTTGGAGCCTGAGATTTCATACATATCCGTCAGGCGGAACGACAGAAGCACCGCCTTCTTGGCCCATTGGTTCACATGCCAATCGTTGCCGCGCTTTTCTGCGACGCGCAGCTTGCCGCTGTCCAGCGCCGTCAGCGTCGCCTCGATCGCATCGCGTGCCTCGCCTTTGGTGGCAGGGCTGATGCCGTCGCGTACGTCCCATGCGGTTTCGATGGCGGATTCAAGTGCGGCGTAGGACATGGGATCACCCTTTTTCGATTGGTCACGCTTTGGCGTTGCCTATAAGGCTATAAGACCCTTCACGCAATCAAGCGGACAAAAAATGACGGCAGGACAATGAAAGACGAACCGCGCACACATCCGTTCCGCGACAGCACTCAGGATATCGAGGCGGCGCATCGGATTCCCGACACGCCACAGACCCGTGCCCCGGCCTATCGTCTGGCCTTTGCCGATGCCGATTTCATGACCCGCGAAGAGCTGCGCCCGGTGCGGTTGCAGTTGGAGCTTTTGAAGCCGCAGTTGGTGATGGATGAGCGCGGGATTGAATCCACCATCGTGTTGTTTGGCGGCGCGCGGATTCCTGCGCCGGAACATAAGGACAGCGCCAAGACGCCAATGCTGGCCGAGCTGACGCGGTATTACGACGAGGCGCGGCGGTTTTCGCGCCTGATGACCGAGCGCAGCATGGAGTCTTACGGCAAGCAGAATGTGATCGTCACCGGTGGTGGGCCGGGGGTGATGGAGGCGGGCAATCGTGGGGCATCCGAGGCGGGGGGGCAATCCATCGGGCTGAACATCGTGCTGCCGCATGAGCAGGCGCCGAACCGCTATGTCACGCCCGACCTGTCGTTCAACTTTCACTACTTTGCCATTCGCAAGATGCATTTCCTGATGCGCGCGGCGGCGGTGTGCATCTTTCCCGGCGGCTTTGGCACGCTGGATGAGATGTTTGAAAGCCTGACGCTGATCCAGACCAAGCGGATGAAGCCGATCCCGTTTTTGTTGTTCGGGCGCGCGTGGTGGGAGACGGTGATCAACTGGGGCCATCTGGCCGAGGCGGGGGTGATCAGCCCTGAGGATCTGAAGCTGTTTCAGTTCGTGGAAACCGCTGAAGAGGCGATGGCGGCGATTGATGCTTTTGCGACCCCCTGCTCTTAGGGTTTGGGGGCAAGGAATTCACGTTGCCAGCCGGGCGAAAGTTCGACCCGCGCGCAGCCGGAAAACCGGGCCAATCGGTCAAGCTCGGCCATGAGTTTGGCCGTGCGGGCCTGTGTCAGTTGCACCCCTGCCTCGGGCCAAAAGGCGCGGACCCTGAGGACGCCTTCGGCGCGGTGGGCTTTGGCGTCCAGCCGGCCTGCCAGCCGGTCGCCTTCCAGAACTGGAAAGACGTAATAGCCCCAGCGGCGCTTGGGTTCGGGCACGAAAACCTCGATCCGGTAGTGAAAGCCGAAGAGGAACTCCGCCCGCGCCCGGTCGCGCAGGGCGGGGTCAAAGGGTGACAGCACACGCAGTCGGGTGGGCGGCGGTGGGGCTGCCTCGGCCTTGGTCAGAACATCTGGCCGGGCAAGGGCCGGGCGCTGCGAGCCATCTGCCCCCTCGACTGCGATTTCAACAGTCTCGCCCCGCGCCAAGGCGGACTGCGCCCAAGCCCGCACCGCATCACGCGGGATGGCGTCCCAAAAGGCGGCGATTTCGGCCACCGAGCCAAAGCCCAGATGGTCCAGCGCGCTGTTGCAGGCCCAGTCCGTCATCTCCTCGGCTGTCACTTCGGCCTGCAACAGCGCGGCGGGGATCACGCGTTCGGTCAGATCATAGACCTTGTGGAACCTCTCGCGTCGGCTGATCGCCAGTTGTCCGGTGCGCCAGAGCCATTCCAGCGCGGTTTTGGATGGCTGCCAGTCCCACCAGCCCCCGGTGCCGCGCGGCTCATCGGTGCTGACATCGGCGGAGGTCACCGGGCCATGCGCGGTGATGTGGTTCAGGATGCGGTCGAACTGCGCCTCATGCCCCTCGCGGAACCAGCGTTGCCAATTGCCCTGCAGCCGTGCGGCGTCGTGGGCAAAGCGGTGCTTCCAATAGGGATAAGTCTCAACCGGCAGGATTGCGGCGTCATGGGTCCAATGTTCCCACAGGTGGCGGTCTTGCTCTAACGGCGCTTTCAACGCCTCGGGCCGGTATGTTTGGTCGCGCGACCACAGGATCATGTGATGGGCGCGTTCGACCGTGGTGATGCTGTCAACTTGAACAAAGCCGATGCGGCGCACCAGATTGGCCACAGCCGCCGCGCGCGTGCTGTCTGACAGGCCGTGGCGCAGCAGAAACAACCGCCGCGCCAGCCTGTTGGGCACATGAATGAAGGGAAGTAACCTAGCCATGGCCAAGCCGTATCAGGCCAGCCGCAGCCGTCAATCACCCGGTTTCAGACCTGTGATCCGGAAGGGGGCGTTCAGACCGCCTTGGCAAGGACAGCGGGCGCGACATTCTGCGCTGCCAGCACGGCCAGGGTTTCGGCATCGGGCTCGATGCTGGCAAAGCCGTCCAGCTCTTCCTGACGCTTTTGCCAGATCAGATTGTTGGCGACGGCGTTTTCAACGGCCACGTGCAGATCACCCACCGTGCAGGGCAAGGCCAGCGAGGAATCGCAGATCTGCAGGCGCTCGGCAGTGAAGTCATGCGCTGCCATCCGGGTCGAGGCGAGAATGATCGGCAGATCAGGATGCTCTTCGCGCAGCATCAAGAGCTTGGCGATCACGGCCGTGACGCCGCCAAAGCCTTCGACCTCGATGATCAGCAAGGACCAGTGTTCGATGGGAAGGCCCAGAAGGTTTTGAAACTGCCCCATGTCGCTGCACACGGCCACGTCACGGCCCTTTTTCCTCAGATGCTCGATCTGAAAGGTCAGCGGCGCGGGATCGGCGGCCAGCACCAGGACCGGCCCTGCACTTAATGGATCCGCCAGTGCGGCGACATTTTCGTAGGCCTTAAAGACCCGAAGCCGATTGTCCCGGTCCGCATCCAATCCTTTGAGATCGCGCTGCATTCTGCTCTCCTGTGTGCCGACGGGTTTTCCCGCCTGTGCGTGGCCTTGAACGCCAAAGGGTGGCGGCCAGTTCACAGTCATTATCGGCAATTCAAAGATATGGCGCAAAACAGCATTAGGACATTTGGCACCCCTGAACGAGATATGAGACAATCAATAGTGGTACAAACGGGGAAAAAAGTTGTTGTATGAAGGAGAGTAGGAGAAATATCTCTCTTCAGCGAATCATCAAAGCCCATGATTCTGGGCGAAAATTTCTATATTTGTGTAAATTATATTCAGTTCTTGACTTAAATCCCTCTATCGCGTCTGTATATACATAAACGTTTCAAAAGGTGATCTTATGATTGCCAAGATTCTCTTTCGTGGATTCATGGTATCAAGGGTTGATCATCGGTTGGATAGTCTTTTAATCATGAAACATGAAAAAACGACCCCGCGATGACCGGAACTTGATGGCGAAATGAGAACAGAAGTTACCGAGGATCGACTGCACGCACCTGTGAAGCAAGGCTTTTTGCCTTTGGCGGTTTCGAGCAACGGCGCATCGCGTCAGACCGGGCCGTGCGCCGATATACTTTCGACAAAATGGATCAAATGGTTCAACTAAAAGAGAGCGTTAGGCGGAAAATGATAACAGAACTGTCTGACAATCGAGTGCGTGTGCTTGTGGTAGATGATCATATGCTTTTGGCAGAAACCGTGGTTCTGGCGCTGACCAAGACCAGCGAAATTGAAGCTGAGGCGGTTCCCGGCATTGACGCGGCGTTGGACCGGATTGCCAAATCCGGACCGTTTGATGTGGTTTTGCTGGATTATTCCATGCCCGGAAGCGATGGTCTGGTCGGATTACGGCAGATGATCGCCGCGAACGGCAAGGGCGTTGCGGTGTTTTCCGGCGTGGCCGCCCCGACAGTGGTTGAGCGGGCACTGGCCGAAGGTGCGATGGGCTTTATCCCAAAGACGCTGCCGCTTAAATCACTGGAAAGCGCGGTGCGGATGATCGCGCAGGGCGAGATTTTTGTGCCCTACAACTATGTTTTGCAGGTCATGGGCAAGGATGAGCCGAGCACAAACCTAAAACCACGCGAACGTCAGGTTCTGCGGTTGGTCTGTGAAGGGGCGCAGAACAAGGAAATCGCCTATCAGCTTAGCCTGAGCGAAGTGATCGTAAAGGCGGATGTCAAATCCATTTGCCGCAAGCTTGGCGTTCGCAACCGAACAGAAGCTGCGATGATGGCGCGCAACGAAGGCCTTTCCTGAGCGCGATATCCTACAGGCCGTAGCGTGATGGTTTTGCCCGTTTCCCTCTGACTTTTGAGGATAGCAAGCCTATGACCAAACGGACATTGAGTGCCAGAGGTCTGGCACACTCCAACCCAGACCTGACCGTCACCTACCGCCGCGCTTTGGCGGGAGCCATGCAGGATATGGCTTTGGGCGAAGGCCGGGCGTCTGATCTGGCCATCGGCCTGCGGGCCGCGCTGCGCCGTTGCAAGGATGTGCTGGGCACCGAGATGTGTGCGCTGATGCGGCCCATCGAGCCGGGGGATATGGTCACGGCTTTGGCTGCAGAGGACGACCCGCTGATGACCCTGCCGCCCGGTACGGACGGGCGCGTGTGTCTGATCGAGCCGGTGGAAGCTGCGGGGACGAGGCCCCTTATGCTGGTGGCGCTGAGGGCTGGTGCCTTTACGGCCCAGGATGTCCTTTTTCATAAGGCGCTTGCCCAGGCCATCCGCGACCGCCTTGACCGGGCCAGAGCGACCGCTCGGGGCGTGATGGCGCTGCCCGAAAGTCAGGCGTTGTCAAATTTCTACTGGCAGATCATTGATCTGACCAATGCGCTTTTGGCGCATCAGGGCCCCGATCTTGATTCGCATATTCACAGCGTTTTGGCCCGTGTTGGCCAATTGGTCGGGGTTGAGCGCAGCTATGTCTATCGGCTGCACCCGCCGGGCAAGATCAGTTCCACCCATGAATGGACCGCGCCGGGTGTGCCCTTGTCGGGTCAAATCTCGCAAAACCTGCCGCGCGCGTTGCTGGACCCTTGGAAAGACCAGTTTCAAGAGCCCCAGACCGTTGCCATTGAGGATGTCGATACGCTGACCAAAGCGGCGCGGACGCGGCGCTTTTTGCAGGCCCAAGGTGTCAAGGCATCGGTCGCCGTGCCGATGCGCCGCAACGACAGCCTTGAGGGCTATGTCGGGTTCTATTGCACCCTGCGGTCCCGCGCCTTTACGCCTGATGAGATGCACCTTTTGCAGACGGTGGCCAATGCCATTGCCGTGGTGCTGCACCGTCATGATGCCGAAAAAGAAGCCGCCTTGGCCCAAGCGCAGCTTCAGGCAAAAAGTGACCTGCAAAGCGCGATGTTGGCGGCGGTGCCCGATCTGGTGCTGGAGTTGGACAAGCGTGGCCGCTGCATTGCCTGCACCATCGGCGTGGGTCAGCAGCACCTTGTGCAGATGGAGCCCTGCATCGGGCGCAAGATTGAGGAGCTTTTGCCTGCCCATCTTGGGCAGCGCTTTCGCAAGACGATGAAGGTGGTGCGCGCCGATGGGGTGCGGCGCAGTTTCGACTATGATCAGCAGATTGGCGGCGAGACATGCAGTTGCAATGCCTCGATCGCGCCGCGCAACCAAACCGCGCCACAGGACGGCTGGTTCGTGATTCTGCGCGACATCACCACCAGCCGGGTGCAGCAGCGCCGTATCGCCCAGTTAAGCAAGATTGCCGAACTGACGTCGCATATGGTGATCGTGACCGACGCGGACGCCAATATCGAATGGGTCAACCCCGCCTTTGAGACGCGCACCGGCTGGCGGCTGGATGAAATTCGTGGCCGTCGGCCCGAAAGCTTTCTGCGCTCGCGCCGCGCGGGTCGGGTGGCCAGCGCGCGTGTCGAATATGCGCTGCGCAGTGGAAGCCTGTCGCAGACCGAGATCCTGAACCATGACCGGGCGGGCGTGGAGTATTGGGTCAGCATGGATGTTCAACCCATGCTGGATGACGCCGGCACCGTGCAGGGGTTTGTTTCGGTTCAGACTGACATCACCGAGATGAAGCGCAAGCACAGCCATGAGATGTATGACTGGAAAATGGCCATCGAAGGGGCCAGCGACGGTGTTGCGATGCTGAATGCCGAGGGGTACTTTTTGTTCATGAACCACGCCTTTCGGGATCACTTTGGCATTCCCTACGCCGAGGCGATCAAGCCGCTGCATTGGCGCGATCTTTACCCGATGCAAGCAGCCGATTGGTTTGCCGAAAGGCCATGGCGTCAGATCATCGTCGGTCACGCGGTGCGGGTTGAATTGCGCGGCACGCATCGCGATGGCCGCCCGGTCCGGCAAGAACTGTCGCTGAACACCCGCGCGGATGGCGGGCTGTTGGTCATTGCGCGCGACATCTCGGATCGCGCCCGCGCCGAAGCCGAGAAAGCCCGGCTGCGCGACCAGTTGCAACTTGCCCAGCAGCGCGAAATGATCAGCCATGTCGCCGCGGGCGTGGCCCATGACCTGCATAACATCTTTGCGGTTGTCAGCGGCACTGCTTCGCTTTTGGAACCAAGTCTGGTTGGAAATGATGAGGCGCTGTCCGGGATCCGCAGGATCAAGCGGGCCGCACAAATGGCGATTGATCTGGGGGCCGGGCTTGCCACGTTGGGGCGCAACGATGCCCGTCCCAAGCCGCAGGATCTGCGTGATCTTGTGCAACAGGGGGTCGACCTGTTGGGAACCGCCCGCATTGAACAGCACGGCATCGTGCCGAAGCTTCCCGACAGCGTGCAGACGGTCTGGGCCGACAGCACCAAACTGTTGCAGGTGATCGTCAATCTGGCGCTGAATGCGTGCGAGGCTGATCCCGACCGGCTGACCGCCGTGCGTGTCGAGGTTCTGGAACAAACGGACTGGCATCCAGGCCGCCCGCCTGACAGTGGGATCTGGTCGGCTGGCCGCCGCTACCGCGCTTTTCAGGTGGCAGACAATGGGCCGGGCGTTGCCCCCAAGGACCGCGAGCGCCTTTTCGAGCCCTATTTCAGCACAAAGGGCACAGCGGGAACGGGGCTTGGCCTGACGATCGTGGCCGGCATTCTGCAGCAAAGCGATGCGGCGATCTGGTTTGACAGCCAGCCGGGGCAGGGGACGACGGTGACCGTCGCTTGGCCTGCAAACGCCCCTGAGCCAGCCTTGCTGCCCCGACCGCTGACACTGATGGAACATGGCTTTGCCCCGCCCGAGACGGGTGCGCTGGTCGGGCGAACGATATTGGTTGTCGATGACGCGCCCGATGTGGCCGATGTGCTGGCCGAGATGCTGGATTCGGTCGGGGCCCAGACTCTGGCGCTGTCTGATCCCGAAGAGGCGCAGATGCTTTTGGAGGCCAATCCGGGCCTATGGTCCGCGCTTGTGACCGATCTGAGCATGCCGGAGAAATCGGGTGTTGATCTGGCCCGCGCCGCCGCTGCCCTTGATCCGCCGGTGCCGTGCATTCTGGTTTCGTCACACATCGGTTTCAAAGAGGTGCCGTCCGGCCTTTTCGCCGCGATCCTGCTCAAGCCCACCGAAGCTTCGGTCCTGATATCGGCAGTCGAGCAGGCGCTTGCGATCCGCTCTAAGCTAAGCTGAGCAGCGCCTCAGCCGGTCTGGGCCTGCCGATCTGACAGCGCATCAATCCGCGCTTCGATCAGTTTGGAAGTGACCGACAGGGTGGCGCGGCAGTGCCCTATATGCTCGGCAAGGTTGGAGGTGTCATTGTTCAGCGCCGCCGTTTCCAGCGCACAGAAGGCACTGTGCAAAGGCAAGGCCCCTATAATTGCTGCTCCGCCAGCGCATTTATGTGCCTGGCTGGCAAGTTCAGCCAGATCGGTGTGGCCGGACGGATCGTCCAAGAGGGCGTGAAAGCTGTCGGTCATCTGACGCACCACGCCGCGCAACCTGTCAATTCCAAGGCTGTTTGCCAGAAGATCGACGGAATCGAAGATACCTTCGTCTTCCGGCGGAAGAACGGCGACAGAGGCTGGCAGTTTCGGGGGATACAGGGCGCGTTCGATGTCGGTCGGGCGCACAGGCTTGTACAGAATTTCGCGCATCCCGGCGGCGAGCGCGCGGGCATGGTCGGCCGGTTGCAGATTGGCGGTGAAGCCAATGATCGCGGTATGGCGTGAAGCCCCGTCGGCGCGGATCAGGTGCGTGGCCTCGATGCCATCCATGCCGGGCATGCTGATGTCCATCAAGATCATGTCATAGCGCTGTGCCGCGGCCATGCGCACCGCTGTCAGCCCGTCGCCTGCCTTGTCTGCCCGATGACCCAGCGTATGGACGATCTTTTGCACCAGCAGCCGGTTGACCGACAGATCATCCACCACCAGCACCCTAAGTGCCACATCCCGCGCGACCAAGGCCGGTTGCGCTGGGGCGGGGCGTGTTGGGATTTCGAACCAGAAGATGCTGCCTTTGCCAAGGCTGCTGATCACCCCGAACGTGCCGCCCATGCTGCCCACAGCGCGGCGCACAATGCCCAGCCCAATGCCGATGCCGCCCGAGACCCGCGCATAGCCCCGGTCCAGCGTTTCAAAATCATCGAAGATGCGGGCCTGATCGGCGGGGTCAATGCCGATCCCGGCATCTTCAACCTCGATCCGCAGCATATGGGGCAATGGGCTGCACAGGCGCAGGATGATCGGCTTGCCAGCGCCGAACTTGACCGCGTTGCTGATCAGGTTGCGCAGAGTCTGGCGAAAGGCCCGCGGCTTGCCGATGATCTGGGTCGCGACGGCGGCTGTGAGGTCCAGCCGAATGTTCAGACCCTCATCGGCCCAATTGTGCATGGCGGCGGAAATCAGCTCTCCTGCGATGGCTTCCGCTGAAAAGGCTTCGTCTGCGCGTTCGGGCTGGGCCACGTCATCCAGCGCTGCCACTTCCAGCACATGATCAATCTGGTCAAGTGCGGCCACGGCACTTTGCTGGGCGATGGTCATCAAGGATGCGACCGCCGGATCGCGCCCTTGGCGCAGCACCAGATCAATCGCCGACAACACACCCTGCATGGGCGTGCGCAACTCATGGCTTGTCGCGGCCAGAAAACGCACCTTTTCGGCCGCGTCGCGGTTGGCGCGCTGGGACGCTTGGCGACGCTGACGCGCGACCATCACGACGGTCGAGATGTCGCGCACAAAGCCGATATGAATCTGCTGTCCAGAAGACCCGATATCGCTGAGTGCCGAAACGCTGATGGGCAGCCTTTGCCCGTTGCGCCCCTGCAGCCGCAGGCGGCGTCGGCGGCGACGTTCCAACTGCTGGATCAGTTTGCGTTCATCCATCAGTTTGGCTTGTCCGGCGCCCGGAGGGAACAACACGCTGATGCCGCGCCCGATAACTGCGGTGCGCGGCTGGCCAAACAGGGCTTCGGCTGCGCTGTTGATAAGAAGGATCCTGCCATCGTGATCTGTCACGATCACACCATCAAGTGCCGCATCAAAACTGGCGCGCAGGTTGGAATTCAGCCGTTCCACCATTTTGGTGCGCAAGACGCTGTTTCGGTAGGAATGCGCCGAAACCGCCAAAAGCCCAAAGATCAGCACCAACGCAAGCGCCCCGGCCAGCAGAAACTGTTCCAGCATCTCCTCACGCTGGATTCGAAGGGCCTGCGCCCGCCACTGCGAGGCATGGATCGCACTGACCACGATATAGCGGATATCGGGCATAATCTGGGACAGCTGGGTGTCAATCTGGCCAAGGTTCATCAGATCATCGGGTCTGAGCCTATCGACAAGTGGCGTCACGCTGGCCAGATTGCTGCGCACGATCTCCAGTCGGGCGGCGAAGGCCTCGGGTTCGGAGAAAAAGTCCTGTAGCGTCCCGGTCCGGGCGGTGACGATCTGGACCCGGCTGAAATAGATGTCGAATTTCAAAAGCAGATCTGACAGAGACGGGTCTTCAGCTGCGGTTTCGTGCAGCACGTCTTGAATGGCCAGCAGCAGATGTTGATGGTCCACTTCCAATTGGGCGATCACCCAAGGTGACTCTTCGGCCATGTACAGACCCAAATCCCGCGAAGCATCGACCACCCGCAAGGCAAGGGTGGCAACCGCAACGAGGCAGAATATGATCGCAAGAAGAATAGACAGAGAGACCAGCCGCGTTCTGCGCTGCTCTGCCGGGAAGGCTGTGTCAAACTGCCTGTCCATCTGCGCTAGAGCCTCATGGTCAGATCGGCCCGCTGTCGGCTGTGCAGCGCGATGACGTCGACGGTTCGGTCGGTGACCGAGGTACAAAAGGAGAGTGCAGGCCCAAAGGCGCGCCAAAACGAGGTGAGGTTCAGCCCTATTGCCATGCAGAGCATGCTTTCCGCCATTTGATGCGATACACAGGCACTGTGATGATGGCACTGTGGTAATCAGCGATCTGTTGTTGGTGTTCTGCAATAGCAGCAACGCTGCGATTTTCAAGCGCGGCGGCCCGCTGGGGGCGTGTCTGTGCCGGTTTGGAACATGAAAATGACAGGGCAAAGCCCAAGCAGATATGAGTGGTAACGTGTTTGAGCAGTTTGCACTCTGTTTCCAACACGTTTGAATTTTCACTCATAATGGAAAAATATTGCAAATTATGATACAATTGATACCGAAATATATCAATTAGGCTCTGGACCCATTAATCTTCTTGCCGGTTAAGCAATTCACTGATTCACTTGCGGCACCAGAGGGGGTGCTGCCATGAGCGAGATGATCCTGCTTTCCGAAGCCCAGATGGCGCGGATATCGCC
>JBILYK010000103.1:0-12246 GCA_044377735.1 Paracoccaceae bacterium | reverse complement strand
AGGGCGCGCAGCTTGCGCGCCGAGATGCTGTCGCAGTTGTCGTCAATGCGGTCGGCGATAAAGCCCTGCAACAGCGTCTCATTGATGTGCTTTTCGGTGTTGATCGGTTCCAGCGCCAAGGCAGGTGCTGCCAAGACCGGGATGCAAAGCGCAAACAGCGCTGCCGAACGGATGAAACGTGTCATGGTCGCCTCCAAATGGAATACGGCCCCATGACATGGACCCTTTGCCGTTGCTATGCCATGACAGGGGTCGACACCGCTCATATACAGCCCCCATCAAACACCCAAGACCCGGCGACAAACCGCCCAAGGGCCCGACCATCAAGCCTGGCACCCCTGCTTTCGCACAAGGCACCTGCCGCACGCTTGGCGGCAAGCCCCTGATCCATCGCCATCGCACCGCGATCGGCCGCAACCGTGATTTGCGCGCCGGACAGGGTGGGTTGCAGGTCCACGAGATATCCAACCCCGTCTTGCGAAATGGCCACAGGCCCGCTGGCAGCCAGCGGCATCGGGGCGGGCCCCGGCGCAACGCAAGCGGTCAACAGACCCATCGACATCATCGCAATCCTCTTCACTTACTCGGCCGCCATCGCGCCCATACGACCGGTTTTCTTCGCTTTGATCCGGTCTTCAATCTCTTCGCGGAAGGCACGCACAAGGCCCTGAATGGGCCAAGCCGCCGCATCGCCAAGGGCGCAAATGGTGTGGCCTTCGACCTGTTTCGTCACCGAAATCAGCATGTCGATCTCTTCAACCTCGGCCTCACCGCGCACCAGGCGGTCCATCACGCGCATCATCCAGCCGGTGCCTTCGCGGCACGGCGTGCACTGGCCACAGCTTTCGTGCTTGTAGAACTTTGACAGGCGCCAGATCGCCTTGATGACGTCGGTTGAATTGTCCATGACAATCACCGCTGCGGTGCCAAGGCCGGACCGCTGCTCGCGCAGCCAGTCGAAATCCATGATAGCATCATCGCACTGGGCCTGCGTCAGCAACGGCACAGACGAGCCGCCCGGAATGACCGCTTTCAGGTTTTTCCACCCGCCGCGCACGCCGCCGCAATGGCGATCCAAGAGTTCCTTCAGCGGGATCGACATTGCCTCTTCGACGACGCAAGGGTTCATCACGTGGCCCGAGATGCCAAACAATTTGGTGCCCGCATTGTTGGGGCGACCGAAGGAGGAGAACCAATCCGCGCCGCGCCGCAGGATCGTCGGCACCACGGCAATGGATTCCACGTTGTTCACGGTTGTCGGACATCCGTACAGGCCCGAGCCCGCCGGGAACGGCGGCTTCATCCGCGGCATGCCCTTTTTGCCTTCAAGGCTTTCCAGCAAAGCGGTTTCTTCACCGCAAATATACGCCCCTGCCCCATGGTGCAGATAGCAATCAAAATCCCAACCTGATTTGGCGGCATTCTTGCCCAGAAGGCCCGCATCATAGCATTCGTCGAGTGCGGCCTGCAGCGCCTCACGCTCACGGATATACTCGCCGCGAATGTAGATATAGCAGGCGTTCGCCCCCATCGCGAAAGAGGCAATCAGCGCGCCTTCGATCAGCGTATGCGGATCATGCCGCATGATTTCGCGGTCTTTGCAGGTGCCGGGCTCGGATTCGTCGGCGTTGATCACCAGATAGGACGGCCGCCCATCCGATTGCTTGGGCATGAAGGACCACTTCAGACCGGTCGGGAAGCCTGCCCCACCGCGCCC
Organism: Paracoccaceae bacterium; assembly: GCA_044377735.1. GTDB lineage: Bacteria > Pseudomonadota > Alphaproteobacteria > Rhodobacterales > Rhodobacteraceae > Tabrizicola_A. Next base: position 10,529 of record JBILYK010000103.1, on the reverse strand, counting down.
GCGCAGGCCGGATGCCTTGACGATCTCGACGATCTTGTCGCGGCCCAGCTTCACAAGGTCAGCCGTGCCGTTCCAATGCCCGCGCTTTTTGGCCCCCGCGAGAGAGCGGTCATGCATCCCATAGAGATTGGTAAAGATGCGGTCCTGATCCTTGAGCATGATGCCCCTCTTCCTAACCCCGGCGCTTGCGCCAGATCTGATATGTCACGGCCAAGCACCAGATAAACCCGGCCAGCGCCGCCAGATCGAGCAGAAGCGTCAGCTCGGCTGGCCACCCCATGTCTCGACCCACAACCTGCGCGCCCATCCACAGGATCATGGTCCCCGCCATCACAATCGCGACACGCCGCGCCTGTTTGGCCGTTCCATCATCCTTGGGCGTGGGCGCTTTCACCCCATCACCTCAATGGTGGCCGTGACCATGGCCCGCGCCATGATCCGCACCATCCACCCGTTCTACCCCGCCCTGCCCCAGCAAAACGCCGAAAACGCCAAAGGTCACCAGACCCACGACAAAAGCCGGGGTCAGCGACACATCGCCAATCGCGCGGGCCACAAAGGCGGCGAGCAACCCGGCAACGGCGGCCACAAGCCAGCCGCCGGCCCAAGGGCCATCAACGGGCGCATGTTCGTGATGATGATCGTCCATCGCCTACCCCCGTCAGTAATTGTTGGTCTTGGCACGGATGAGGAATTCTTCCGTCCCCACCTCGCCAATCAGCTTGGCCTGCGCCACCCACTTGTCGCGCGTCGCCCGACCACGGAAACCCTTGAGATTGGCATCAATCCAAGCAATCTCGGCCGCGCCCCATTGGGCGATCTGGTCGAAGTGGAAGATGCCCAACTCGTGCAAAAGCTTTTCCAACACCGGGCCGATGCCTTCGATGATCTGCAGATCATCGGCCTTGCCCTTTTTCGCGGCCTTCAGCCCCTTCGGCTGCTTGCCGCCCGCCACCATAGCCTCATCGGGCTTGGCAGGCTTCGCAGCGGCAGGCGCTTTGGCAGGCATGTCTGCAACCTTCGTCGCCACCGCTTTCGGTGCCTCAACCTTCGCGGGCTTTGCAGCCTTCCCCAACCACGGCGTAGTCAAGGCGACCTCGGTTCCATCAATGCGCTTGACGGTGTCGCGAAGGTCCACGGCGAACTGAGCCGAGGCGTTGAACTGCATACGGCCCGCTTCAAAGTCTTTCAACGTGGTCAGCCCCGACAAAGGCTCGGCCGCGTAACGGCCATTCTGCGGACCCGGAACCGGAACCTCCCCGTTGGAGAAGCGCGCGATCAACGCGCGCAGCTTATCCGCCGTCAGGTCCTCATAGTAATCCTTGCCGATCTGGGCCATCGGCGCATTGGCGCAGGCGCCCATGCATTCGACCTCTTCCCAAGAAAACTTGCCATCGGCCGAAAGCGCATGCGGCACCTTCGAGATCAGCTCCTGACAAACCGCGATCAGCTCTTCCGCGCCGCAGATCATGCAGGAGGTGGTGCCGCAAATCTGGACATGCGCCACCGAACCAACGGGTTGCAGCTGAAACATGAAGTAGAAGGTCGCCACTTCCAAGGCCCGGATATAAGCCAAACCCAACATATCGGCGACATACTCAATCGCCGGGCGGGTCAGCCAGCCGTGCTGTTCCTGTGCACGCCACAACAGCGGGATGATCGCCGAGGCCTGACGGCCCTCCGGGTATTTGGAAATCTGCCCCTTGGCCCAGGCAAGGTTCGCCGGGGTGAATTCAAAGGACGCGGGCTGTTCTTTGTGCAGACGACGCAGCATTAGCGGTCAACCTCCCCGAACACGATATCCATCGTGCCGATGATCGCAGAGACATCTGCAAGCTGGTGGCCTTTGCAAATGTAATCCATGGATTGCAGGTGCATATACCCCGGCGCGCGGATCTTGACGCGGTAGGGTTTGTTGGTGCCATCAGCGACCAGATAGACGCCAAACTCTCCCTTGGGGGCCTCAACGGCGGCATAAACTTCACCGGCGGGAACGTGGAAACCTTCGGTGTAGAGTTTGAAGTGGTGGATCAGCGCTTCCATCGAGCGCTTCATCTCGCCGCGCTTCGGCGGGCTGATCTTGCCGCGCGTCATCACCTCACCCTGCCCGTCCGGCGCGCGCAGCTTGGCAATCGCCTGATGGATGATCTTCAGGCTCTCCTCCATCTCGGCCATGCGGCACAGATAGCGGTCATAGCAATCGCCGTTCTTGCCAACTGGAATCTGGAAGTCAAACTCGGAATAAAGCTCATAAGGCTGGCTGCGGCGCAGGTCCCAAGCAAAGCCGGAACCGCGCACCATCACGCCCGAATAACCCCAGTCCGAGATGTCTTTTTCCGTGACAATCCCAATGTCGGCATTGCGCTGCTTGAAGATGCGGTTTTCCGTCAAGAGCCCATGCAGGTCGCCCAAGACACGCGGGAATTCCTTGGCCCACTGCTCGATATCGTCGATCAGTTTGGGCGGCAGATCCTGATGCACACCACCGGGGCGGAAATAGGCGGCGTGCAGACGCGCGCCACAAGCCCGCTCATAAAACACCATCAGCTTTTCGCGCTCTTCAAAGCCCCAAAGCGGCGGGGTCAGCGCGCCAACATCCATGGCCTGCGTGGTGACGTTGAGAATGTGGTTCAGGATGCGGCCAATTTCCGAATAGAGAATCCGGATCAGGCTTGCCCGGCGCGGAACCGGCGTGTTGGTCAGCTTTTCAATCGCCAGACACCAAGCATGTTCCTGGTTCATGGGTGCCACATAATCCAGCCGGTCGAAATAGGGCAGATTTTGCAGGTAGGTCCGGCTTTCCATCAGCTTTTCGGTGCCACGGTGCAACAGCCCGATATGGGGGTCGCAGCGTTCGACAATCTCACCGTCAAGCTCTAGCACAAGACGCAAAACACCATGTGCAGCCGGGTGTTGCGGGCCAAAGTTGATGTTAAAATTGCGAATGCGATGCTCGCCCGTCTGGGCGTCACGGCTGCCGTCGTCATAGGTGTTACGGATGATATCGCCGTCCATGGCTTACACCGCCTTCTTTTCGTCGCCCGGCAGGATGTATTGCGCACCCTCCCACGGAGACATGAAATCAAACTGCCGGTATTCCTGCACCAGACTGACCGGCTCGTAGACCACGCGCTTTTGCACCTCGTCATAGCGAACCTCGGTGTACCCCGTGGTCGGGAAATCCTTTCGCAACGGATGCCCGCGGAAGCCATAGTCCGTCAGAATGCGACGCAGGTCCGGATGGCCCGAGAAAAGGATGCCGAACATGTCAAACACCTCACGCTCCACCCAGTTTGCCGAGGGATGCAGCGCCACCAGCGAGGGCACCATCTCCTCTTCGCCCACCGCCACCTTCACGCGGATGCGGTGGTTTTGGTACATCGAGAGGAACATGTAGACCACATCAAAGCGTGGATCGCGTTCGGGGTGGTCTACAGCCGTGATATCCACCAGCGAAGTAAAACGGCACGCCGCATCATCACGCAGGAATTCCACAAAGCTATCCAGATGCGCCAGTTGAACGGTCACGTTCAATTCGCCAAAGGCCACTTCGGCGGAAATCACGGCATCTTGCCGCTTCAGCTCCAGATAGGCGCCAAGTTCTTGTAAGGCTTCAGACATTTGAACCTCTCAGCGCACAAGGGTGCCGGTGCGGCGGATCTTCCGCTGCAACTGCAGGATGCCGTACAACAGTGCCTCGGCTGTGGGCGGGCAGCCGGGAACATAGATATCGACCGGGACGATCCGGTCACAGCCGCGCACCACAGAATAGCTGTAGTGATAATAGCCGCCACCATTGGCGCAGGACCCCATCGAGATCACATAGCGCGGCTCTGGCATCTGGTCGTAAACCTTGCGCAATGCCGGGGCCATTTTGTTGGTCAGCGTGCCCGCCACAATCATCAGGTCCGACTGGCGCGGTGAGGCGCGCGGCGCGGTGCCGAACCGCTCAAGGTCATAGCGTGGCATCGAGGTGTGCATCATCTCGACCGCGCAGCAGGCCAGACCAAAGGTCATCCAATGCAAGCTACCATTGCGCGCCCAGTTGATGATGTCTTCGGTCGTGGTCAGCAAGAACCCCTTGTCCTGCAACTCACGATTCAGGGCCTGGGTGGCCACCTCACGGTCGCCGCCCGCCGTATTGGCTCCGGTCATCACGCCCATTCCAAGGCCCCCTTCTTCCATTCATAGGCAAAGCCGACGGTCAGCACGGCCAAAAACACCATCATCGACCAGAACCCGACCATCGAAATTTCGCCAAAGGCCACCGCCCATGGGAAAAGGAAGGCGACCTCAAGGTCAAAGATGATGAAGAGAATCGACACAAGGTAGAAGCGCACGTCAAACTTCATCCGGGCATCGTCGAACGCGTTAAAGCCGCATTCATAGGCCGAAACCTTCTCGGGGTCCGGGTTGCGCACCGCGATCACCGCCGCAGCGAGGATCAGCACCAGGCCAAGTCCAACAGCAATCGCAAGCAAGATGAGGATCGGCAGGTATTCTCGCAACATCGGATTGTCCACGAGTCTCTCCTTTGGCTGGCATTGGGCGCGCCACGGCGCAAGCGCCGCAAAATCGTTGGCATCGTTTACCCCGGCCCCTGCGCGGGGTCAACGCATCCACAGCGGATTTCGACACCCCGAAGCATTGGATTTCTTAAGTTGTATGCAATTGTATGCCGAATTGGTCGCCCGCGCTACTGCACGCGCGGCAGATCGACAGCCTCAGGCTCTGGCCCCTGCCCAACACTCAGCGCTTCGGCCCGCACAATCCGAGCGATCAGTGCCGAATCCGCCGATGAAAAAGTCAGCGGCAGGCGCATGTCGATCAAGGATTTCAAGATGCGGTCGGTCGTCGGCAGGCTTTGCGGGGTGGCATAGCGCCAATGGTCGTAGCGGCTGGTAAAGGCCACCGGCTCATCGGCCCCAAACCATTTCAACTCCACCCCGCGCGCGATGCAACGGCTGAGAAACACGCCGATCCGCGCATCCGACCAATCCGGCAAACGGAATTGAAACGACGATCCGACGTAGGTCTCTTCTGGCGGCCTTGTCACCAGCCGAAGCCCGGGAACCCCTTGCAAGCCTGCCTCAAGTGTCTGGTAAAGACTGGCCCACCGCGCCACGCGCTCGGCCAAAAGGGGCAGTTGCGGGCGCAAGATGGCTGCGCGCAAGTTGTCCATCCGGCCCGAGACATTGGGCATCTCCATCCGCACACGCGCAAACACCTCTTCTGGCGGCGCGGCGCGGTGCTTGGCGTAAAGCATATAGCTGCCCGACAGCAGGATGGCGCGGGCCATGATCTCGGCATCGTCCGAGATCAAAAAGCCGCCCTCACCGGAATTCATGTGCTTGTAGGTTTGCATCGAATAGCAGCCCACCACGCCCTGCCGCCCCGAAGGAACACCCTTCCAAGCCGCCCCCATGGTATGGGCGCAATCCTCAATAATCTGCACGCCCAACCGGTCACACAGCGCCACCAGCGCCTCCATGTCGCACAGATGGCCGCGCATATGGCTCAGCATCAACAGCCGCGCGCCGGTGGCTTTGGCCTTCGCCTCAAGATCGGCGAAGTCCAGCGTCAGATCATGGGTCACCTCAATGAACACCGGACTGCCACCCGCCGCGGCAATTGCACCGGGAACCGGGGCCAGGGTGAAGGCATTGGTCAAAACAGGCTCGCCGGGCTGCAACCCCATGGCGCGCAGCGCGCAGCCCATGGCATAGCCGCCCGACGCCACAGCGAGGCAATACTTTGCCCCCATCAGCGCGGCGAATTCCTCTTCCAAAAGCGCCGTCTCGGCAATCTCGCCCGGCGCGGTGTTGTAACGGTGCAGCCGACCATGGCGCAGCACGGCCATCGCCGCCTCAATCCCGGCTTCGGGGATCGGCTCTTGCTGGGTGAAGGACCCTGAAAAGCGTTCTTCGATCATGGTCCCGTCATCCATCCTGCTGCCCCGCGCGACGCTCTCTCTTCAACACGGCCAGCATGAACAGCCCAGTGCCCACAAGCCCGATCCCACCAAGGACAAAGGCCACATTGGGCGATTGGAATGGCGCGTCTTCCCGCATGAAATAGCCAAAGATCTGCGCAAAGAACACGGTGCCCAACAGCATGGCCAAATTGGTAATCGCGCTGATCCCGCCCTGCAACTCGCCTTGGGCATTCTCGGGCACGCGCTGCGACAGGATCGCGGTCAAAATCGGATGCACAAAGCCTTCCGGGCCATGCACGATCATCAAGCCGATCACCAGCACAAGCGAGCCGACAACGCTGTAGCCGAACATCGCGATCACGGCTGAGATAAGGCCGATCATGACCACCTTCTGCTCGCCCCACCGCGCCACAGCGGGGCCGGTCAGAAAGCCTTGGAACCCAGCCATCACCAGCCCAAACGCCGCCAGCGTCAGGCCTACCATCGCCTCCGACCAGCCGAAATTGGCCTTGCCCCAAAAGGGCCAGAGTGCTGGGTAAACCGAGGTGAAAAAGAAAAACAGCGCCATGACCGTGCAGAGCGGCACCACGCCGGGATAGCTGCGAAACACCTTGAAGGCCCCGAACGGATTGGCGCGCCGCCAGTCAAAGGCGCGGCGATGTTCAAGGGCCAGCGTTTCGGGCAGCACGAAGAAGCCGTAGATCAGATTGACCCCCGACACCGCCGCTGCCGCGTAAAATGGCACTCGCGGGCCAAGCTCTCCCAACAATCCGCCCACCGCCGGGCCGATGATAAAGCCCAGACCAAAAGCCGCCCCCATTTGGCCATAGGCGCGGCCACGGTCCTGCGGTTCGGTGATATCGGCGATGAAGGCATTGGCGATGACCCAACTGGCCCCGCACACCCCCGCCAAGAGGCGGCCGACAAAGAGCCAACCCATGGTCGGCGCCAGCGCATGCAACAGAAAATCCACCCCCAACCCGAAAATCGCCAACAAAAGCAGCGGTCTGCGGCCATAGCGGTCTGAAAGGTTGCCCAGCAAAGGCCCCGACAGGAACTGTGCCAGCGAATAGCCCGCCGCCATCCAGCCGCCCAAGATCGCCGCCTCGCCAAGGCTGACATGGCCCACCTCGCCAATCAGCGCAGGCAGGACAGGGATGATGATGCCAAAGCCCACCATGTCCAAAAACACGGTGATCAGGATAAAGATCATGGCCCGGTCTTTTGCGGGTTTGGACAGGCTTTGGGTCATGGAGCGAACCTAGGGGCGCGGCCAGATGGTGTCAAACCGCAACCATACCCCTAGCAAAGCGCGCCGCATTGGCCCGATACCCTTCGGCCGATTTCAACAGCCGCGCCTGCGCCGCCGCGTCAAGTTCCCGCACCACCTTGGCGGGTGCCCCCATGACCAGCGACCCCGGCGCAATCTCTTTGCCCTCGGTCACCAAAGCGCAGGCCCCAACCAAGGACCCCGCCCCGATCTTTGCGCCGTTCAACAGTGTTGCCCCCATGCCAATCAGGCTGCCCGCCTCAATTGTACAGCCGTGCAGCATTGCCTTGTGGCCGATAGTGCAATTGGCGCCGATGGTCAGCGGAAACCCCATATCGGTGTGCAAGACCGCGTTTTCCTGGACATTGCTGCCTGCACCCACGGTGATTGCCTCATTGTCACCGCGAAGCACGGCACCGAACCAGATGTTCGCGCCAGCCTCCACAATGACATTGCCGATCAGTACCGCAGTTGGCGCAACCCAAGCCGTCGGGTCAATCTGCGGGCGGATGCCGTCCAGTTCATAGATCATCGCGCGTCAAACTCCCTGTTCAGGCCCCGAACGAACTCGGCCATTCCGGGTTGGCGGTCGCGCCGCATGCGCTCTGCCTGAAGAATGGTCAGCAAGTCATTGAATGCCATATCAATATCGTTGTTCACGATCACATAGTCATATTCCGCCCAATGGCTGATTTCGGATTGCGATTTCGCCATCCGACCTGCGATCACCTCATCGCTGTCTTGCGCGCGGCCGCGCAAACGGCGCTCCAACTCGGCAATCGAGGGGGGCAGCACAAAGACCGACACCACATCGCGGCCAAGCGAAGAGTTTCGGATCTGCTGGCCACCCTGCCAGTCGATGTCAAACAGCGTATCGCGGCCTTCGGTCATCGCGGCCTCAACCGGCCCCTTTGGGCTGCCATAGAAATTGCCGAACACCTCGGCATATTCCAGCATTTCACCCGCCGCGACCATGGCTTCGAAGTCCGCGCGCGCCTTGAAATAGTATTCGCGCCCGTCCACCTCGCCCAGGCGGGCGGCGCGGGTGGTGGCTGACACCGAAAACCGCAAAGACGGGTCCCACTCCATCAGCCGCCGCGCCAGCGTTGATTTCCCCGCGCCTGAAGGCGAGGACAGGATAAGCAAAAGCCCGCGCCGAGAGGGAAGCTGCGCCATGATCTATTCCACGTTCTGAACTTGCTCGCGCATCTGATCGATCACCGTTTTCAGGTCAAGCCCGATCCGCGTCAGCGCCATCGACTGCGCCTTGGAGCACAAGGTATTGGCCTCACGCATGAATTCCTGCATCAGGAAATCAAATTTGCGGCCCACAGGGCCAGCGTCCGCCAAAAGCGCGCGCGCCGCGCCGATATGGGCACCCAGCCGGTCCACCTCTTCGGTGACGTCGTTTTTCACCGCCAAAAGCGCCAGTTCTTGCGCGAGCCGGGTTTCATCCACCCCGTCCACATTCTCCAAAACCTTGGCCAAAGCCTCGCGCAGATGGGCAGCGGCGGTGGTACGGCGCGCCGCTGCTTCGTGCGTGGCCGCCTCGGTCAGCCGCGCCACCTCATCCAATTGCGCGCCAATCAACCGGGCCAACACGGCACCCTCTGCCCGCCGCATCGCCGAAAACTCGGCCATAAGGGCGGGCAGATCGGCCAAAATGGCCGCGCGCAGGGGTGCGGGGTCAATGTCAGCCGCCGAGGTGTCCAAGACGCCGCGCACTGCCAGCACATCGGCAGCGTTGGCTGGGGCCAGCGTCAGGCCCGCATCCATCGCCGTTTGCTCAACCTCCGCCATGGCCCGCAGCACCGCCGCCAGCGCGGGCGGGTTCACGCGCAGCCCTTCGGCCCCCTCTGACATGCCATCGCGCGCCACTTTCAGCGACAGGCTGACATTGCCGCGCCCCATCGCATTGGCCATTTCGGCACGCAGCGCCTGCTCCACACCATCGATCCAATCGGGCACCCGCAGCCGCAGATCCAACCCCTTGCCGTTGACGCTGCGAATATCCCAAGCCCAGCTGTGCCCTGCCCCCTGCCCGCGCCGCGCGGCAAATCCGGTCATCGATACGGTCATGGACCCATCCTTTGTGATCAGTGTACGGCGTTTACCATGTGTCGAGAATGTCCGCAAAACGCGTTTCAACTCGTGTATCTTAAGAAAGTCTTAAGGGATACGGCGTATCGGCCAGCCCCGGCCTTGCGGCAGGTTCGACGTCCCTCTCCCGGTTCTCCGTGACGCGGCATTGGCCCGACAGAAAGGCACGACAAGCATGGTTTGGTTCATTGATCGCACAACCCAAGGCAAAGGCCGGGCCGAAACCGCAGATTTCCACCAGCTTCAAGCGGTCCGCGCCTATTGGGAGACGCTGCGCAAGCCCGGCCACCTGCCCCGGCGCGATGACATCAACCCACGCGGAATCGCCTCGGCGCTTGAGCAGGTATTTTTGGTGGAACAGATTGCACCCCATCACGGACGCCTGCGGCTGGCAGGCATGGCGCTAAGCGACCTTCTGGGAATGGATCCGCGCGGCATGCCGGTGACGGGGCTTCTCGAACCGGTCGCCCGCGCAGCCCTGTCCGAGGCTTTGGGCGGGCTCTTTCGCGGCGAGCATCTGCTGGATCTGTGGCTTGAGGCGGAACGCGGCATCGGGCGCCCCCCCCTATCGGCGCGGATGCTGTTGCTGCCACTTATCGGGGCCCATGGCGAGCCGGATCTGGTGCTGGGGTGCTTGTGCACCAAGGGCCAGATTGGCCGCGCACCGCGCCGCTTTGCCATCAGCCGCATGCTGCGTGAGCCGCTGGTGGAGATCACGCAGCAAGGCATAGCCACCGCCTTTGCTGAATATCCCCGTCGCTTTCAGCTACCAAGCGGGCGGCCAAACCTGCGGCTTGTCAGCTCGCGCGAATGAAAAAGGCGACCCGAGGGGCCGCCTTTTGTCCAGTTTCAGCGACAATCACAGCACCGCGCGACGCGCCTCGGCCCGCTGGGCCGACAGTTCTTCCGACACAAGGAAAGCCAGTTCCAGCGACTGGCTGGCGTTCAGGCGCGGATCGCAGGCGGTGTGATAGCGGTCGGCAAGATTTTCATCCGACACCGCGCGTAAACCGCCGGTGCATTCGGTCACGTCCTGGCCGGTCATCTCGAAATGCACGCCGCCCGGAACTGTGCCCTCGGCCTTATGAATGGCGAAGAATTCACGCACCTCACGCAGCACCGATTCGAAGGGCCGGGTCTTATAGCCCGAGGCCGCCTTGATCGTGTTGCCATGCATCGGGTCGCAGGACCACAGCACATTCGCACCCTCTTCCTGCACCGTCT
>JBILYK010000102.1:0-12320 GCA_044377735.1 Paracoccaceae bacterium | reverse complement strand
CGATATCCGCGCCATCTGGGCTTCGGAAAGCAGGATCATCTCGCTCATGGCAGCACCCCCTCTGGTGCCGCAAGTGAATCAGTGAATTGCTTAACCGGCAAGAAGATTAATGGGTCCAGAGCCTAGTCGAAAAGGTCAATCTCTTCGTTGATTTCATCAATCACAGCCAGTCGCTGTTCGGCTGCGGTACCGGTCTGGCCGATGAAGGCGATCGACAGCATGCGGATCATCGAGGCCAGCGTGGTATGGCTGGGCAGCCGCCCGAATGTCGCGACATGACAGCCGATCACAAGCCGAGAAAACCGCTGTGCAGCGGCGAGAAAACGGTGGTCGGTCAACGTGATCACGTTCATCCGGGTCGTGCGGGCATATGAGGTGAGGGCCGCCTGGAACTTGGGACGCGGTTCCAGCGTCAGCAGGATCAGCACGTCGCGCGGGCCGGTCATCGACAGATCCTCGGCCCAGGCACCGGGATGCGCGGCCAGACTATGCACATTTGGGCGCAACCGAGCAAAGGTCAGGCGCGCCAATTGTGCCAAGCCCTCTTCGGCACCAAAGCCCATGCACCATACGCGAGGCGCATCCTGTATCAGGCGTGCCGCTTCGGTCAAAAGGTCGGGGCGCATTTCCTCGAAGGTGCGGGTCAGGTTCAAGAGTTCCAGATCCAGATGCTCGCCGATCGACCGGCCAAGTACCGGCTTTTCGGGTTGCACTTGCGAATAGGCATAAGGTTGGGTGCGGTTGCGTTCCTCGCGCGCCTGGGTGCGGGCTTCGTCGAAATCTGTATAGCCAAGATTGCGGAAGAATCGCGCCGTAGTTGCCTTGGATACCCCTGCGAGACTTGAAAGTTCGGTCGCAGAATGGGTTTCTATCAATGCCTGATTCTCAAGCAACAATGTCGCAAGTTTTTGCTCGGCCTTGGTCAGCCGAGAAATTCTCTCCTGAAGTCTTAGGGTTAGGCGCGTTGCCATGTGATGCTTTGGCCCTGTTAATGCACTTGCCGTGGTGAAACATTCGTTTCATCTTTGTGAAACAATGAAACACCGCTGGAGCCGAGCATGTCGAAATCCAAGATCATACGCCAGCAGATTTGGGGGCAGCTGCATGATGTTGCGAAACCTGACACGCGGTTTCACCTGAATTTCTCCGAAGTCATTCCGGACTTCCAAGGGTCGGAGGCGGCCACGACCAAGGTGGTTGCGATGCCAGAATATGCTGCCAGCTCGTTCGCGTTCATCACGCCCGATAACTGTCTTGTCGACCTAAGGCGGCAGATGATTGCAGATGGAAAGTCATTCGTCATGTCGACCTACGGCATCTATCGCGGCTTTCTGCTGATGGAGCCAGGGATGGTGCCGCAGGGCGCTGAGCTTTACGCCGCATGGTTGGACGGGATGGAGCATTTCGCCCGCCCCATCAGTCTGGTTGAAATTGCCAACCGGGGGCGGTTCGATTTCATGGCAACGGGTGCATCGGCGGTATCGGTCGACGGGGTGCGCTTTGGCAAAGGGCACGGGTTCTTTGACCTCGAATGGGGCATGTTCACCGACCTTGGGCTGGTGGATGAAACAACACCCGTGGTGGCCGTAGTTCATGACTGCCAGATCGTCGAAGAAAACCTGACGCCCTCGGAAACTGATATTCTTGTTGATCACATTGCTACGCCCACCCGGATGCACCATGTCGCCCGACGCGCCAAACGTCCGCGCGGGGTCAAGTGGAACCTGCTCGAACCCAAGCAGATTGCTGACACCCCACCGTTGCAGGAATTGCAACGGATACAGGGGATTGCCTGACACGCGCCCGCCCGCTTCCTCCCTCAAACCAAAGGACCCAAGACATGAAGATTGCTCTGAACCGCCGTTCCTTTTTGAGCGCCAGTGCTGCTGCAGCGACATTGCCCTTGATGCCCCGCATGGCCCATGCGGCAACATCTTTTGCGATGCAGGCGGCCTGGATCAACGATGCCGAATTCGCGGGCTATTTCATCGCGATGGATCAGGGCTATTACACCGCCGAAGGGTTGGATCTGACCTACCTTCCGGGCGGGCCGGACGTCATTCCCGAGGCCACCATCGTGGCCGGGCGTGCTGACCTTGCTTTGACCACACCCGACACCACAATCAAGGCGATTGTCGAGCAGGGCGCCAAGTTCAAGATCATTGGTGCGCAGTATCAAAAGAACCCGATAGGCATCGTCAGCCTTGCCAAAAATCCGATCCTGACGCCCGCCGACATGGTGGGCAAGACAATCGCGGTGCCCCCGGTCAACACCATCAGCGTTGAGGCCCTGCTGGCGATGAACGGCATCGACCGGGGTTCGGTCAATATCGTGCCATACGCCTATGATCCGACCCCGCTGATCAAGGGCGAGATCGACGCCAGCCTCGATTTCACGACCAATGTGCCCTACACGATCAAGACCATGGGCGAAGAGGCGGTGTCGTTCCTGCTATATGATTTCGGGTACACCATTTACAACGACACAGTGGTCGTGACCGAAGAAACCTTGGCTGCCAAGCGCAAGGAACTGGTCGCATGGCTTCGCGCCAGCCGCAAAGGCTGGGACGAAAACAACGTCGACACCACCCTTTGGCCGTCAAAGTGGGAGACCACGCATTTCGCCGGAACGGGCCGGACCATCGACAACGAAGTGTTCTTCAACACGGCTCAACTGCCACTGATCCAATCGCCGGGCGGCGTCTTCGCGATGTCCGAAGAAGGCATCGCCGCCAATATCGAGGCGCTGTCCAAGGTCGGCATCACGGCAACGCGCGAGATGTTCGATACCACGCTGCTTGAGGAAATCTGATGACAGCTCCCGCAGGGATTGCGCTTTCCGGCCTGTGCAAGACCTTTGCGGGTCAGGGCCGGTCGGTTGAGGCCCTGCGGGATGTTTCACTGGACTGCCCGCCGGGCAGTTTCACGGCGCTGATCGGGCCGTCAGGTTGTGGCAAATCGACGATTCTGCGCGCCGCCTTGGGGTTGGAGCCGCTGGATTCAGGCAGCGTGCTGATCGGTGGGCAGGTACCAGCGCTTGCCACCAGGGGCGGCGTCACCGGCGTGGCGTTCCAGGACTCGGCGCTGCTGCCCTGGCGCACGATTGCACAGAACGTGGCACTGCCGCTGGAGGTTCTGGGCCGCAGCCTTGGCCCCGCACAAGGGCGCATCCGTGACCTGATCGCGCTGGTGGGTCTGAAGGGCCGCGAAGATGCCCTGCCGGGTGAATTGTCAGGCGGCATGCGCCAGCGTGTGGCCATCGCGCGGGCGCTGGTCAGCGAGCCGCGTGTGCTGTTTCTGGATGAGCCATTTGGCGCGCTGGATCAGATCCTGCGCCGTCAAATGAATGTCGAACTGCAGCGGATATGGCTGGAAACCGGGGTGACAACCCTGCTTGTGACGCATGGCATTGACGAGGCCGTGTTTCTAGCTGACCGCATCGCCATCATGCAGGCCGGGCCGGGCCGGATTGTCGAGGTACTGGACAGCCCCTTTGCCCGCCCGCGCTTGCCGTCGCTGTTCGCGGCCCACGAATTTCACCACCTGTGCGATCACATCGCCGGGGTTTTGCATGGCGTCTAGGGTGCGATCTATTGCGCTCTATCTGGCGCTGCTGATCCTATGGGAGACGGTGGGGCGGCTTGACCTTGTGGCAGGCGGAGCGCTTCCCGCACTGTCGGAAATCATCGCACGGTTCTGGATGGACCGGGCGGACTACCCCCGCCATGTGCTGGCCACGCTGCAGGCGTCGGGCGCAGGGTTTGTGATCGGAAACACCATTGCAGTACTGGCGGGGGTGCTGTTCGTGCTGCTCCCCATCACCGGACGCATGGCGCGCGGGCTGAACATTGCGATCTTTGCGCTGCCACCCATAGCCATAGCTCCGATCCTGGCCCTGACGTTGGAGGGGATGACCCCGAGAATCGTTCTCGCGGCGCTGGGTGTGTATTTCGTGACCATGCAGGCTACGGTGACCGGCCTGTCGCAGTATGACAGCCGCGCTGCCGACCTTGTTCGCGCCTATGGCGGGGGGGGCCGCGCGGTGATGCGGTTCGTGCAGATCCGCGGGGCCATTCCGGCCATCCTGTCAGGTTTTCGCGTGGCGGCCCCAAATGCCGTGCTGGGTGCCATTCTGGCCGAATTCGGCGGTGGTGGACGCTGGGGCCTTGGTGCCTATCTGCTGGGATCTCTGGGTCGGGGTGAGCCTGACCGGCTGTGGGGCATCGGCCTGACGGCCACGCTGATTGCCGGGCTGTCCTATGCCCTGTTCGCGGCGCTGTCGGCGCGAATGCTGGGGGCGTCGCGCGCCGTGACGCTGAACCCGGCAGCCCCCCCAGCGCCTGCCTCCAGGGGTGGCGTCTGGACCGCAGGGGTGTCCTTGCTGCTGCCTTTCGCGCTGTGGTGGGGGCTGTTGCTGGCACTGAATGTGCCAGGCATGATTGGAAAGACGCCCGTGGACGTCTTTACTTATCTGTTTCTGTCCGAGGGTTCAGCAATCGCGCAAAGCAAACTCATGGCAGCCCTTGGAGAAACCCTGCCGATCGCGGCAGTCGGGCTGGCTGCAGGGCTGGCCTTTGCCTTTTGTCTGGCAGTCACCTCTCAGCTTGCGCCGTCGTTCACACGGGCCTTTCTGCCAGTGGCGCTGGTCACGCAGACCATGCCGCTGGTCGCCTTAACACCACTGCTGGTCCTGATCCTTGGTCGGGGCCCGGCGGTGACGCTTTGGATCACCATCTCTGTCACCTTCTTTCCCGCCTATGTGATGATCACGCAAGGTCTGTCGCAGGTGCCGCGCTCAGTGCTGGAATTGCCCAGAGCATATGGTGCGACGGCATGGCGAGAGTTGCGGCTGGTCGCCATCCCAGCGTCTTTGCCCTGGGTGTTTGCAGCCATCCGCACGACTGTTCCGCGTGCCCTTCTGGGCGTGATGATCGCTGAATGGCTGGCAACCGGGCGGGGCTTGGGCAACCTGATGAACCAGTCGCGCGGCTACATGGATTTCAGCATGATCTGGACCGTGGCCGTGGTCAGCGTCATACTTTCCGTCGCCCTTTATCAGATTGCCCAGATTGCCGAAGACCGCATGGTACGCCGCAGCGGTCGACAATAAAGAGCTGACAACTTATCACAAAACCTCTCGTAACTGGCAACTCAATGCCATCAGTCGTCTTTTCGACCAGCATCGCCGAAGCTCCACAAAGCTCGGATGATCGCTACTTCGCAATGCTCCAAGAGGGCATTGATGCACACCTCTGGCTTCCAAGGATTAACATCATGAGTCCATGCGCTTAGATGGGTTGCATGAGCAACCATTCCCTGCCCGCTACCGTTCGACGAACCGATCCCGCGACACCACCTAGGCGTCAGTTTTGCAATCACGCCCCGTGCGGGGCGCAGCGTGAAACGTCTGGCGGGGATGAAGCATTGTTTCATCCTGTCGTTGGTTCCTGTTTCAGGGCTGCATTACATAGCTGCCGGGTGCGAGGCAAAGCGGGGGAAGGCCCCGTTCCGGCGCACCCGTTGCAGGCGCATTCACCAGACCCCCGCCCGTTGCTGCCAGCCAATCCGCCCAATCCGGCCACCACGAGCCGGGCTTTAACGCGGTCTCTGCCAGCCAAGCATCCGGGCCGACATAATGCGCCCCGCCCAAGCGATGCGAGATGCGGAAGTGCCGCCCCTTATGGCCCGGTTCGCTGAGAATGCCGCTGTTGTGGCCGCCCTTGGTCAGCACAAAAGTCAGGTCGCTGTCCGTGAACAGTTTCGTCTTGTAGACGGATCGCCAGGGCGCAATGTGATCCGTCTCGGTGCCGATGACGAACAGCGGCACCGACAGGTCCTTCAGCGCGATCACCCGGCCCTCAACGGCAAAGCGCCCCGCGGTCAGTCGGTTTTCCAAAAACAGCCCGCGCAGATATTGCGAATGCATGCGTGCAGGCATCCTAGTGGTGTCCGACAGCCAGACGCCGATATCCGTTGGCACATCTTCGCGACCCAGAAAATAACGCTGGACGGCGCGGGTCCAGATCAGGTCTTCGGCCCTGATGGCAGCAAAGGCGCGGGCCATCTGCGGGCGGTCGAGATAGCCCTGTTCCCACATCATATCCTCCAGAAACGCCACCTGGCTTTCATCGAGGAACAACAGAAGCTCGCCCGCTTCAACGAAGTCCACCTGCGCGGCCATCAGCGTGACCGACCCAAGCCGGTCATCGCCATCCCGCGCCATCGTCGCTGCTGTAATCGCCAGAATGGTGCCGCCAAGGCAGTAGCCGACGGCCTGAACCGGCGTGTCCGGTACGATGGTCGTCACCGCATCCAGCGCAGCCATCACACCGCGCTTACGGTAATCCTCCAGCGAAAGGTCGCGGTGCTCGCTTGTCGGGTTGATCCACGAGATCATGAAGACCGTGAAACCTTGCCCAACCAGATAGCGCACCATCGAGTTTTCGGGCGACAGATCGAGGATGTAGTATTTCATGATCCAGGCCGGAACGAACAGGATCGGGCGGGCGTAAACCTGTGGGGTCTGTGGCGTATACTGGATCAACTCCATCAGGTCGTTGCGATAAACGACCTGACCGGGCGTGCACGCCAGATCCGTGCCGATCTGGTAACCCTTGGGGGCCGGGTCGCGCTGACCAGTCAGGGTTTTCAGGGCGTCGTGGACGAGATGCGCGGCGCCCTCGGCCATGTTGCGGCCCCCGGTCTTGACCGTTTCGGCAATGATCTCGGGGTTGAGCAAGGGCGCGTTCGAGGGCGACAGCACATCCAGCGTTTGGCGGGCCAGAAAGCGCGTTCGCTCGGCATCATCAGGGCGCAGGCCGCGCATTGGTTCGGTGGCGTGGTCCCACCAGTCCTGCATCGCCAGAAACCCCTGCTGCCACATCAGGAAGGGCGGCTTTTGCCAGCCCTCATGGTCAAAACGGTGGTCATAAGGCTTTGGGGAAAAGGGTGGAGCACTTCCGGGGCTGGTAGCCAGATCCATCAGCTTCAACAGACTGCGCTGCGCATGTTCGGCCAGTTCCATCTGACGGCCGGGCGCGCGTGCAAGGTGCTGGGCCCAGTCACTCCACGCCTCGGTGAAGGCATGGGTCGAGACGCCCCCCGAAAGCCGCGCCACGGCGGCCCGGGCCGTGCGATCAAAGTTCTGATGCGGATGCTTGGTTTGTTGGGGCGCATTGATCACCGCCGGTAGTCCGACGACCTTATGCTGGGCAGGGGGAGAAGGTTTCGGCGTTTTTCTGGTTCCGGTCATCTTGGCCTCGTTTCTTCTGGACGCTCTTCTGGAGAACGGTGATCTTACTGCACCCTGATCACACTCGCCTTGTCACAGGTCATGCTTTCAGCCCAAGCCGGATCTGCTTTTCGATTTCGATCAGAACGAAAAAGGCAGCGCCGATGGCCACGATCAAGAGCCCGTCCATCAGCGGAACGGGGCTTGTGCCCAGCACCACCTGCAGGGGTGGCAGGTAAGTGACCGCGAATTGCGCGGCGGTGATGACAAGGACGACGGTCCAGACCACTCGTGTCCCGCGCACTGCGGCCCATGTCAGTGAGGTGCTGTGGATGTTGCGGATGAAGAAAAGATGGAAGATTTCCAGCACCACCAGCGTGTTCATCGCCATCGTCTGTGCCAATGCCAGCGGATAGCCTTTGTCGATGGCATAGGTGAAGATGCCGAAGACTGCCGCCAGGAACAGCGTTGCCACCAGAACCACATGCCAGACCAGGCTGCCCGACAGGATCGGCGCGTTGCGGGCGCGCGGTGGGCGGGCCATGGTGCCGGTCTCTGTCGGCTCGAACGCGAGCGCAAGGCCAAGCGTGATGCCAGTGATCAGGTTGATCCACAGGATCTGCACCGCCGTGACCGGCAAGGCCATACCAGCGAGCAGGGCAAGCACCACAACAATCGACTCGCCCGCATTGGTCGGTAGGGTCCAGCTGATCACCTTTTTCAGGTTGTCATAGACTGTGCGACCTTCACGAACTGCGGCGGCTATACTGGCGAAGTTGTCGTCGGCCAACACCAGATCAGCGGCCTCCTTGGCGGCCTCGGAGCCCTTCAGCCCCATCGCAATACCCGCATCGGCGCGTTTGAGCGCGGGTGCGTCGTTCACCCCGTCACCGGTCATCGCGACAGACAGACCATTCGCCTGCAGCGCGGTCACAAGGCGCAGTTTGTGTTCGGGGCTGGTGCGCGCGAAGATATCGACATCCGCCACCTCCAGCGCCAGTTGCGCATCGTCCAGCTTGTCGAGATCGGCCCCAGTCAGCACGCGGTGGGGGTTCGCCAGCCCGATCTGGGCGGCAATGGCGGCAGCGGTTCCGGCATGATCGCCGGTAATCATCTTGACCCGGATGCCTGCCGCCCGGCATTCGGCCACGGCGGCAATCGCCTCGGGGCGCGGCGGGTCGATCAGGCCGACAAGGCCAAGGAAGGTCAGCCCGCCCTCCAGCGTGGCCGCGTCGATCCGGTCCTGCGCTTCGGCCCGCTCCGCCAGCGCCAGCACACGTAAGCCCCGCCGTGCCAATGCCTCGGCCCTATCGTGCCAGTGCTTCAGGTCAATGCCGCCGCACATCCGCAGCACGCGTTCCGGCGCACCCTTCACGTGGGTCACCAGTCCCAATGGACCATCGGTCAGAACAGCCATGAAGCGGTGACGGCTGTCGAAAGGGATCGCGTCCAGACGGCGCGCGGCGTGATCGCCGCCAACCTTTCTCGCAAAGGCCAGAAGCGCACCTTCCATCGGGTCGCCCTCAACCGTCCAGACCCCGTCCTTGCAATGAAGGGCGGCGTCGTTGCACAGCGCCGCCGCCCGGGCGAGCCGCAAAAGGTCACCTGCCGGAATAATGGTGCCTGTTGGAGCATACCCCTCGCCATCGATGTCAAAGGCGCCGTCGGGCGTTTCAGCCGCCGCCACCACCATTTCGTTGCGGGTCAGGGTGCCGGTCTTGTCGGTGCAGATCACCGAAACCGAGCCGATGGCCTCGATGGCAGGCAGGCGGCGGACAATCGCGTTGCGCCGCGCCATGGCCTGCACGCCGATGGCCAGCGTGATTGTCATCACTGCGGGCAGACCCTCGGGGATTGCGGCCACAGCAACACCGACGACCGCCATGAACAGGTCGGCAAAAGGCATGTGGCCGACGTAGTAGCCCCAGACGAGTAAAAGCCCCGCCACCATTATGATCAAGAACGACAGCCAGCGCGCGAAGTGGTCGATCTGCGCGACCAGCGGAGTTGTCAGTTGCTCGACCCCAGCTAGAAGCCCGCCGATGCGCCCGATCTCGGTCGTCTGACCCGTCGCCACCACCACCCCGCGCGCGGTGCCCATGGTGACCAGCGTGCCGGACCACAGCATCGACCGGCGGTCGCCAAGGGCGGCATCGGCGGTGACCGGGGTCTGGCCCTTTTCCACCGGCACCGACTCGCCGGTTAGGATCGCCTCTTGCGCGGCCAACCCCCGCGCCTCGATAACTCGCAAGTCAGCGGGCACCTTGTCACCGGCCTCGAGCAAAACGATGTCACCTGGCACGAGGTCGGCTCCATCGACCGAAACCCGTCGCCCATCACGCAACACGGCAGCCTTTGGCGCCAGCATACCCCGGATCGCCGCCATCGCCGCCTCGGCCTTGCCCTCTTGGATGAAGCCGATAACCGCATTGGCCAAGACCACGGCGAGGATCACCCCGGTATCGACCCAATGCTGCAAGGCCCCCGTCACAACCGCAGCACCTATCAGCACATAGATCAGCACATTGTGGAAGTGCCGCAGGAACCTGACCAGCGGCCCGCGCGACTGCACCTCGGGCAGGCGGTTTGGCCCATGTTCGGCCAGCCGCCGCGCAGCCTCGGTGGCCGTCAGGCCATCAGGCGTTGCGGCAAGACTGGCAAGGCAATCGGCGGCGGTGGTGGCGTGCGGATTGGTCAGGCCCATCATCGTGCGGTATAGCCGCCGTCGATGACAATCTCAGTCCCGGTGACGAACTTCGCCTCGTCCGAGGCGAGCCAGACCACCGCCCATGCGATGTCGTCAGGCTCGCCCAGAGTGCCAATGGGATGCGCTGCCCCCGCCGCCGCCTTTGCCGCCGCCAGATCTGGGGCGGTGGCGCGCAGGTGGTTTTCCACCATCGGGGTCCAGATATAGGCGGGGTGAATCGAGTTCACCCGGATCTGTTCCGCCGCGTAGGTGATGGCGTCATTCTTGGTCATCAGCCGCACCGCGCCCTTCGAGGCGTGATAGGGCGCAATGCCGCCGATACCGATCAGGCCAGCAATGGACGACAGGTTGATTATCGATCCCTTTCCAGCGGCGCGTAGATGCGGGGTCGCGTGTTTGGTGCCGAAGAACACGCCCTTTACGTTCACCGCCTGCACAAGGTCCCACTCGGCCTCGGTCACCTGATCGGTGGGCTTGGGGCTGCCAGAGATCCCCGCGTTATTCACCAGCACATCAAGGCTGCCGAAGCGGGCGGCTGCGGCGTCGATGGCGGCTTTCATGCCGGCCTCATCCGCGACATTGACCAGCCAGAACGCAGCCTGATGGCCCTTTGCCGTCAGGTCGGCGGCCAGCGCCTTGCCCTCGGCATCCAACACGTCAAGGATAGCGACATTAGCCCCTTCCTCGGCCATGCGGATGACACAGGCGCGGCCGATGCCGACGGCGCCCCCGGTCACGATGGCGGTCTTGCCTGCAAGTCGGTTCATGATAGTCGTCCTTTCGGTGTTGGGTTGAAGTCGTGGCGCTATCCCGTTGCCCGGCCCTCAGCCGCGATTTCGGGAAAGTCGGTTCGGTCCTCGGTTACGGCGCCGGACAAGAGGTCCACCGCCCGGTCGGCCGCGTCCTGAAAAGGCTCCAGCACCAAGTCGACGCCCGCGCCGAACAGGGCCTCGCTGTCACCGCTGCTGTGCGAAGCTGCCGCGATCCGACCCGAAAATCCGGCCGAGCGCGCCAGTTGGATCAAGGTCCGGCGGGTGTCTTCGTGGCTAAGGCCGGTCGGGTGGATCGGCACGGTCGATACCATCCACTCTGCCTCCCGGAACGGCAATTCAGCAACAAACTCGGGGTCGCTTGCGTCGCCGAAATCAGCCTCAAGCCCAAGGCCGCGCCAACGCCGCACTGCCTGCGGGTTGAAATCCACACCCAGCACCCGGATGCCGCGTTTGTGCAGCCGCAGCCCGATGGCCGTGCCAAAGCGGCCCAGTCCGAAAATGATGATCTGGTAGCTGCTGGCCGCATGTGCCCCCGCCTCGGATGGCTCGCGCGGGGTGTTCTTGCGCTCAAAGATGCCAAGCAGCGGCTCGAACAACGCGTAAAGCTGGTGCGAATAGGTGATCATGTAGGTCGATGCCGCGATAGTCACGAGGCCGACCATGGTAACAAGACCAAGCGCGTCTTCGGTCACATGCCCGATCGACACGCCCATGGCAACGAAGATCAACGAGAACTCGCTGATCTGCGCCACTGTCAGTCCAGCCAGAAAGCCAGTACGCTTTCGGTAGCCCATCGCCCCCATGATCGCCAGTACGATCAATGGGTTGCCGATCAACACGAACAGCGAGAACAGGATCGCCCCGGTGACATGCGTGCCAAGAAGCGACAGGTCCAACGTGGCCCCAAGCGCGATGAAGAAGAACAAAAGCAGGAAGTCGCGCAAGGGTGCTAGCCGGGCGGCAATGGTCTCGCGGTAGGGGGTAGAGGCCAGCGCCACGCCTGCCATTAGGCCACCCACCTCTTTGCCCAGACCGACAAAATCGCCGACGGCGGCAAACATCGCAGCCAGCGCAATGGCGAAGATCACCAGAAGTTCGGGCGCGCGGGCCAGCCGTTCGGTCAAGGGATCAGCGGCGTAGCGCACGAACAAGACCACCGCCGCCACCAGCGCCAGCCCGGAGGCCAGCACCATTGCCACAGACCCACCACCATGTCCGCCCTCCGCAGCGCCGATGCCGATGCCGATGGCCGACAGCACGATCATTGCCAGCACCACGACAAGATCCTGCACGATCAGGAACCCCAGCGCGATCTGGCCATGCAGCGCGTCGATCTCGCGCTTGTCGGACAGAAGTTTGACGATGATGATGGTCGAGGAAAACGTCAGCGCGACCGCGACGTAAAGGCTGGTGATGTGACCAAGCCCCAGCGCCAGACCGATCAGATAGCCAAAGAACGCGGTAAAGATGACCTGCCCGAGGACCGTCATCACCGACACCACGCCCAGCGACCGGATCAACTTTACGTCCAACTTGATGCCAACCAAAAACAGCAGCACCGCAATGCCAAGTTCTGACAAGAGGTCGATCTGCACATCCGACCGCACAA
>JBILYK010000101.1:0-12329 GCA_044377735.1 Paracoccaceae bacterium | reverse complement strand
GACCGGCCCTAAGCAGGGGGTTATCGTTTGAAAACAGCCGGTTGACGCTGTCCATCCCCAAGGCCAACGCCGTGCTGTCAAACCGCCGCCAGCGCTCATAGCGCTCCAACACATCCAACGCGCCAATGTCCTCACCGCGCCGTGCGGCCAAGACCAGCACCTCGGCCAAGGCGCCAACATCGCGAAACCCAAGGTTAAGGCCCTGACCCGCAATCGGATGAACGCCATGGGCCGCATCACCCACCAAGGCCAGACGCGGGCTGACAAAGGCTTCCGCCAACGTCAGCAACAGGGGGTAGGTAAACCGTGCGCCCGCCAGCGCGATCTCACCCAGAAAATCGCCAAAGCGCGGGCGCAGCGCGGCAAGATAGCTTGCGTCATCCATCTCTTGAATCTCGGCCGCCGCCGTGTCGGTCTCGCTCCAGACGATCGACGAATGATGCCCCCCGGGCAGTGGCAATATCGCCAAAGGCCCGGACGGCATGAAGAACTGATGCGCGGTGCCTTGGTGGTGCTGTTCGTGATGCACCGCCGTCACCAGCGCGGTCTGCCCATAGCCCCAGCCCTGCCGCCGAATCCCCGCCCGCTCGGCCGTGCCCGAGCTACGGCCATCGCAGCCCACCAGCACCCGTCCGCGCAAGGTGCGCCCCGAGGCCAGCCGCACTGTCACCCACTGCGCGCCCACCTCTTGCGCCACCACGCTTTCGCCCGACAACAGCGTCAGCCCCGGCGTCTCGGCCATCGCGGCCAAAAAGGCCGCATAAAGCCGCCGATCCTCCACCATGAACCCCATCGGGCCTTCTTCCAACTCGGCATGATCAAAAGTCAGGAAAAACGGTGCCGGGCCTTGGCCTGCGCGGCCATCGCTGGCCTTGATCTTCAGGATCGGTTGCACCTCGCCTTCCAGCCGGGGCCAGACGCCAATTGCGGCCAACAGCCGCTTGGACGCAATCGCCAGGGCATAGGCGCGCCCGTCAAAGCCTGTCTCGGCCCGTGCAGGCGCTGGGCGTGCGTCGATCACCACCACCCGCATGCCCGCCCGCGCCAAGGCCAACCCCAAAGCCGGGCCATTCAGCCCGCCGCCCACGATCAGAATATCGGCATCATGTTCCATATGCCCCAATATGGTCCACCGCGCGGGATTGTCCATGCGCCGCCTTGCCGCTAGCGTGGCGCGAAACAGCGAGGCGACATGTCGAAAACCTGGACCAACATGACCGCAGCCGACCTTGGCCGCGCCATCGACAAGGGCACGATCAACCCGGTAGAGCTGTGCGAGTGTTTTCTCGACAAAATCGCCAACCACCCTCTGGCGTCGCGCATCTATGCCCGCACCACCCCGGCTCGGGCGCGGGGCGAGGCGATGGGGGCGGCATCGCGCGCCAAGACCGGGCAGCGCAAGGGGCTGTTAGACGGCGTTCCGATCAGCTGGAAAGACCTCTTCGACACCGCAGGCGTGGAAACCGAAGCAGGCTCGGCGCTGCACACGGGCCGCACGCCTGCGCCCGACGCCGCTGTCTTGACGGCGGCCACCCGCGACGGGCTGGTCTGTCTGGGCAAGACCCATATGTCAGAACTGGCCTTTTCCGGGCTGGGCTTGAACCCTATCACCGCGACAAGCCCTTGTATAAATGACGAAAAGGCCGTGTCAGGCGGGTCATCCTCAGGCGCTGCGGCCTCAGTTGCCTTTGGGCTGGCCCCGGCTGGGATTGGGTCTGACACCGGCGGTTCGGTGCGGATTCCGGCGGCTTGGAATGATCTCGTTGGCCTGAAAACCACCACCGGACGCCTGCCGCTGACCGGGGTCGTGCCCTTGTGCGAAACCTTTGACACGGTTGGCCCTTTGGCCCGTTCGGTGGAAGATTGCGCCCATCTGCTGGCCGCGATGGAAAACCGCCACGCGCCAGACCTTCAGGGCACCAGCCTGTCCGGCACCCGGCTGATGGTGCTGGAAACCGTGGCGCTGGATGATCTGCGCGAACGGCCCGCGCGGGGGTTTGACGATGCCTTGGCGCGGCTGGCGCGGGCGGGGGCCAAGATTGAACGGGGTCAGCTGCCCGAACTGGTCGAGGCGATGAGCCTGACCTCCATCCTTGTCACCGCCGAAGCCTATGGCATCTGGGGCCCAACGGTGGAAACCGCGCCGGAAAAGATGTTTCCGCGCATTTTGGAACGGGTCCGCGCCGGAGCCGATTTCAAGGCCGCCGATTATGTCGCCGCATGGCGGCGGCTGCGCGCGATCCGCGGGCTTTGGGCGAACATGACCGCGGGCTATGACGCGGTGCTGCTGCCAACCTCGGCCATTTTGCCGCCGGACGCTGATCGGCTGATGACCGATTTTGACTATTACATCGGCGAGAATCTTCTGTCCCTGCGCAACACCCGCATTGGCAACCTGATGGACATCTGCGCCCTGACCCTGCCCACAGCGGAACCGTCCTGTGGCATCAGCTTTATGGCGGGGCCGATGCAGGAAGACCGGCTCTTGCGTCTGGGCATCGCGGCGGAACGTGCACTGGCGTGACATCGCGCCGGCGTTTACCGCCAAAACCGGGCGAAAAAGCAACAGCTTGTGGGCCTGACCGGGCTTGAGACATGGGTTTTTCTGGACCTGTGGCACCGGCTTGGTTAAGCTGCGGAGAAGCGGGGCGACATGACCCCGAAGATTGAGGCAAGTATGGCGTTTCCTGAGCGGTTTTCGAACCTGCCAGATTATGCGTTTCCGCGTCTGCGGAAGCTTTTGGACGCGCACGCCCCCGGCGGCGATCCCATCGCCATGACCATTGGCGAGCCGCGCCATCCGATGCCCGATTTCGTCGGACCAATCCTTGCGGCCAATCTGGCGGGTTTTGGCGTCTACCCCCCGAACGACGGCACGCCCGAACTTTTGTCGGCCATCACCGGCTGGATCAAGCGGCGCTATGGCGCGACCTTGGCCGATGATCAGGTCATGGTGCTGAATGGCACCCGTGAGGGGCTGTTCAACGCTTGCATCGCGCTGTGTCCCGAAACCAAGGGTGGCAAGACACCCATGGTCTTGATGCCGAACCCGTTTTATCAGGTCTATGCCGTGGCCGCGCTGTCGGTTGGGGCGGAACCGGTCTATGTGCCCGCCACCGCCGCGACTGGCTTTCTGCCCGATTATGCCAGCCTGCCGCCCGCTGTGTTGGACCGCGTAGCCATCGCCTATATCTGTTCGCCGGCCAATCCGCAGGGCGCGGTGGCCAGCCGCGCCTATTGGCGCGATCTCTTGGCCTTGGCCGAAAAACACGATTTCATCATCTTCGCCGACGAATGCTATTCGGAAATCTGGCGGTCTGCGCCGCCCCCCGGCGCACTGGACGTAACGGCCGAGATGGGCGCCAATCCTGAACGGGTGTTTTCCTTTCATTCGCTGTCAAAACGGTCAAACCTGCCCGGCCTGCGCTCAGGCTTTGTGGCTGGTGGCACCCAAGGCATTGCCCAGATGCGCAAGCTGCGCAGCTTTGCCGGTGCGCCCTTGCCCCTGCCGATTCAGCGCGTCAGCGAGGCGGCTTGGGCCGATGAAGCCCATGTTGTTGAGAACCGCGCGCTCTATCAGGACAAGTTCCGCGCAGCGGATGCAATCTTTGCCGGGCTTCAGGGCTTTGAATGCCCCGAAGGCGGGTTTTTCCTGTGGCTGCCCGTCGAGGACGGCGAGACGGCGGCTTTGAAGCTTTGGCGCGAAACAGGGGTTCGGGTTCTGCCCGGTGCTTACCTGTCGCGTGACGCCGGGGGCCAGAACCCCGGCAAAACTTATCTGCGGGTCGCCCTTGTGGCCCCAAAAGAGGAAATGCAGCGCGGGCTGATTCAGCTTCGCGACTGTCTGTATGGGTAAGGCGTAAGACATGGCATCCTATCAAATTCGGCAGCGTGATCCGCTCTTGGACCAAGGCACGCAAGCCATGCTGGAACGCCGCTCTCGCGAGCTGTTCGGGTTGGCGCTGATCGGGCTGGGTCTGGCGCTTGCCGCGATGTTCTGGACCTATTCGCCGCAAGATCCCGGCTGGATGGTCGCCTCGGACAAACCGATTTCCAACGCCCTTGGCGCTTTTGGCGCTGCGGCGGCCTCGACCTTGATCATCATCGCGGGCAAGGGCGTCTGGACCATTCCCATGATCCTTGTCGCTTGGGGCGCGCGCTTCGTCACCCATCGCGGGGCTGAGCGGGTTCTTAGCCGCATGGTTTTTGCCGTCATCGCCGCGGCGCTGGCCTCGATCTATGCCGCCACGCTGGTGCCGGGGGCGGACTGGACCCATGCCTTTGGCCTTGGCGGGCTGTTCGGCGATACCGTCCTAGGCGCTGCACTAGGCTTGATCCCGGCAGGTGCTGGTTTTGGGCTAAAGCTTGTGTCCTTGACGACAGGCGCGGCGCTTGTGGTGTTGACCGCCTTTGTCATGGGCTTCAACATTTCTGAACTTCGCGCAATGGCGCACTTTCTCATCATCAGCCTGGTGCTGACCTACTCCAGCCTTCTGGGTGCGGCGGGCAAAGGGGCCCAAGGCACCGCACGCGCCGCCGCTGCACTGCAGGACCGCCGCCGCATGTCCGCCACCGGGCCGACGCCCGTCATGCCCGCCGCCACAGCGCGCGGCATGGTCCGCCACGCAACCCCGACGCAACCCGAAGCGGCCCCACCTGCCTTTGGCAAACCCGCCGGACTGCGCGCAGATTCGCGCTATCCCGAAGCTTTGGCCGAGGCGCCGCAATATGCTCTGCCGCGCGAAAAGGTCGGCCTTCTGGCCCGTATGCCATCGCTCTTGCGCCGGGCGGTTGAACCTGAACCCGAGCTGATCGAACCAGTCCTGGCAGAAGATCTTGATCTGGACGACATGCCCGATGATGACCGCATCAAGGCCCGTATCTCCAGCGTGATCCGCGCCCGCACTCGCGCGCCCGAGGAAACGCTTTCTCCCATTGCTGCCGCCATCCAGCGCCGCGAACCCAGCCTGACCCGCCCGCGCGGGCCAGAGCCTTTGATCGCCAATATCCGGCCCCTGGCCACTCCCGGCCTGCGCAGCGAACCCCCGGTTCTGGGTGGTGCCTCGGCGGTGCCTCCGCAGGTTCCGGCGGCCAACGCCTTTGCCAAGGATGATTTCCTCGCTCCCGATCACCCCGATATGAAGGATGATCTGCTGGAGGATGATCTGGACTGGCCGGGCGACGTGAATGGAGCTGACGATGCGACCCCGCGACGTGTCACCCCCATGACTCTGGACCGCCGCCCAGTGGTGCAGCATGTGGCCAAAAAGCCCGTTGCCCCATCGACCCGCGCGCTGGCCGAAGCTCAGCCCCGCTTGCGGTTTGACGATGCGGCCCCGGCCTATGAATTGCCGCCGCTGTCGCTTTTGACCAACCCCTCCACCATTCAGCGCATGGCGCTTTCCGATGAATCGCTGGAAGAAAATGCCCGGATGCTGGAAACCGTGCTGGACGACTATGGCGTCAAGGGTGAGATCGTCTCGGTCCGCCCCGGCCCCGTCGTCACCATGTATGAGTTGGAACCCGCGCCCGGCCTGAAAGCCAGCCGCGTGATCGGTCTGGCCGACGATATCGCCCGGTCGATGTCGGCGCTGTCGGCGCGTGTGTCGACCGTTCCGGGCCGCACAGTGATTGGCATCGAACTCCCGAACGTCACCCGCGAAAAGGTGGTGTTGCGCGAAATTCTGGCCGCCCGCGATTTTGGCGACAGCAACCTGCGCCTGCCGCTTGCTTTGGGCAAGGATATTGGCGGTGACCCCATCGTCGCCAACCTTGCCAAGATGCCCCACCTTTTGATTGCCGGGACCACGGGTTCGGGCAAATCGGTGGCGATCAACACGATGATCCTGTCGCTGCTGTATAAGCTGACCCCCGAGGAATGCCGCCTGATCATGATCGACCCCAAGATGCTGGAACTCAGCGTCTATGACGGAATCCCGCATCTCCTGTCCCCCGTTGTGACCGATCCGAAAAAGGCCGTCGTCGCCTTGAAATGGGTCGTGGGCGAGATGGAAGAGCGCTATCGCAAGATGTCCAAAATGGGCGTGCGCAACATCGAAGGCTACAATGGCCGCGTGAAAGAGGCCCTCTCGCAGGGCGAAATGTTCCGCCGCACCATCCAGACCGGCTTTGACGAGGAAACCGGCGATCCGGTGTTCGAAACCGAAGAATTCGCGCCTGTGTCCCTGCCCTATATCGTGGTGGTGGTCGATGAGATGGCCGATCTGATGATGGTTGCCGGCAAAGAGATTGAAGCTTGCATCCAACGTCTGGCCCAGATGGCCCGCGCGAGCGGAATTCACCTTATCATGGCCACGCAGCGCCCCTCGGTGGACGTCATCACCGGCACGATCAAAGCGAACTTCCCGACCCGGATTTCGTTCCAAGTGACCTCAAAGATCGACAGCCGCACAATCTTGGGCGAGCAGGGCGCCGAGCAGCTTTTGGGCATGGGCGACATGCTGTACATGGCCGGGGGCGGCCGGATTTCCCGTATCCATGGCCCGTTTGTGTCGGATGAAGAGGTCGAGGAGGTGGTGAACCACCTCAAATCCTTCGGCCCGCCGTCCTATATGTCGGGCGTCATCGAAGGCCCCGAGGATGACGCGGCATCGGATATTGATATGGTCCTTGGCCTTGGCAGCGGCGACAGCTCGGATGATGCGCTGTATGATCAGGCCGTGGCCATTGTGGCCAAAGACCGCAAATGCTCCACCTCTTACATCCAGCGCAAACTGGGCATCGGCTATAACAAGGCCGCGCGTCTGGTCGAGCAGATGGAAGAACAGGGTGTGGTCACGCCCGCAAACCACGTCGGCAAGCGCGAAATTCTGGTGCCCGAACGCTGAACACCTAAACGCTGAACACCCGAACGCTGAACAAAGGCGCGATGCCGCCCGCCCTATGGTGGGCGGCATTGGCGTTTGTGTCCTTCAGCCCTGGATCAGTGGGCCCAGCACCTTACCACCCAAGATATGCAGATGGTAATGCGGCACCTCTTGCATGCCATGCTTGCCCGCATTGGTAATGGCGCGATAGCCATCCCCCGGCACCACCCCCATCATCTCGCAGACCTTGGCCGAGGTGCGGTGGAAATCGACGATCTCCTCGGCGCTGGCGGCAGCCGCGAAATGGTCAAAGGTCACATAGGGCCCCTTGGGGATGACCAGCACATGCACGGGTGCGGCCGGGTTGATATCATGGAAGGCCAGCGTATGGGCAGTTTCCAGCACGGTCTTGTTCGGGATTTCGCCGCGCAGGATGCGGGCAAAGATGTTCTGCGGATCATAGCTATGGGTCATTCGGTCAGTCCACATATAGATATTCTGTGGCGGCAATCTCGCGCGCCTGGTCCAAGGGAATATCAAGGAAACCGGCCAAAGCCACGGTGTTTTCATCCACCGTCCCACTTTCACGGAGGCGGTAGAAATTCGCAAACCCTGCATCGCGCAGCCGGTCGCTTTCAAACTTCACATCATAGCGGATGGTGGGCAGCAGCCGGTCAATCGTCTCTTGAGGCGTCTGTTCCCCCGCAAGACCAACCCGCTTGGCATGGCCAATCAGATAATCATCGGTGAAATCGCATTCGATCTCCAACAGCCGGACATTGGCCTTATCGTTGTAGAAGTCCTGCATCAGGTCGACATTGGCCGGATCAATGCAAAAGATCAGCTTATTGCTTTGCCAATAGTCAAAGAGCATCCGCACCAGCGCACGCCGATGCCGCGTGCGCTTTTCCAGATTTGACTGGATACCCCCCAGATCGGGCAAGGGGGTGGACCCTTCGTTGAAGAGATAATCCAGCGCCGGCAGGTTGGTCACCCGCCGAACGTGTTCCACCATCCGCTTGGCCACATGCCATTTCCTGCACGTCACCATCATCAAGGTGCGCTCACGGCCCAAAGAGCCCTCATTCTCCCAGAACCGCGGCGCAAAGCGGCGTCCAATCCGGCCGCGCCCGGCCAAGAAGGTGAAGAGGCTCCGCCCCTCGTTCGAGATGGGAAAACTTAGGTTATTGGCGACATAAAGCTTGCCCAAACGTTCTTTCAGATCCTTAGCATCAGGGCTGATCTTTCGCGCAAACAGGTAATCTTGGCTCAAAAGCAGGTCAAAGTGGTCATTATAGAAGGTCACCGGCATGCCGTAATCGGTGAACATCAAAAAGGTCAGTGTGCGGGTGCGGATCTCGCGTTCAGGCACCAGATGGCGCACCAGTGTTTGGAAAAACGTCTCATCCGGAATCCATGTGGTGCGGAAGAAGCGCATCACATCCTTGCGGCTGCGGACAAAGTCCAAGATCCACTCGATCGTGCGCCGACGCAGGCACCACCACTGGCTGCCAATCTGCACCTGAATGTCGGCCGGCGCCTTGCGCTGCAACCCAAGACGGTTCTGAAGGTTCATCGAGGCATAAAACAAGGACTTTTGGCTGCGCTCGTTGAACCAGTGCCGATAGATCAGCCGCTCTTCCTTGATGCCGGTCTTGATCCAGTCCGAATTGAAGAAATCGAAGCTTTCAATATAGTCGGCCTCATCACGGTCCAGAAAACTATGGGCAAACTCCGCCGTCTTTATCGGCACGCAATCGCCCGACAGCATGTAGAAATGCGTGGCACGCGGAAAGCTGTCCACCGCCGCCTCCACTGCCAGCAAGGTGGCCTCGACCAAGGACCATTCCCCCCAGCCGCATCTCGCCCGCCGCGCCGCAAAGGTCACGGCTGGGTTCGTGGACAGGTTGTCTCGGATCTTGTCGAAATCGGCCTGATCGGCGCGGCCGTCAAAATGAATCGACACGAAATCGCCCGCTGCCGTCAACCCGCGTGCTTGGGCGATGATCCCCTCGGGGTCCTTGTGACACAGCAGGATATAAGCGATTCTGGCCATTTGAGAGACACTTAACGCAATAAGGTAGATTTGTTTCTCTAAAGTGCAGCATCAGACATTGAAAAACCACCGTTTCTTTGCTTTTTTCATCCTGTTGCAATGGGTCCGATCCGAAAAGGTGGACCAAAGGAGGCAGATCGTGGGTTTTCCCGGCACGTGGATGACAGAAAGCGAAAGCGTGGTGTATCGCGTCGTGCCGAAATGCGCGTGCTCGACCATCGGGCAAATCATGTTTTACTCGGACAACGGAACGTTTTTTGACGGCGATATCCATGACGCGACCGATGGCATGCACAAATGGGCGATGGAGGCGAGCCAGCCCAAGATTGAAACGGCAGTGAAGGGGCAAAAGGTCTATGCCTTCACCTGTGTGCGCAACCCCTATACCCGCATCCTGTCATCCTTCTTCGACAAGATTTGTGGCATCCAGCGCAACGGCAGACGCTATCGCGGCAACCTCGTGCCGCTGCTGATCCAGAAATATGGCATCGAAGTGGGCGGTGACGACGGCAAGCAAGACTTCGACCAGATCGCCAGCTTCCGACGGTTCCTCCTGTTCGCCCGCGACACAATCCGCTGGAAAAAACCGATGGAGCCCGACATCCATTGGTCGGCCATGGCGGGGCATGTCTCGACATTCATCGTCAACGGTGGGCGTTATGACCAGATTTTCTTCACCGAAACCTTTGATGCCGGCATGGCCACAGTCCTGAAAAACATCAAGACCAAGCATGAGGTGGATCTCAAGACGATCCCGCGCTTCAACGAAAGCGAAGGCCACGGCCCCAAGCGCGCCCATCCGGTGGAAGATTACTTTGACGACCTGTCACGCCATCTGGTTTGGGAAATCTACAAGCGCGACTTTCAGCTGTTCAAATATGATTTCGACAACCCCGCCAACAAGATGCCGATCGGCGAGATCGATCTGGATGAGGTCCACGCCAAACTGGGCGATTAAGGATCCAGCGGCGCGCGGGCCAAAAAAGCCCGCGCAAACCTGGTCCTCGCCTTGCGCGCAAAGGCGCGACGGCTCAGGCGATGGGGGGCTTTGCGCCCCCTCGCGCGTGCCGCGCTCACCCCCGAGGATATTTGCGCCACATTGAAGGCCTTCAACGCGGTCAAAACATCCTCGCCACAGACGACCGGAGGCAAGCGGGCCTCTTGCCCGCGCAAACGAGATGAACGGCTTGTCGCTGCTTTGGCTTGCTAAAGCAGCGGCGCAATCAGATCCCTTCGACCTTCAACAGGATCTTGCCCACATGGCCCGAGCTTTCCAGCCGCCAATGCGCCGCTGGGGCCTCGTTCAACGGATATTCGCTGTCGACCACCACCTTGAACGCCCCGCGCGCGATCAGCGGCCAGATATGCGCCTCTACCTGCGTGGCGATACGCGCCTTTGCCTGATCGGACTGCGGGCGCAGCGTGGACCCGGTGATCGTCAACCGCCGCATCATCACCTCGGCAAAGTTCAACTCGACCTTGGCACCTTGCAGAAACGCGATCTGAACCAGCCGCCCGTCATCAGCCAAGGCCTTGATGTTCTTGGGCAGATAGCTGCCACCCACCATGTCAAGGATCAGATCGAACCCACCGATTTTCTTGGCCTCGGCCAGGAAATCTTCCTCACGATAGTTAAAGCAGCGCTCAGCCCCCAGATCCTCACAGGCTTTGCATTTCTTCTCGGTGCCTGCCGTTGCAAAGACCCGCGCGCCCAGCGCACGCGCAATCTGGATGGCGGTGGTGCCAATGCCTGACGAACCACCATGCACCAAGAACCGCTCACCCGCCTTAAGCCCGCCGCGCATCACGATGTTGGACCAGACCGTAAAACAGGTTTCCGGCAGGCCTGACGCATCGCGCAGGCTCATCCCCGGCGGGATGCGCAGGGCATGCGCTTCATGGCAGGCGGCATATTCGGCATAGCCGCCACCCGGCAACAGCGCGCACACCTTGTCGCCGATCTTCCAGCGCGTCACACCCGGCCCCACCTCGACCACGGTGCCCGACCCCTCCAGCCCCGGCAGGGGCGAGGCGCTGGGTGGCGGCGCGTAAGAGCCCGCGCGTTGCAGCGCATCGGGGCGGTTCACCCCGGCATAGGCCAGCCGGATGATGATCTGGCCATGCCCCGGCACCGGAACCGGCACCGAAACCGGTTGCAACACATCCGGCCCGCCCGGCTGATAGATCGCCATCGCCAGCATTGAATCAGAGATCGTCATTCGTCGTCAGCCTTTCATCTTGCCCGGAAGGTCCGCAGCCCCTTTTGGCGCGGAAATCCTTTCCAGAATTTTGAGCGGCCCTTTCATCAGGGCCTGAAATCCCGGCACCTTTTGCGCCCCGGCTTTCAGTTTTTCAAACTGCATTACATTCTCGATCCGACGGTCCAGAAAGGCCCATGTCGCCGCGTCGCGCTCGGATGTGTCACCCAGCCAAAACAGCACCGTCGCGCCATAGACCGCTGAAAGGGTGGCGCGTTTGGAATACCAGTTCAGATCACGCGACGTGTCGCCCAGCGCCATCCAGATCGCATCCGCCGTGGCCCAGATCAGCCCCGCGCCTTCGATCGCGTGATGGGGCAGCGCAAACAGTGCCGATCCGCGGCGTACCAGTTCCTTGTCCGCCGCCTCAAGCCGCAGGCGGATGGCCAGCGCCACCCGCTCCCGAAACCGCAAAGCGGCAAGATCACGCGTCGCCAATGCTGCGCGCATCGCGGCATCGCCCGCCTGATGGTAGGCCACCGCCAGATCAACACCGCCGCGCGGGAAGAGCGCGCGGGCCAAAGCCGGGCTTACCCCCGAATCGATGATCGCGGCCTGAAAGCTGGCCTCGGACCAACCATCAAAGGCCACATGCATCGTTGCGGCCTGCAAAACGCGGGCTTTTGCCTGCTCCATACTGTTTTCACTGTCCATTACCGCCTCCATTCCCTGCCCAGTGTAGACAAGCCCGCCACCTTTTGCTATGCGCGCCAAGCCTGCACATATAGTGCAACTCAAACTTAGAAAGGTGGTGAAAACCACATGCAGGTCAGCGTCCGCGATAACAACGTTGAGCAAGCGCTTCGCGCTCTCAAGAAAAAGCTGCAGCGCGAAGGCGTGTTCCGCGAAATGAAGCTCAAGCAGCATTTCGAGAAACCCTCCGTCAAGAAAGCTCGCGAGCAAGCCGAAGCCGTACGGCGTTCGCGCAAACTCGCCCGGAAGAAGCTTCAGCGCGAAGGCGGTCTCTAAGACGTCCAGCGAACACTGGGGGCGCAAGCCCCGGTCAGATCAACCCCCGTCCGCAAGGATTGGGGGTTTTTCTTTTGGGGTGGGGCCTTTGACGATTTGAGCCCATTGCGGACGGTCAGGATCTGGCCGAGGATGCAAGCGAACAAGGATGTAGACAGAAATGATGCAGCGCAGCCGCGTGATCGCGGCAACCTTCGCTCTGGTCGGCATGTCGGTCGC
>JBILYK010000020.1:0-44718 GCA_044377735.1 Paracoccaceae bacterium | reverse complement strand
GGGCGGTCGGGCGCTGCCCGGCGGCGCATTCGCGCCTTGATTCCGGGCAATAGAGCAAGAGGCAGACTGACGTCCGCTCCGTCCGCAAACCGGACATTGGACAAAACCGCCCTACCCCAGCGCTTGCCACAACAGCCGCAGCGCCATGGCGACCGAGACCACCACGATCAAGGGCTTGATCAGCCGCGCGCCGACGCGCATGGCCATACGCGCGCCCAAGGTGGCCCCGGCCATCTGCGCCAGACCCATGGCGATGCCGACCCACCACCATATGACGCCGAGGGGGATGAACACGGCAAGAGAGCCGATGTTGGAGGCGAAGTTCAGGAGTTTGGTGTGCGCCGTGGCTTTCAGCATGCCGAACCCGGCCAGCATGACGAAGGCGAGCATGAAAAAGCTGCCGGTGCCGGGGCCGAAAAAGCCGTCATAGGCGGCGATCAGCGGCACGGCGGTGAAGGCAAAGACGCCGGGCGCCATGCGTTGGGCGCGGGTGTCGTCTGAGATGCCCGGTTTCAGGGCGAAAAACGCGGCCACGGCCACGAGGATCACCGGCATGATGATGCGCAGCGCGTCTACGGGCAGGGATTTTGCCACCAGCGCGCCGCCTGCTGCGGCCAGCGCCGAAATCGCCGCCATGCCGAGTTGGTCCTTGAGCCGCACATGGCCCGCGCGGGCATAGGCCACGGTGGCGGTGCCTGCGCCGAACGCGCCTTGCAGTTTGTTGGTGGCAAGCGCCTCGAGCGGGGAGGCCCCGGCGATCAGAAGCATCGGCATGGCGATAAGCCCGCCACCGCCCGCGATGGAATCGACAAAGCCCGCGACAAAGGCTGCAAGAATCAGCAGAACGGCAAGGTGGGTGGCGACTTCGAACATGTGTTTCTCGGGTGGTTCAGGGGGCGCGGGCGATGGTGACCAGCGTATCGCCGTATTTGCGCTGATCTTCCAGAGTGAAGCCATCGGGCAGGGTCGGGGCGCTGCTCTCTTCCCAGACGATCAGCGATTGTGGGGCGAGCCAGTTGCCTGTGCGCGCGGCGTCGAGCGCGGCTTCGCCCATGGATTTGCCATAGGGCGGGTCAAGGAACACCATCTCAAAGGGCGCGCCGGGATTGGGGCCAAGGGCGCGGATGTCGCGGCGCAGGAGGGTGGTTTCGTCGGTCGCCCGCATCAGGGCGATGTTGCGGGTGAGAAGGGCGAGTGCGGGTTTGCCGTTTTCGACAAAGGTGGTGTGGGTGGCCCCGCGCGACAGGGCTTCCAGCCCCAAGGCCCCGGTGCCTGCGAAGAGATCCAGCACGCGTGCGCCTTGCAGGGGGTTGCCGTAGCCGCCGTTGACCAGAAGGTTGAAGATCGCCTCGCGCACCCGGTCGGAGGTGGGGCGGAGATGCGCCGCCGGATCGCCCGCGCCGACTTCGGCCAGCTTCAGCCCCCGCGCGCGGCCGCCGATGATTCTCATGCGCTCAGCAGGTCCTTCAGCGGCACCGACAGATCGGCGACCTTGGCCTTGTCGGGCGATTTGCCCGCCTCGATCAGACGTTTGCCGACCATATAGCCGCGTGGGTCGTTCATCGCATCGACGGCGAGGAGGGTGTCGCCTTGGTAATACCAAAAGCTGACGCCCTCGCCTTCGGGGCCGCGGGTGACGATGTTGTCATAGCCGGTGTTCAGGCCCGCGATTTGCAGTTTGCAGGCGTATTGGTCGGACCAGAACCACGGTTTCGCGATGTAGTCCTTGCCCGCGCCCATGATGTTTTCGGCCACCATTTCGGCCTGATCAATGGCATTGCCGACCGATTCCAGCCGGATCCGGCCGCCCTTGTAGGGGAAAGAAGCGCAATCGCCTGCTGACCAGATAAAGGGGTCTGAGGTGCGGCCGTGGGCGTCGGTTTTGATGCCGTTTTCCAGTTCCAGCCCTGCGGCCTCGGCCAGCGCTTGGCCGGGGATGATGCCCACGCCTGCAATCACGAAATCGGCGGGCAGTTCGCGGCCATCTTGCAGGCGCACGCCCGAGACGCGGCCTGTGCCCAACAGCCGGTCAAGCCCGGTGGATTCCAGAATGGTAACGCCGTGGGCCTGATGCAGCGCGCGGATGTAGTCGCTGGTTTCTGGCGCGGCGACGCGTTGCAGGATGCGGGGGGCCATTTCCAGCACCGTCACCTCAAGGCCCAGCTTGCGCGCCACGGCGGCGGCTTCAAGCCCGATATAGCCGCCGCCGACGATCACCACGCGGCGGCCCGGGGCGAATTCGGCGCGCATCGCGTCGACATCGGCCAAGGTCCGCACGGTGTAGACGCCCGCGAGATCGCCGCCGGTGGCGGCGGGCAGGCGACGGGGGGTGGAGCCGGTGGTCAGCACCAGATGGTCATAAGAGAGGGTCTCATCGCCAAGGGTCAGGGTTTTGGCGGCGCGGTCGATGCTGCCCACTTTGGAGCCCAAGCGCAGGGTGATGTTCTGTTCGGCATAAAAGGCGTTGGAGCGCAGCCAGAGGCGTTCTTCCTCCATCTCGCCCATCAGATAGGCCTTTGACAAAGGCGGGCGCTGATAGGGGGGGCTGGGTTCTTCGCCCACAAGCGTGATCTGGCCGTCAAAGCCAAGACCGCGCAGCTTGGCCACCACGGCCGATCCGGCCTGCCCCGCGCCCACCACAACCACATGTGCCATCGCACCCCCCTCTGGTCGAACTTCGTGGCGGAGCCTATATCCGGGGGATACGGAAACGCAACGCGCGAGGGACAACAAATGACGATTTCAGTGGGCAGCCAGTTGCCAGAGGCGAAACTGCTGCAAATGGGTGCCAATGGCCCCGAAGCGGTGGATCTTTCGGCCAAGCTTAAGGGCCGCAATGTGGTGATTTTCGGCCTGCCCGGCGCCTATACCGGCACCTGCACCACGAGCCATGTGCCGTCGTTCATGCGGGTGATGGACAAGCTGAAAGCCAAGGGCGTGGATGAGGTGATCTGCCTGTCGGTCAACGATCCCTTCGTGATGAAGGCCTGGGGCGACAGCACGGGCGGCGTGGCGGCTGGGATCAGCTTTTTGGCCGATGGCGATGCAGGCTTTACCAAAGCGGTTGGCATGGAGTTTACCGTGCCTGCGATTGGCTTTCATGACCGGTCCAAGCGCTATGCGCTGCAGGCGGTGAATGGGGTTGTGAAGGTGCTGCACGCCGAGGAAAACGCCGGTCAGTGCGATATCTCTGGCGGTGAGGCGATGCTCGCCGCGATCTAAAAGAAGCGCCCCCTTCCCCTGTCACGGGGAGGGGGGCAACCGCATCAGATGCGGAAAATCGGCTGCAAGAGGCGGGGCATCATGCCCCGGAAGCGCAAGGGCGCATCGGTGGCGGCCAGACAGATGCAATCGCACCCGGCCTCGGCCACGGGCGTGTGCTGATCGGCCTCATCGGCGATTTCGACATCGCCCGGACCAAAGCGGGATTTGTCGTCGCGGAAAGCACCCTGCAGCACCAGTGTCAGTTCCAGCCCACGGTGGCCATGGTCCGGCACGGCCTGACCGGCGGGAATGGACAAGAGCCGCGCAGAGGCCCCTTTGCTGGTGGGCAAAATCGCCTGACGGACGCCCTTGCCGATGGGCTTCCAGCGGATCGCCGCAAGATCACCGCCGACATATTGCGCGAGCGGGGTGGGAAACATGCCGCGCGGGTGCGACTTGCCGTTGAGTGCAGCCGCCTTGGGCGTGGCGGTGGGCTGGTCGAGACGGGCCATGCAGGCCTCAAGGCTCGCGTCGCTCATCGGCGCGGATTCGGCTCCGAGGACGGCACCGCCGACGGCTTCATAAGCCTCGGCAATGGCACGGCATTCATCGCACAGCGACACATGGGTGGCGACCACCAGCGAGAAGGCTTCCGGCAGGCTGCCTGCGGCGTAGGCCATCAAGAGCTGGTCAGAAAGATGATGATTGATAGCGGATTGACGGTTTTTCATGGCTTAACTCATTCTCGTGCGCAGGCGGTCCAGCGCCAGTCGGATGCGCGACTTGATTGTTCCAAGGGGAAGCCCGGTTTCTGCGGCAATCTCGCTGTGCGACAAGTCACCATAAAAGGCCCGCGCCACGAGGGCGCGCTGGGCTTCGGGCAGGGTTGACAGGGCTTCAGTCAGCCGCGCGGTTTCTTGCGCGGCTTCATAGACGTCGGCCTGATCCGGCTCATGGCTGTCGCCGCCCCAATCCAGCGCCTCGGGTTCGGGGCGGCGGTCGCGGCGGGCGATGTCGATGCGGCGGTTGCGGGCGATGGTAAAGACCCAGGTCGCCACCGAAGCGCGCGAGGGATCAAACAGATGTGCTTTCTGCCAAACGGTGGCCAGAACATCCTGTGCGCAGTCTTCGGCCAAGGCGGCTTCGGTTCCGGACTTCATCAAGAAGCCCTTTACTCGCGGCGCGAAATGCCGAAAGAGCTGGGCAAAGGCCCCCCGATCCTTGCGGTCACGCACCGCGAGCATCAGCGCTGCCCAATCGGTTTCATCTGTCTTCAACACTTGTCTGTCCTGCGCCTTACGCTCTGGCACAGCATAAGCTGTTCGCCAGGCGGGCGCATGTGGAATATGCAGGGCAAGCGTGTCTGACATCATGGACGAGATACGCGGCCATTTGGCAACTGGATCACCAGAAGACTGTGCTGCGGCAAATTGGATGATCCATTCTCCAAAATTCCGCGTAATATCCCTGAAATTCACGGAAAAAGGACTGCCCATGCCGTTCGAAACTTACGGCCAGCCACCGCGCCGGATTGCGATTGTCGGCGGGGGTATTTCTGGCATGGCTGCGGCCTATCTGCTGGCAGGAACCCACGCCGTCACCTTGTTTGAAGCCGAGCCGCGTTTGGGCGGCCATGCGCGCACGTTGATTGCGGGCAAGCGGGGCGATCAGCCGGTGGATACCGGGTTCATCGTGTTCAACAAGGTGAATTATCCCAATCTTCTGGATCTCTTTGACAAGCTGGATGTGCCGGTGGTTGCCAGCGATATGAGTTTTGGCGCCTCGTTTGGCGGTGGGCGGCTGGAATATGCGCTGCGCAGTCTGAACGCGCTTTTTGCGCAGCGGCGCAATGCCGTGAGCCCCAAATTCTTGCGGATGGTGCGCGACATTGCGCATTTCAACGCCAAGGCCGAGGCGGCTGCCATGGGCACCACGCTGACGATTGGCGGGTTGTTGGACAAGCTGGGCACGTCGGATGGGTTTCGCGACCATTATATCACGCCGATTTCAGGCGCGATCTGGTCGACCCCGGTGGAGGGGATTTTGGATTTCCCGGCCGAGGCGATGATTCGGTTCTTCAAGAACCACGCGCTGTTGCAGGCCACGGGGCAGCACCAATGGTACACGGTGCAGGGCGGGTCGGTGGAATATGTCCGCCGCTTGGAGGCCTATCTTTTGCGCCAAGGGGCGGAGCTTCGTACCGGCACGCCCATCGCCGCCATTCGGCGCGAGGGCAATGGGGTGATGATCCGCGCCCAGGGTGGCGAGTGGGAGCTTTATGACGATGTCATCATGGCCACCCATTCCGATGACACGCTGGCGCTGTTGTCGGATGCCAGCCCCGCCGAGCACGCGGCGCTGTCCTCGGTGCGCTATCAGCCGAATGAGGCGGTCTTGCATGCCGATCCCAAGGTCATGCCGAAAAGCCGCCGGGCTTGGGCCAGTTGGGTTTATGTGGAACCCGAAGGCCAGCCAAAGCCGGACCGCATTGCGCTGAGCTATTGGATGAACTCATTGCAGCCGATCCCGGCTGATGACCCGCTGTTTGTCACGCTGAACCCGCAGGCGCGGATCAATGACAAGCTGATCCATGATGTGACGACCTTCCGCCATCCGGTGTTTGATCAGGCTGCGATTGCCGCACAGTCCACTATTCGGGCGATGAACGGGGTGCGCAACACGTGGTTCTGCGGGGCATGGATGAAGAACGGATTCCACGAGGACGGTTTTGCCAGCGCGGTTGACGTGGTGGATGCCATGGCTGCGCGGCACCAGCAGGCGGTGACTGCGTGATGCATCCGCATGTGGACCATATCCCCGGCACCACCTTTCACGGGCGCAAGGGCACGGTTCAGAACCGGTTTCGCTATACGGTCGATTATGTGCTTTTGACGCCTGACAGCGCCAAGGGTCCAAAGCTCTTTTCCCGTAACCGCGCCAATCTGGCGGCGGTGCATGATGCAGACCACGGTGGCGCGCCAAAGCAAGGCACGGGCACGGCATGGGTGCGCGAGGTTTTGGCCAGCCACGGATTGCCAGCGCCCGCGCGGATTGATCTTTTGGCCCAGCCGCGCCTTTTGGGCCATGTGTTCAACCCGGTGTCATTCTGGCTGTGCCATGACGCAGCGGACGGCTTGCGCGTGGTGATTGCCGAGGTGTCGAACACCTTTGGCGACCGCCATTCCTATCTGGTGCACCGCGCTGATCACGGCCTGATCACCGCCGAGGATCACCTGACCGCGCAGAAGATCTTTCACGTCTCGCCGTTTCAGCCGGTCGAGGGGGGCTATCGGTTCCGCTTTGATGTTCGGGCGGATCGGATTGGCGTCTGGATCGATTTTTCCTCCGGGGAAAATGGTGTGATCGCCACGCTGACCGGGCCGCGCAGGCGGCTGACCAATGGGGCGATCCTGTGGGCCTCGCTGCGCCGCCCGTTCGGGTCGCGCCGGGTCTTGGCCTTGATCCACTGGCAAGCCGTCAAGCTGTGGTGGAAGGGTGCGGCCTATCGCCCGCGGCCTGAGCCTCCGGCAGAGGAGGTTAGCTGATGGGCGGTTTTTCAGGCAAACGCTATTGGCTGGTGGGCGGCAGCGATGGGCTGGGGCTGGCCTTGGCGCGGCAGATGCGGGCCGAGGGGGCCGATCTGGTGATCTCGGCGCGCAATGCCGAGCGGCTGGCCACGGTCTGCGCTGAGCTTGGGGCTGAGGCCCTGCCGATGGATATGGCGGATGCGGCATCAGTGGCGCAGGCGGCTGGGGCGCTGGGCCCGGTGGATGGGGTGGTGCTGTTGGCGGCGGTCTATTGGCCGATGTCCGCACAGGCGCTGGATGCGGATAAGCTGGTGGCGATGTGCGATGTGAACCTGACCGGCACGGCGCGGGTGCTGGGTGCCGTGCTGCCTGCCATGATTGCGCGCGGGGCGGGGCATGTGGTGCTGACCGGGTCCTTGGCGGGCTATCGCGGGTTGCCGGGGGCGATCGGCTATGCCGCGTCCAAGGGGGGCGCGATGGTGCTGGCCGAAAGCCTGTATGCCGATCTGCGGGGCAGCGGGATCAAGGTGCAACTGGCCAACCCCGGGTTCATTGAAACCCGGCTGACGGCGCAGAACAGCTTTGCCATGCCCTTCATCATGACGCCCGAACAGGCGGCGGGGCATATGAT
Source organism: Paracoccaceae bacterium (assembly GCA_044377735.1). Lineage (GTDB taxonomy): Bacteria > Pseudomonadota > Alphaproteobacteria > Rhodobacterales > Rhodobacteraceae > Tabrizicola_A. The sequence continues at coordinate 37,356 of JBILYK010000020.1, read as the reverse complement.
GCGGCTGATGCGGTCAAACCGGTTCAAGTCCAGTTTTCCCGCGCCGTTTTCGTGGCTGTTCCGCTATGGGCAGGGGCTGCCGGATTGGCTGTGGTATCGGATGTTCCCGCGCGGTTAGGCCCGTTTCAGGCAGGCCATGAAGAACCCGTCCATGCCGCCTTTGTCGGCCCAATAGTCAGGCCGCAGGCGCAAGCCGCCGTCTGGCGTGATCCAGTCGGGCGAGAGGCCGGGCAGGGTTGGGCGCTGCACGCTGAGGCCGGGATGGCGGGTGAGGGCGGCGGTCAGCTGCGCCTCGCCTTCGTCGGGTAAAAGCGAGCAGGTGACAAACACCAGCCGCCCACCCGGTTTCAGCCAGCCAAGCGCACGGTCAAGAAGGGCGGCTTGCAGGGCGACCAGAGCTTCGATTTCAGAGCCGTCTTTGACAAAGGGCAGGTCGGGATGGCGGCGGATGGTGCCGGTCGCCGAACAGGGCGCATCCAGCAGGATGGCGTCAAAGGGCTGATCAGGTTGCCAGTTCAGCGCATCGGCGGTGATGCAGGTGGCGGTCAGGCCGGTGCGGGCAAGGTTTTCGGCCACCCGCGCCATGCGGGGGCCGGAGATATCAAGGGCCGTCACATCGGCCCCGGCGGCGGCAAGTTGCATCGTCTTGCCGCCCGGCGCGGCGCAGAGATCCAGCACGCGCTGGCCTGTGATGTCACCCAGCAGTGGCACGGCCATGGCGGCGGCGGCGTCTTGGACCCACCAGCCGCCCGTGGCATAGCCCGGCAGGGTGGAAACCTGGCCCCGGTCGGCCAGACGCCGGGAACCGGTGGGCAAGAGATCGCCCTCGGGCGTCTCAGTGCCGGGGCGCTGGGTTAAGTCGAGGGGCGGGGCGGTGGCCTGCACCGCCTCAATTGCGGCCACGGCATCGCGGCCATAGGCATGGACCAAGGGCTGACGCAGCCAGCGCGGCAGTTTTTGCACGGACGTAAGGGCCACGCCCACGGGCACTTGCCGCAAAACGGCATTGACCAGACCGGCCAGATGGCTGGTCTTGCGTCCGGCGCGGGCCAGACCCACCGCCTCGTTCACCACGCCATGCGCGGCGGCCCCGCCGGCCATTTCCACCACGGCAAGGCGCAGGATGTTCCAGACCGGCAAGGGCGGGGCCTTGCGCATCAGGGGGTGCAGCACCTTGTCGGCGGGTTCCAACACGCGCAGCACGGTCAGGGCAAGGCGCTGGGCGCGGGCGCGGTCAGCGGGGGGCAGGGCGGCGAAATCGGGGTGGTCATAGGCTTCGGCCAAGAGCGCGCCGTCGCCCAGAACCGCATTCAAAAGCGCCACGGCCCCGCCGCGCGCTGTAAGTCTGGGGGATTTGCCCTGAGTCATGTCGCCTGTGTCATCCTGTGTCCTTGCCCTTGGGCTGTGCCGCGCCCTATATCACCGGCACAGCCCGAAGGGATAGAGCATGTCAGACGACACCCCCAACCTTCCGCCCGCCGCCCTGCGCGCCTTGGCCGAGGCGGAGGCGCGCCGCAAGGCCGCCAAGGACACCGCCCTGCCCACAGAACTGGGCGGGCGCGATGGGCCAGAGCCGGTGCGCTATGGCGATTGGGAGAAAAAGGGGCTGGCGATCGACTTTTGACGCCTAGAGCGGATCGCATACAGATTGAATGCGATCCAAGACAGGCAAGCCGTTGGGAATGTGGCGTAGCGTTTGATCAGTTGAACCCGATCAAACGCGATATGCTTTAGCGCAGGCGGAACTGCGCGGTGTCGCCTGTGCCGCGATCGACGGTGAAGCGCACGATCCTGCCTTCTTTCGTTTCAACAAGCTGGCAGTTGTAGGGGATGGCATAGCCTTCCCAATCCATCTCGCGGCAGAAATAGCCGTCGTTCCACGACCAGCTTCCGGTGATTTTCCAGCCCAGCGCATCGCCGGTGATCTTGCCCTCGGAGCTGACGAAGAGGCTGAGATCATAGAGGTTGTTGCGCAGTTCCTTGCCGCCGACCAAGGCGATGAACGCCTCTTTTTCCATGATGGGCTGATAGTCATCGGCAAGGGATGCCGTGGAGAAGAGAGCGGGGCTGGCAACCAACATTACAGCAAGCGCGGAACGCATTGAAAAACTCCGTCAAATCCATGTCGCATACGCGGGCCAAGGCGGTCTGGATCAGTTTGATGATGCGGTTTGTTACAGGCCCAAGACATCCATCATGTCATAGCGCCCGGGCTTTTGGCCTTGGCCCCAAAGTGCCGCGCGCAGTGCGCCACGGGCAAAGATGGTGCGGTCGGTCGCCACATGGCGCAGGATGATCCGCTCGCCCTCACCAGCGAACAAGACGTCATGTTCGCCCACGATGTCGCCGCCGCGAATCGCAGAGAAGCCGATGCTGCCGCGGTCACGCACGCCGGTGATGCCGTCGCGGCCTGAGACGCGGGCGGCGTCCAGCGACACGCCGCGCCCGTCGGCGGCGGCTTGGCCCAGCATGAGAGCTGTGCCCGAAGGCGCGTCCACCTTCATGCGGTGATGCGCCTCGATCACCTCGATGTCCCAATCGGCATCAAGCGCGGCGGCGACTTTTTGCGTCAGGCGGGTCAGAAGGTTGACGCCAAGGCTCATGTTCCCGGCCTGCACCACGACGGCATGGCGGGCGGCGGCGTCAAGTTTGGCGTGATGCGCCGCCTCTAGCCCGGTGGTGCCCACGACATGCACGGCGCGGGCCTGTGCGGCGAGTGCTGCGAATTCCACGGTTGCGGCGGGGGCGGTGAAGTCGATCACCGCTTGGGCCGAGGCGAAGGCGGGCAGAGCGTCGTCGGTGACCACAACGCCCAAGGGCGCGCCGCCCATCGCCTCGCCGATGTCGCGGCCAAGCCACGCGTTGCCAGGGCGCTCGATGCAGCCCACCAGACGTGCCTTGCCACTGGCCACCACGGTTTTTACCAGCATCTGCCCCATGCGGCCCGATGCGCCCGTGATCACGATTCCCGGCAGGTGTTCCATGGCAATCCCCTTATCCCTTGGCCCCCCTTTAACGCCCTTGTGCAGGCGCGCAAAGCCCGGCGTTGCGGACGGGGCCAAAAGGGCTTATGTGGCCCCCATGTCAAACAAGCGCTTCCATACTGGCTCTGGCCCCTCGCAACGGCAACTTCGTGTTGGCGAACTGATCCGGCGCACGCTGTCGGATATGCTGAACCGGGCTGAAATTCACGACTCGGACCTGAACGCCATGTCGATCACGGTGGGCGAAGTGTCGTGCTCGCCCGATCTGAAGGTGGCGACGGTTTATGTCATGCCGCTGATGGGGTCGGTGCCAGTTGAGGCCGCGATTGCCGCCTTGGCGCGCAACAAGCATGAGTTGCGCCACCGGCTGGCCACTGAAATGACGCTGAAATACGCGCCCGACCTGCGCTTTCGTCCCGATGAGACCTTTGACCGGTTGGATGAAACCCGGCGCATGTTCATGGACCCTTCGGTTGCCCGCGATCTGGGGCCGCAGGACGAAGGCGATGACGATTAAGGGGCTGGTTCTGGCGCTGGTCCTGGCGCCAGCCCTGCCCGGTCTGGCGCAGGCCGTCACCTGCCGCGATGTGATGTTCGATGGCCAATCCTACACCACCTGCGACGTCGCCCCCGGCGAGGATGTGCGGCTGTTTCTGAGGGGTGACGAGTTGCCCTATGCCAGCTTTGCCGCCGTGGACGTGGCGCTGGAGGCGAAGGGCAAGCAACTGGCCTTTGCGATGAACGCGGGCATGTTTCACCCCGATCTGGCCCCTGTGGGGCTGTATATAGAAAACGGGGTTCAGCGAGCGCGGCTGATCACGTCGGACGGGCCGGGCAATTTCGGGTTGTTGCCGAACGGGGTTTTTTGCGTGGGCGAGGGGTTTGCGGTGATCGAATCGCGGGCCTTTGCCGAGACGCGGCCCGCCTGCCGCTATGCCAGTCAATCCGGCCCGATGCTGGTGATCGAGGGTGCGCTGCATCCACGTTTTTCGGCAGGTTCGGATTCGCTTTACTACCGCAACGGTGTGGGGGTGACCCAGGATGGGCACGCGCATTTTGTCATCTCGAATGAGGTGGTCAATTTCCACAGCTTTGCGCGGTTTTTCCGCGATGTGCTGGGCACGCCCAACGCGCTTTTCTTTGACGGTTCCGTCTCGCGGCTGTATGCGCCCATGCTGGAGCGTCACGATGCGGGCTTTCCGATGGGGCCGATGATCGGCGTCGTCACCGATCTGACCACGGCAAAGGACTGACATGGCGCGCGGGAAAAAGGGCCGGCTGGTGAATGGCTGGCTGGTGGTGGACAAGCCTGCGGGCGTGGGGTCAACCACGGTGGTGAACAAGGTGAAATGGGCTTTTGGGGCGCAAAAGGCAGGCCATGCCGGCACGCTTGACCCGGCGGCGACCGGGGTTTTGGCCGTGGCCTTGGGCGAGGCGACCAAGACGGTGCCCTATGTCACCGATGCGTTGAAATGCTATCGGTTCCGCGTGGCCTTGGGGGCGTCGACCACCACTGATGATGCCGAAGGCACGGTGCTGGAGACCCGCAGCGCCCGGCCAACCGATGCCGAGATCGAGGTCGCGCTGGGCGCGTTTCGCGGTGAGATCGAACAGGTGCCGCCGCAGTTTTCCGCCGTGAAGGTGGATGGCGAGCGGGCCTATGATCTGGCGCGTGAGGGCGAGGTGATGGAGCTTGCCGCGCGGCCCCTGTGGGTGGAGCGGTTGGAGATGATCGGCCGCCCGGACGCCGACCATGTCGATCTGGAGATGGTCTGCGGCAAGGGCGGCTATGTGCGGTCGATTGCCCGCGATCTGGGGCGGGCTTTGGGCTGTCTGGGCCATGTGGCGTGGCTGCGGCGCGAATGGTCGGGGCCGTTTGATGCCCGTGAAGGGGTGTCGCTGGAGGAGATCGACCGGTTGGCGAAATCGCCCGAGATTGACGCGCTGCTTTTGCCGTTGGAGTTGGGTTTGGCCGATTTGCCGGAGCTGCCCTGCACGCCGGAAGGGGCGGTGCGGCTGAAGAACGGCAATCCGGGCATGGTGTTCAGTTCAACCGCGCAATATGGCGATGAGGCTTGGGCGAGCTATCAGGGCCGTCCGGTGGCCGTGGGGATTTACAAGGCGGGGGAATTGCATCCCTCACGCGTGTTCAACCTTGACTGAGATGATCTGCAGGGCGCATCAAAAGGGCGATGCGGCCAGTGTGGCGGTGTATTCGGATTGCGAGGCTTACCGCTATGCGCTGTCGCGCGAATGGGCGGCGGGGCGGCGGTTGCTGGTGGTGATGCTGAACCCCTCGACGGCGACGGAACAGGCCAATGATCCCACGGTGGAACGTTGTGAGCGCCGGGCGCGTGCCTTGGGTTATGGTGGGTTTCGGGTGGTGAATTTGTTTGCCTGGCGGGCCACCGATCCGCATGCGCTGCGGGGGGTGGCCGATCCGATTGGGCCGGACAATGACGCGGCTTTGGACGCGGGCGCGCTTTGGGCCGATGATGTGCTGTGCGGCTGGGGCGGGCATGGCGGGTTGATGGGCCGCGATCGGGCGGTGACGGTGCGGCTGCGGGCCACGGGGCGGCCGCTGTGGCATCTGGGGTTGACCTTGGCGGGTCAGCCGAAACATCCGCTGTATATCGGCTATGACCAAGCGCCGATGGCGTGGCGCTGATTGCGCGCGGTTTGAGGGAGCTGGCTTAGGCCGCCTGCAAGCGAATCGCCGCAAGATCGACCGTCGCACCATTGGTCAGGTTGGCCAAAGGCACACCGTCCAACAGCAACAGCGTCGCATCGGGGCCGGTTTGCAAGGTTAGGGCGGGATCGGGGTGCAGGGTGGAATCGTAAAGCACCACCAACTCATCCTCGGCCGGATTGAAATCGGTGATCTGGACCAACGGCGCGCCGGGGCCGAAGTCCTGCAAGGTGAAGCTGTCGGCACCATCACCACCGTGGCCATAATCACCCGCGCCCAGATGCAGGATGTCATCGCCATCGCCGCCGTTGAGGATATCAACCTCGGTATCGTTGACACCGGGTGCGGCGCCCCAAAGCGTGTCATTGCCTGCGCCGCCGTCAACCTCATCGGCGCCCGTGCCGCCTGACACAAGATCATCGCCCTCACCGCCCAACAGCGTGTCATCCCCGGCGTCACCCGCAAGCTGATCTTGGCCCGTGCCGCCAATCAGCCGATCATCGCCCGCGCCGCCCTGCACGGTGTCATCGCCTTCGCAGCCGGCCAGAGCATCATTCCCCGCGCCGCCGGTCAGGCTGTCGTGGCCGTCATCACCCCACAAGCTGTCGTCGCCATCGCCGCCGGCCAGATCGTCATCACCATCGCCACCGTGCAACACATCTTGGCCTGCGCCGCCGTCAAGGCTGTCATCACCCGCGCGCCCGTTCAGGTCATCATCGCCCGCACCTGCGGTGAGGCGATCTTGCCCTGAGCCGCCGGTCATTTGGTCGGCCCCGGCGGTGCCGGTCATGTCACGGTCAGGGTCAATCGAGGTGGGGGTGTCATTGGAGATTGGCTGGCCATCAGGTTCGGTTCCACCATGATCGGCACCCCCGTCTTCGCCGTCATCAAAGCCCGGAAAGTCCGCCGACGTGCCCCAAGCCTCTCCCTCAGGGGTGTCTTGGGCCTCACGGTCATCCTCGTAGGTGTCGGGCCCGCTGTCGAAGGCAAGGCCCGCGACCACGACACCCAATAAACCAAGCAATCCCAGCATCATTCAGCCCAAGGTAGAGTTTTGCGCGGTGGTGCGCCAAAGGGTGTTAACCAATAAATCCTTGAAATATGGCGCAAGCCCATACATCCAGACACCACCTTAGCACGAAATGCAGAGCCGCTCCAGTTCGGCCTTGGCCCGTGGGGAACTATCTGATGCTATGGTTAACACAGGTGTTTGATGCAACGGAGTGTCAGACTTGGCTAGACAATCCACCGCATCATGTCCATATCAAAGCAGCCGTTTTTGGCCAGAAAGCCCTGACGCCGCATGACCCGTCATCTCCTCTTTCTCACTGGCACGCGTGCCGACTTCGGCAAGCTGGAACCGCTTGCGGCGGCGGCACGGGAGTCGGGGTTCAGGGTAACATTTTTTGTAACCGGCATGCACATGCTTGACCTTTACGGGCTGACCAAGCTCGAGGTGCACCGGATGCCCGGTGTGGGGGTGCATGAGTTCCTGAACCAGCGGCCGGGCGATCCTCAGGATATCATCCTGGCCAAGACCGTCATCGGCTTTTCCGACTATGTGACCGAACACAAGCCCGACCTGATCGTGATCCACGGCGACCGGATCGAGGCACTTGCGGGCGCGCTTGTGGCGGCCACCAATTACATTCCCTCTGCCCATATCGAGGGCGGCGAAGTCTCTGGCACGATCGACGAGGTGTTCCGCCACTGCAACACCAAGCTTTGCACACATCATTTCGTTTCTTCGGCTTCAGCCGCGCGACGCGTTACCGCGCTTGGCGAGCTACCAAGCTCTGTCCATGTAATCGGAAGCCCAGAGCTGGATTTTCATGCGAGCTTTTCGGGTGTGACCCTAGATGATGTCAGGGCACGCTACGGCATTGGGTTCAACGATTATGGGATTGCCGTGTTCCATCCTGTAACAAGCGAACAAGCCAGCATGGGCGCGCAAGCAAAGATGCTTTTTTCGGCGCTGACCGCTTCTCAACGTAGTTTTGTTGTAATCGCACCAAACAACGATCCTGGATCAGAGGCGATTTTTGACGTTCTCAAAGAGCTCCCATCTGACAGGTTCCGACTGATTCCTTCGATGCGATTCGCGCACTTTTCCGAGTTGATGAAAAACGCCGCCTGCCTAGTTGGCAATTCAAGCGCAGGGGTGCGCGAAGCACCATTCCTGGGAATTCCATCTCTTGACGTTGGTACACGGCAAACGAACAGAGCGCAGGCTGAGTCAGTTACGGCATGTGACGCATTTGATACGAGTACAATACAGCAGTTTCTGGCGCAGGAATGGGGTCGACGTCATGCCCGGCATACCGGCTTTGGCGAAGGCCGTGCGGCGGATCGTTTTGCGGCAATAATTTCTCAACCAGAGTTCTGGACGCATGGGCTGCAAAAGGCCTTTCATGAACCAGACTAACAAGACCCTCGACCCTGAAGATGGACCCGGACTGTCCGCCTACTTGCTAGCTTCCCGCGCTATTCCTGTTTTTGCGCCAGCCTTGCTGCGTTACCGGCTGAAGAAGGGCAAAGAGGATCCGCTGCGCTGGCGCGAAAAGCTGGGTGAACCAAGCCTGACCCGTGAAGATGGCACTGTTGTGTGGCTGCATGCCGTTGGACTGGGTGAGGTTATGGCGTCGCGTGGGCTGATCGCGCAGTTGTCCGAATTATCGCCTGACTTGAGGTTTCTTGTCACGTCTACCGCACGCTCGTCGGCAACGGTGTTTGCCGCCAACCTACCTCGGCGCTGTCAGCATCAGTTCCTTCCTTTAGACGCGCCAAGCTATCTGGCGCAGTTCATAAAATACTGGCGTCCTGCTCTTTCGATTTGGGCCGAGCAAGATATTTGGCCTGGAGCCATTCTGGCAGCCAGCGCAAATGGAGTGCCTCTCGCACTGGTCAACGCGCGACTTACTCAGCGCTCTTACCAGCGACGGATGCGTTTCCAACGGATCTCTGCAGATCTTTTGGCGCGCTTTTCTTTGGTCTCGGCCCAAGATGAAAAGACTGCGGTCTATCTGAAGGCATTAGGCGCGCAGGCGGTGCGGGTCGATGGCGCCTTCAAAGCTGCGGCCCCGCATCTGCGCGTCGATTCTCATGAGATCAACCACCTAAAGCAGGCCCTAAAAGGTCGCCGCATTTGGGTGGCTGCTTCGACGCATCCAGGGGATGAGGTTCAGGCGATTCTGGCAGCCCAAGCGTTGCCTGACCGGCTGTTAATCCTGGTGCCCCGAGATGTGTCTAGGGCGCAAGCAATCTCTGACGCCCTTGCCATGCAGGGGTTGGCGCACTTGCGGCGAAGTGCTGGTGGGATTCCTGCACCCAGTGATCGAGTATGGATCGCCGACAGCTATGGCGAACTTGGTCTTTGGTACAGTTTAGCGGAAGCTGCCCTTATAGGCGGTGGCTTTGACATGGTTGGAGGTCACAATCCCTGGGAAGCTGCCGCATTGGGTGCCGCAATCTTGCACGGACCAGATGTGTCAAACTTCGAAACGGATTATTCGCAACTGCATCAGATGGATGCCGCACGTGCCGTTTCCCAGGGAACCCTGGCTGACGCACTGGCTGCGCCAGATCTTTACAAAGTAGCTTCCAGAGCAATGGACATCACGCAAGCTGCACGTGGAAAGCTTGCACCGCTTGCGCGAGATCTGCTTTCGCTCATGCCGAGAGAGGCGCAATGACCTTGGCAATGCGCCTTTTTCTTTTGTTCTGGTCTGCACTTTGGACGCTGGGACTTCCAATTGTGTTTGCCTACCTTGCTTGGCGAGCACGGCGCGACCCGGCCTACCTTGCGCGCTTTACCGAGCGTATTGGCCTTTACCGCCAACCTTTGTCGGAAGTGCTCTGGATACATGCCGTCTCATTGGGTGAGCTTCGGTCTGCTGTGCCGTTAATCCAAGAATTGCTAGGCCGCGGCGGCCGCGTCGTGACCACACATTTTACACCCGCAGGGCGTGCCGAAGCACAGCGGGTCTTCGGGTCCGAGATTGCTTTGGGACAGATGCAGGCGATCTGGGTGCCGATTGAAACGGCCTGGGCATTTCGTGCATTTTTCCGCGCATTCCGCCCGACACTTGGCCTTGTAATGGAAATCGAGATATGGCCGCGCATGGTTTTTGCGGCGAAGTCGGCGGGTGTTCCGTTGTTGATGTGCAATGCGCAGTATCCATCCGACTCCCTCGCCAGAGACTCGCGCGGGCTTCGTTTGCGCCAGCAGGTCATGCGTAATTTTGCGGGCGCTTTGGTCAAGTCAGACCTGCAAGCGCAGCGTTTCAGGTCCGTAGGTGTTCCAAACATCGTCGTAACGGGCGAACTTCGCTTTGACCAACCGGTGCCTGCAGCTTTGGTCGCAGCCGGCCAAGCTGCGCGCATCTGGATCGGGGCGAGCACACGCCGAGTTATCTGCATCGCCAGCGCTATTGAAGGCGAAGACCCCACTTACCTGCATGCCATTCGCGCGCTTCGCGACCATTGCATGAGCCATGGCGCTGAGATGCCACTCTTCGTCTATGTTCCTCGTCGCCCAGAACGTTTCGACGAAGTTGCGGGCTATTTGCGGGCGAACGGGTTATCTGTACTGCGCCGATCAGAACTTGGTAGTGCCTTCAACCCGTCAAGTTGGGGTCAAACCATCTGCCCAGATGTCTTTTTAGGAGATAGTTTAGGGGAGATGTATGGCTATTTGGCAATGTCTGACGAAGTGATTGTCGGTGGAGGCTTCAACCCAAAAGGCGCACACAACATTTCAGAGGCGCTTGCCCTCGGCAAGCCGGTTGTTACAGGGCCGTTTACACACACAATTGAATATCCATTTGTCGAAGCGGAAAACGCAAACGTCGCATGTTCCGTTGCGGACGCAGAGGCCCTAGCCAATCATATCATCGCGGCTGGGAACCTGACCGCTTCTGATACGCAATCCAGACGAAAAAGAATCAATGATTTCATGAAATCGCACTCCGGCTCAACCCGCCGAACGCTTATGGCACTCGACAAACTTCACTCAAGAAAGTCGTAATCAAGGACGATACCGTGCTTTGATAACTGACAGCGGTTCCATTCAGGCGCTGTTGGGCGTTGGATAACGGCCGCATCATCCCTTGTTCACCGAGGCCGCAAGCTGTTCGCGTAGCAAGAACTCAACCAAACGAAAGTCATACGGCGTGTCTATGTCATGGCACCGCTCGGCTGAGACGACAAAGGGGATAACTCTGCCTTCATAAATTGTCTGAGCATTTCGCAGGTAATCGGGTTTGACAACGTAGACCACCCCGACGTGTTCATACACCACAGGGGCCTGCTGCCGAGCCCAGACGCCGCCTGGCAGTGCCTTGGAAACATGTAACGCCCCAGAACTGTCGGGTTCCACGAGATTAAAGTACGGATTCTTGCGGGCCTCGCAGACGCTCATGACCATGTCAGGGCTCTCGGACAAGAACAGGTCCAATGCGCCGTTGATATCCTCCGGAATGCGGAGCGGCGACGTGCAATCTAGATCGATGAATGCAGAAACGGTTCCAATCCGGGCTTCTGAGGCGGCGAGAGCGTGCTGCCAAACTCCCCACTTAGGCGCAGTGTCCGTTGCAAGTTCGGCGGGTCGCAACCCTATATCGAGCGCTCCGCGCTGCAGAGCATGTGTGTAGATCTCTTCGTCGTCAGTCGACACCACGACCGCATCAACGCGCGGGTTTCTCAAGAGTTGATCCAAAGACCAGTCAATAAGCGGCTTGCCTGCAATGCAGCGGAAGTTTTTGCCCGGAACACCCTTTGAGCCTTTCCTTGCACCGATATGTCCCAGAAGCATTCTCATCCTCTCTTGTGCTTGCAGGTTAAGGTGACATCCCTAACTGTCGACCTGCTTTTTCCCGCACATCGCAAAGCGAGCCTAACATGTACATCGAAATATGCACATCGAGGAAGTCGATGAAGCCCCGTGACGGGGGATGGCTCAGGTTCTGCTAGACTGCGTTCTGCCGTCGGCACAGGCTTGTATGGTTGGGCACGGCCCATTCCAGGTCTGCCAACTTCAGCAAGCTGGCCACCATTCCGGTCGTTTGCCTGAGCGGCGGCTGGAACGACACCTTGATCGTCAGACAGAATTGGAGCGCGGCATCCGAGACGGCCGCAGGGCAACCCGTGCATCTGCGCACATCCTGTCTTTCTTGCTGCAAATCAACGGGTGGAGCGCAATTCTTACCTTACAGCGCCACCCGCGCCGCCCCCACACCGCATAGCCCGGCAGCTGTGCAGATTCCGCCCTTGGACATGTTCGGTTTTGGCGCTAACAAGAGAAAAGACGCATCGCGGGGCCGCCAAATTGACCAACCCTTCCGCCTTCGATCCCCGTCGCGCCCTGACGCTGCGCGATGTCTCGGAAGCCTCTGGCGTCAGCGAGATGACCGTCAGCCGGGTCTTACGCAACCGGGGCGACGTCTCTGAGGCGACACGCGAAAAGGTCCAGCAGGCCGCGCGCGCCCTTGGCTATGTGCCGAATAAGATTGCCGGGGCTTTGGCCAGCCAGCGCGTCAATCTGGTGGGGGTCGTGATCCCCTCGCTGTCGAACATGGTGTTCCCCGAGGTGATGACCGGCATTTCCGAAGTGTTGGAGGATACCGGCCTGCAACCCGTGGTCGGCGTTACCAACTATTCGCCAGACCGCGAAGAGTCGGTGATCTATGAAATGCTGTCATGGCGGCCCACCGGGTTGATCGTGGCCGGGCTTGAACATTCCGAAGCCGCGCGCGCCATGATGGCGCAGGCCGGCGTGCCGATTGTCGAGATCATGGACATCGACGGCACACCGATTGACAGCGCTGTCGGTATCTCTCACCGCCGCGCCGGGCGGCAGATGGCCGAGGCGATCATAGCCGCAGGGTATCGGCGGATTGCCTTTCTTGGCACCCAGATGTCCAATGACTTTCGCGCGAAGAAACGACTTGAGGGCTTTGAAGAGGCCCTGGCCAAGGCCGGGCTCACGCTTGCTGACCGCGAGTTCTATTCGGGCGGCTCTGCGCTTTTGAAGGGCCGTGAGATGACCCACGCGGTGCTTACCCGGAGCCCTGATATCGATTTTCTTTATTATTCCAACGATATGATCGGCGCAGGCGGGCTTTTGTACTGCCTTGAAAAGGGTCTGGATGTGCCGGGCAAGATGGGTCTTGCAGGCTTTAACGGGGTGGAGTTGTTGGACGGTTTGCCGCGCAAACTGGCCACAATGGATGCCTGCCGACTGGAGATTGGTCGCCGCGCCGCCGAGATCATCGCGGGCAAGTCGCATCAGGGGGTTGTGGGCGGTGAGGTGGTTGAGCTTTTCCCCGTGCTGCAACCCGGTGACACCATCCGCCACTGATCCACTGCGCCGCGCGCCGCGTATCTCTTGCACTTGCAGGAGGTATTCATGCACGCCGCCATTTTTGCCCTTTTCCTTGCCGCCGCCGCAGCACCCGCCTTTGCCGATGCGCCAAGCTTCCGGTTCCCCTCAATCGACGGCGGCAGCTATTCGACCGAAGAATGGCGCGGCAAGCCGGTTTTGGTGGTCAACACCGCCTCGCTTTGCGGATTTGCGGGCCAGTATGAGAACCTGCAAACCCTGTCCGACCGCTATCAGGGCCGCGCTGTGGTCCTTGCTGTGCCCTCGGACGATTTCGCCCAGGAATTGGCCAGTGAGGCCGAGGTGAAGGAATTCTGTGATGTGAATTTTGAGCTTAGCCTGCCAATGACCACCATCCAGAATGTCGCCAATGATGAGGTTCATCCCTTCTACGCCTGGGTCCGCGATGTGCATGGGTTCACCCCCAGCTGGAACTTCAACAAGGTGCTGATCGGGCCAGAGGGCGAGTTTGTCAAAGCTTGGGGCTCAACAACAAAGCCGGATGCGCGGCCAATCACCAGCGCGATTGATGGTCTGCTGACGCAATAAGGGGCCGCCCGAAGGCGACCCCCTATTGCTGATAACGCCATGTCGTCAGGCGTTTGTCGGCTTTTCCCCGCGCAGCCAGATATAGATCGCCGGGATGACCAGCACCGTCAGCAGCGTGGACGAGATCAGCCCGAACAACAGGCTGATCGCCAGCCCCTGAAAGATCGGGTCGGTCAAGATCGTGATCGCCCCGATGATCGCGGCCAGTGCGGTGAGAAGGATTGGCTTGAACCGGATCGCGCCCGCGTCCAACAGAACATCAATCAGCGGCACGCCGGGTTTGCGAGCATGCAGAATGAAATCAACGAGCAGGATCGAATTTCGCACGATAATCCCCGCCAGCGCGATGAATCCGATCATTGAGGTGGCGGAGAAGGGCGCGTCAAACATCCAATGCCCAATCATGATGCCGATAAAGGTCAAAGGCACCGGCGTCAGGATCACCAGTGGCAATTTGAAGCTGCCAAACTGCACCACCACAAGAATATAAATCCCCAAGAGCGCCACCCCAAAGGCCGCGCCCATGTCGCGGAAGGTGACCCATGTCACCTCCCACTCGCCGTCCCATAGCACGGTGGGTCTCGAATGATCCTCGGGCACACCATTCAGGCTGATCTGGGGCTTGGGCAGGTCGCCCCAATCGGCAGCCTCAATCGCGCGGTTGACGGCGATGATACCGTAAAGCGGCGCCTCATAATCGCCCGCCAGTTCCGCTGTGACCATTTCGGCGGCGCGGCCATTGTGGCGGAAGACCGGATATGACTGCATCTCAGTTTTCACCTCGACCACATCGCCCAATTCCACCACCGACCGATCCCCCGGCAAGAGGTTTGCCGGGATCGGAGTTGATAGTGCGCGCTCGTCCAAGACCATATCAGCCTTGTCGCGCGCCAGACGAATGGGCAGCGGATGCCTCCCATCGGACCGATGCGAATAACCCACGGTCGTGCCACCATAAAGCATGCCAATGGTCTGGAACACATCGCCCTGCTCGACCTTGTGGAAGTCAAGATTGGCGTCATTCAAGACCAGCCGTTGCCGTTCTGCCGGAACGCCAAAACTGTCGTCCACATCCACAATGTATGGAATGGTTGCGAAGATCTCGCGCAATTTCAACGCCACAGCGCGGCGGGTCTCGGCATCAGGGCCGTAAACCTCGGCCAGAAGGGTGGCCATGACGGGCGGGCCAGGCGGTGGTTCCACCACCTTGACAGCAACCCCCCCGGGCAGGTCCAGCCCCAGAACACGCGCCCGCAGGTCCAGTGCAATCTCATGGCTTTCACGGTCGCGTTCACCCTTGGGCGACAGGTTCACCTGCAGGTCGCCATAGCGCGGCTCATTGCGCAGATAGTAATGCCGCACCAAGCCGTTGAAGTTGAACGGCGCGGCCGTACCGGCATGCGACTGGATCGAGATGATTTCCTCGACCGGCTCCAACGCGGTGGCGATCTGGGTCAGCACACGGTCGGTCTCCTCGACCGAGGCCCCGCGCGGCATGTCCAGAACCACCGCAAGTTCAGATTTGTTGTCGAAGGGCAAAAGCTTGACCGTCACCGATTTGGTGTAAAACAACCCCATCGACAGGATCGTCGCCGCCGTCACGACCAGCAAAAACCGCGTCGCGTTCTTGCGGCTGGACAGGATCGGACGGGCAACTTTGCGATAGGCGCGCCCCAAGACACCACCATCTGAGGATTCATGTTCCGCGAGATCGTCGGCCGAGCCATGGCCCTTGCCGAACTTCATCATCAGCCAAGGTGTAACCATGACAGCAACAAAGAACGAAAACACCATGGCCGCGCTGGCATTGGCGGGGATCGGGCTCATATAGGGGCCCATCATGCCGCTGACGAACAGCATCGGCAGCAACGCCACCACCACGGTCAATGTGGCCACGATGGTCGGGTTGCCCACCTCGGACACCGCATCAATCGCGGCTTGTGCGCGGGATCGGCCGTCTTTCATCGCCCAGTGCCGGGCAATGTTCTCGATCACGACAATCGCGTCATCCACCAAGATCCCGATGGAAAAGATCAACGCGAACAGCGACACCCGGTTCAGCGTATATCCCATGATCCGCGCGGCAAAGAGAGTCAGCAGAATGGTCACCGGAATGACGATGGCCACCACAAGCGCCTCGCGCCAACCAATCGCGACCCAGACCAATGCCACGATGGAAATGGTCGCCAAGGCCAAATGGAACAACAGCTCATTGGCCTTTTCATCGGCACTTTCGCCATAGTCGCGGGTGAACTCAACCGTCAGATCAGCGGGAATGATCTTGCCCTCAAGCCCCTTGATCGCGTGGCGGATCTCTTCGGCAATTGCCACCGCATTGGCACCAGGCCGCTTGGCCACGGCCAAAGACACCGCGGGAATGCGGGCGTCAAAAGCTGCGCCCTCACCTCGCGCCATGGTGAACACGCGGTTCTCCTTGGGGTCAGTTTTCAAGCTGACACTCGCCACATCGCGCACATAGACCGGGCGGCCGTCGCGGGTGGTCACCAAAAGATTGGCAATCTGATCCAGCCCTTGCAGGGTTTCACCGGCGGCAAGATCAATCTGCTTGCCGTCTTGGCGAATGGTGCCCAGCGCAAAGGCCTTGTTGGCCCCTTCAACCTTGCCAGCCAGCGCCTGCAGCGTCAGCCCCGCCTGCGCCAGACGTTCTGGGTCTGGCGTGATGCGAATTTCCTCGGGCTGTTCGCCCACAAGGTAGGTCAGGCCAATATCGGGCAACGCCGACACCTCGACCTGCACCTCGCGCGCAACGCGGGTCAGATCGGCAGCGGTCCAGCGGCTGGCCACCCCAGGTTTGGGCGACAGGGTGACGACCATGATCGCCACATCGTCAATCCCACGCCCCACGATCAAGGGTTCGGGAATACCCTCTGGAATTCGGTCCATATTGGCGCGCACCTTTTCATGCACGCGCAAGATTGCTGAATCGCCCGAAGTGCCCACCACGAAACGCGCCGTGACCATGGCGCCATCATCGCGGGTCTGGGAATAGACATGCTCTACCCCTGGAATGGATTTCACAATGGTTTCAAGCGGCTCTGTCACCAGTTTGACGGCATCTTCCGCCCGCAGCCCATCGGCGCGAATGTGGATGTCCACCATCGGAACCGAGATTTGCGGCTCCTCCTCACGCGGAAGCGTCACCAGCGCGACGATCCCAAGGATCAGGGCCGCCAATAGGAACAAGGGTGTCAGAGGGCTGTTGATAAAGGCGCGCGTCAGGTTTCCGGCAATACCAGAGGACGTCAGCGTTTCAGGGGTTTTGTCGGGCAGACTCATGGCGTCACCACTGTGTCGCCTGCCCGCAAGCCGGTCAGAATTTCACGCAACGGGCCGTCAGGGCCTGCAATCTCGGCGCCGGGGATAACGGTCACCTGAACCGAGCCTTCTGCGGTTTTGATCGTGACCAGATCCAACCCCGCGCGCTGTTCAATCGCTGCATCCGGCACCGCCAGCACCTGCCGCGCCGCCACCGGCACACGCACCAGAACCCGCTGGCCGATAAAGGCATCCGACAAACCCTCGACGGTCACATCCGCGGTCACCCGGCCTTGTTCAATCTGCGGGTAGACCTTTTCAATCACCCCCGCGCCGCCCTCGACATCAACACCTGCGCCCACGGTCAGGCTTGGGGCATGCCGCTCAGGGATCGCCAAACGCAAGAACACACCGCCACCGGTGATGGTGGCTACCGACTCACCCGGCATCACCACCGCGCCCAAACGCACCGGAACCGACAGCACACGCCCATCCGCCGGGGCCAAGACATTGCCATCCTCGATCAAGGTCGCACTCACCTGCCGCGCGGCTTCGGCCTCTGCCACTGCATTGCGCGCCACCTCAACTGTGGTGCGCACCTGATCGACGCGTTGGGTTGTCGTCGTCCCCTTGGCAAGCAACTCTTCATTGCGCGCCAACTCAGTCTCGGCGTTTTCAAGCTGTGATCGGGCCGAGGCAATCCGCGCCTCGGCCGCGGCCAACTGCGATTCGAGCTTGGGATCTGTGATGCGGGCAATCACCTGCCCGGCCTTCGCTTGGGACCCTTCGGTGACATCCAATACCGTCAGCGTGCCCCCAATTCGCGACCGGGCCGGCACCACGAAACGGCTTTCAACCCGCCCGAAAAGTGCTTTGGTTTCAACTGCGTCAATCGGCTGAACCACCAACTCGCCAGCCGCCAGCGGCATTGTGTGAAGGGCCACCACAAAGCTGGCCAAGATCAAAGAACGAAGTGCCAAGGCGCCACCTTTCCTATTTCATTTTGCCCCGCGTATCACATCACATACAAACATTCAAACTTATATATGTGTTGTTCATGCAGTTTGCACACAGCCTGTGCAGCCATTGCCTTTCCCTCGTCTTGGGCTGGGGTTATCGTGGGCGCGCGCAACAAAAAGGGGCAACGCATGTCGGCTGTAGAACTGGGCCTGGACACCTTTGGGGATGTCAGCCTTGGGCCCGACGGGCAGCTGAAACCCATGGATCAGGTCTTGCGCGACGTGGTCGACGAGGCGGTTCTGGCGGACGAGCTGGGCATCCATTTCATCGGCCTTGGTGAACATCACCGGTCTGATTTTGCCATCGCCGCACCCGAAATTCTGCTGGCCGCCATCGCCGCCCGGACCACCAAGATCAAGCTCGGCACAGCCGTTACGGTCTTATCCTCAGATGACCCAATCCGCGTGTTCCAACGGTTTTCCACCTTGAACGCGTTGTCCAATGGCCGCGCCGAGCCAATCTTGGGCCGTGGCAGCTTTACCGAAAGCTACCCGCTGTTCGGCTATGATCTGCAGGATTATGAGCTGCTGTTCGAAGAAAAACTTGACCTCTTCGCCAAGCTTTCGAAACAGAACCCCGTCTCATGGCAAGGCCAGCACCGCAGCCCATTGGCCGATCAAACGGTCTATCCACCGCTGGGCCAACCCATGACCGTCTGGGTCGGTGTCGGTGGCAGCCCTGAGTCTGTGGTGCGCGTCGCACGGCAGGACTTGCAGTTGATGCTGGCCATCATCGGCGGCGACCCGCGCCGCTTTGCGCCTTATGTCGATCTGTATCACCGCGCCTGCGCGCAACTGGGCCGCCCGGTGCGCCCGATTGGCATCCATTCGCCAGGTTTTGTCGCAACCACCGATGAAGAGGCGCGCGAGGTGCTTTGGCCGCACTACGCCGAGATGTTTGGCCGCATCGGCCGCGAACGTGGCTGGCCCCCCACCACCAAAGACCGCTACCTCGACGAAATCGCGCATGGCTCGCTTTATGTCGGCAGCCCCGAAACGGTGGCCCGCAAGATTGCAGCTGCGGTGCGTGCCCTTGGGGTGCAGCGCTTTGACATGAAGTATTCCACCGGCCCGGTGCCGCATGGGCAATTGCTGGACTGCATCCGACTTTACGGCGAAAAGGTCATTCCCATGGTGCAGGAGATGCTGTCGCAATGACCGAAAAGATCACCCCGGCGATGCAGGCTTTTTGGGCCAAAGACCCCGCCCCGATTGAGATGGGCATTGACCTGATCGAAGCGCGCGACAACCGCTCTGAGCTGCGCCTGCAGCTTGAGCCGCGGCACCTGAACGGCCACCGCACCGCCCATGGCGGCGTGGTGCATTTGTTGGCCGATTGCGCCGCCGGTTTTGCCGCAAATTCTACCGATGAGCGCGCAGTGACGCAGACCAACACAATCACCTTCCTGACCCCAAGCCATGCCGGGGAAACCCTGACCGCCATCGGCACTTTTGTGGCCCGCAGCGGCCGTTCCGCGCTGTACGATGTGGTGGTCACCGCCGAGGACGGGCGTCAGGTTGCCGTCATGCGCGCCCAAATGCGCCACATCGCCCCACAGGCCTGAACCGCCGCGCGAAACGCCAACCCGCTTAGCTTTCGCCTTCCAGCTTGACGCGCATTTCGCGCAAAATCGGCAGAACCGCGCGCACCTTGTCGGGCCCAAGGCTTTGCACGACATCGGCAATCATCGGGATCACCGCCGCCACGGCGGCATCGCGCGCCGCCCGACCAGCGGGGGAAATCGCCACGAATTTCTGCCGTGCATCATCCCAATCAGGGCGAATATGCACATGACCCGCCCATTCCAGCTTGGTCAATGTATTGGTCATCGCCCCGCGCGTCACGTGAAAGGCACGTGCCAACTGCGCCGGGGTGCGCTCTTCGTTCAGCCGGGCAAGATGGTTCAGGACCGAAAAGTGCGACAGCTCCATCCCCTTGGGCAGCGCCTTGGACACACGGTTCCGCGCAAGCTGGTCGGCCATGAACAACTCACCGAACAAGGTGACAGCCAGATCATCCGTGCGGTCGGTCATGGCCCCGTGAACTCCCGGTCATGGGACAGGCTTGGTACGCGGGCGCGCGCCGTGGCCACCTGCGACAGATCAAGATCGACCAGGGTGACCCCCGGATCGGTTCCCGCGTCCGCCAACACCTCGCCCCAAGGGGCGACGGCGAGCGAGTGCCCAAAGGTGCGCCGACCCGTGCCAGCGGTTTCGGCGTGAAAGCCGGTTTGCGCCGGTGCCAGCACAAAACACCCTGTTTCAATCGCGCGGGCGCGCAAGAGAACCTCCCAATGCGCTGCACCGGTGATGTGGTTAAAGGCAGCAGGTACAGTCAAAATCTGCGCGCCCGCCTGTGCCAGAGTGCGGAATAGATGCGCAAAGCGCAGGTCATAGCAGACTGTCATGCCAATCTTGGCAAAGCCCGCATCGGCCAGCACCGCCGCCGCGCCGGGGCGATAGCCTGCGGATTCGCGGTAAATCTCGGTTTCGGACACGTTCACATCAAACATGTGAATCTTATCATAGCGCGCGGCAATCTCTCCGTCCGGACCAATCAGGAATGACCGGTTGGCAAAGCGGCCATCGGCATCATGGGTCAACACGCCCAGCGAGCCGATCAAGACCCAAATCCCAGCGCGCGCCGCTTCGTCACGGAGTGCAGCAAGTGTGGGATCATCCCCCTCATGGCGAAGCACGCTGCGCTGATGGGCGCGGTTGCCTGACAGGGCATTTGTGCATTCCGGGGTCAGCACAAAGCCCGCCCCGCCCGCCACCGCGCGGCGCACCAGATCGACCGTCACCGGCAGGTTCACTGCCGGGTCGTCGCCCACGTTCAGCTGCACCAGCCCTGCGCGCATGGGTCAGGCCAGCATCTGGTCAAACTTGCCCGCGTGATCAAGCGCATGCAGATCGTCGCAGCCGCCCACATGCTTGCCATCGACGAAAATCTGCGGCACCGAGGTGCGCCCCCCTGCGCGCTGCGTCATGGCGGCGCGCAGGTGCGGCTGGCCACCCACATCGATTTCCTTGAAATCGACGCCCTTTTTCACCAACAGCCGCTTGGCCGCGATGCAATAGGGGCAGGTCTGGGTGGTGTATATCTCAACCGGTTTCATGGCGTGGTCCTTAAGGCAACCTGAGCTTTGGCGCGACTATAAGGATTTAGGCATCCTTCGCAACGCGTGCCATGGTCAGAACCGACACCGCCCGCGCGCCCCCGGCGACACAGGCCTCGGCCGCAGCGGCCAAGGTCGCGCCTGAGGTCATCACATCATCGACCAACAGCACATGCCGCCCCTCGGCCCGTTTGCCTTGGCGCGGATGCAGCGCGATGACGCCCTGCAGATTGGCGAACCGCGCATCGCGGCCCCGGCCTTCTTGGCTGGGTGTGGACCGGTTCCGCGTCAAAAGATCCGGGCAATGCTCCAGCACCGCCAACCTGGCGATGGCCTGCGACAAAAGGACCGACTGGTTATAGCGCCTCAGAAAGAGCCGCATCCAGTGTAAGGGCACCGGGGCCACCAACATGCCGGGTTCCAGAATTGGCCCCGCCGCGCGCAGCATCCACTGCGCAGCCGGTTGCGCCAGATCCAGCCGGTCGCCATGTTTCAACGCCAGCACCATCGCGCGGGCGTTGTCTTTGTAAAGCAAGGCGGACCGCCCGCGCGACCAAGGCCGGGCAATGGTCAGGCAGTCATCGCAATGTTCGGGCTTTCCCGTCTCCTCGCCTGGTATCGGCACGCCACATTGGTCGCAGACCAACCCGCTGATGAAAGGCGTTTCTCGCCAACAACTGCCACACAGGCCGAAATCTGTGGTCACCATCGCACCACAGGTCAGGCATTGCGGTGGGTAAATCAGATGAAGTGCCGTCGCCATCACGCCCCTTTGCATTTGCCCCCGCGCCCCCTATCTTTCCCAGCCATGAACGCGTCCCCCCCTCTTTTGACAGATCGCACGGCTTTGGCCCTGCACCGCGCCCGCGCCTCGGCCTTTTTCCTGCACGAAGAGGTGATGGCCGAAGTTCAGGAAAGACGTGAGGAGGTTAACAGAACCTTTACGGCCCCGGTGGTGGTGACAGGTTTTCCGGCCCTTTGGCCGAATTTCCCGACCGTTGCCGATGACGACACGCTCGCGCTGCAACCCGCAGCCCATGATCTGGTGGTCCATGCCCTTGCGCTGCATTGGGCCAATGATCCGGTGGGCCAGTTGGTGCAATGCCGCCGCGCCCTGCAGCCTGACGGGCTGTTTCTGGGGCTGATGTTCGGCGGACAAACCTTGCACGAATTGCGCGCCTGTCTTGCCGAAGCTGAGGCTGAGTTGACCGGCGGCCTGTCGCCCCGCGTGCTGCCCATGGGCGAAATCCGCGATCTGGGCGGACTTTTGGGCCGGGTGGGCTTTGCGCTTCCTGTGGCCGACAGCTTTACCAAGACCGTGCTTTACACCGACGCCCTGCACCTGATGCGCGATCTGCGTGCGATGGGTGAAGGCAACGCGCTTGCAGCCCGGTTGCGCCGTCCAACGCGACGCTCGGTGCTCTTGCGGGCGGCTGAGATCTATCATCAGCGCTTTGCCACCCCCAATGGCCGCATCCCTGCGACCTTTGAGATTATCTGCCTGACGGGCTGGGCCCCGCATGACAGCCAGCAAAAGCCCCTGCGCCCCGGATCAGCCGCGGCACGGCTTGCAGATGCGCTGAATGCCGCAGAGACCCCGCTTTCCGACCAAAATGGTTGACCACGCCGCCCGGAGGGTTATTTCGGGGCTAGCAACACGAGGACGAATATGACCGATGTCATGCCCGGTGCCGGCCGCTTGGCCCATGCGCCTTCTGACCATCCTAAGGTTAAAGCTGCCAAGGTGGGCATCCTGCTGGCCAATCTCGGCACGCCGGACAATTACGACTATTGGTCGATGCGGCGCTATCTGAACGAGTTCCTGTCCGACAAGCGGGTGGTCGATATTGCCGATTGGAAATGGCAGCCGCTGTTGCAGCTGATCATCCTGACAAAGCGGCCCTTTACCAGTGGCGCCAACTACAAGCTGATCTGGAACCACGAAAAGAACGAAAGCCCATTGCTCACGATCACCAAAGATCAGACAGCCGCGATCGCGGCCCAGATCAAGGCGCGGCACGGGGATCGCGTCATGGTCGATTTCTGCATGCGCTATGGCAACCCCTCGACCGCCTCAAAGGTGCAGGAAATGGTTGCGGCAGGAGTCGAAAAGATCCTGTTCTTCCCGCTTTACCCCCATTATGCCGGGGCCACTTCGGCCACAGCCAATGACGCGTTCTTTCGCGCGCTGATGAAGGAAAAGCGCCAGCCTGCCGCGCGCGTTGTGGCGGAATACTTCGAGCATCCTGCCTATATCGAAGCACTCGCCCAATCTGTTGAACGCGCCTATGACAAGCTAGAGGTGCGGCCCGATGTGCTGGTGGCGAGCTATCACGGCATGCCGATCCGCTATTTGATGGAAGGCGACCCCTACCACTGCCAATGCGCCAAAACCACGCGGCTGTTGCGCGAACGTCTGGGCTGGGACAAGGCCGATATCATCACCACCTTCCAATCGGTCTTTGGCCGGGAAGAATGGTTGAAGCCCTATACGGTGGATCATGTGGCTGATCTGGCCAAAGAAGGTAAAAAGAACATTGCCGTGATCGCGCCTGCCTTTTCGGCTGACTGCATCGAAACGCTTGAAGAGATCAACGGCGAGATCCGTGAATCTTTCGAGCATGCCGGGGGTGAGGAGTTCACCTACATCCCCTGTTTGAACGATGATACCGCGCATATCGACGCGCTGGTGCAGGTCATTCAGGAAAATCTGGCGGGTTGGATCTGATCGTTCAGATCCGGCCAAACCAACCCTTCAGAAAAAAGAAAAGAGCGGCAGGAACCCTGCCGCCCAAATCTTCAATCCAATCCGGGTAGGATTAGTTCGACGCCACAGCAGCGGCAACAACCACCAGCAGGAGCAGCGGGAGAACGATGCCGCCCGACGACGAAGCGCCAGCTGCAACAACGGTTTCTTCCATTACGGGTTCAGCCATGCCGCCAGCGAAAGCGGTGGTAGCAGCAACCGACAGAGCGGCGGCGAGAGCGATCTTTTTCATAGTTACCTCCAGTTATTGCGCAGCGTCGAATTTTTCAGAGGCGACGCCGTACACCCAAGACAATTCCTCATGTTGCTTTCCTAATCAGCTTGCCGGGCAATTTGCAATCCACCCGTGCAGGCAAAACGAGGCTGCAGCCAACATGTCGTCAAATAAGCAACACTTGCGTGCCCACTTTTGCCATGTCGAACAGCTCTTGGATATGTTCGTTGTAAAGGCCCACACAACCGTTGGACGAGCGCCGTCCAATCTTGCGGGTGTCATGGGTGCCGTGAATACGGTAGTAGGTCCAGCTCAGATAAAGTGCCCGGGTGCCCAAGGGATTGTCGGACGAACCACCTTCAACAACTTCGGGCCATTCCGGGTTGCGCTCACGCATTGACGGCGTCGGACGCCAAGTCGGGTTCACCACCTTCTCGACAACTTCAGTCCGACCGCGCCGCGTCAACTCTTCAGAGAGCGGAACCGAGGTCGGATAGAGACGGTAGATCGACTGATCTTCCGACCAGAAATGCAGCGCCCGCGAGGTGATGTCGACCAGGATCGCGCCATTACGGGTGTTGTCGAAATAGTTTTGCCACTCCAGCATCCGGAAGCTGGACACGTTGTTGCGCACCTGCCCTCCGGCTGCTGGCAGCATTTCAGTGCTGCCATCCAGCGCCTGGCCAAAGGCGGGCAGGGCGGCGGCAGATGTCAGGGCGGCCGCACCGCCAAGGAACAGCCGGCGGTTCAGCGATTTGCGATTTTCGGCGGTCATCCGCTGATCTCCGTGAAATGGGAACTGCCGCCTTTTACACGCAGGCCCCGACAGGCGCAAATCAAAGGCCCGTCATCCAGCGGGAGATCGGCAAGGTCACGCAGAGTTGGGTTTGCTCCTTGGCGTTTCTTTGGGTAAAGACGGGCAAGCTATGGCCCCGGTGGCCCATTCTTGGTGGCATGACATGAACAGACGGACAGTTTTCTTGATGGGCGGTGCGGCCGCGGTTCTGGGTGCCTGCGGTATCGGCATGAGCGAGCCGCAGGTTGGCGCCGATGGCAGGCCCCTGCCGCGCGTCTACAAAATCAACAATTCAACCGCCGAGAAAATCCCCTTCCGGGTGCTTGACTCGGTCAACACCCTGCGAGCGGCCAAAGGTGCGGCACCCTTGCAATTGAGCGCCAAACTGAATGCCGCCGCATTGACCCATTCGCGCGATATGTCGGTCCAGAACCGGCCTTGGCACTTTGGCTCGGACGGTTCCTCGCCGCTTCAGCGGGTGCAGCGCGTGGGCTACCCTGGGAAGTTCTTGGGCGAGCTGATCTCGGAAACCTATGAGACCGAGATGGAAACCCTCGCCGCCTGGATGGCACAACCCGACACCCGCAATGTCGTCTTGGACCCAATGGCGCAGAACCTAGGCTTTGCCTGGTTCCAAGAACCGGGCGGCAAGATCTGGTGGACGCTGCTGACGGGCGGATAAGCCATTCATTTGCTTATAGAAGATCGGGGGCCATTGACCCCTTTTCGTTGTCCGCTTACGGCAGGATCAAGATCGGCGTGCCGGGTGTGACCATGGCATAGATGGTTTCCATCTGTCGGTCGGTCACCGCAACACAGCCAGCCGTCCAGTCACGCTGGGTCACCTTCCGGTTCGGCCCGCCATGGATAAAGATATCCCCGCCGGGCGGCTTGCCTTGCGCGGCGGCAAAGGCCCGGTCCTGTGCATTGGGATAGCTGACCCCCAACGACAGATGGAATTCTGAATTCGGGTTGCGATGGGTGATGGTGTAAGCCCCTTCCGGGGTCTTGCCGTCACCCTCAAACTGCTTGTGGCTCTCGGGGGTAAAGCCAAGGCTGATGTCATACTTTTTCAGCACTTTTTCATTGTGCAGCAGATACATTTTTCGGTCCGCTTTGTGCACCTGCACTTGCGTGACCTTAGGGCCGTCATAGGTCTTGAACTTGCTGCCGCCGCAGGCCGTGAGCGTGAAACCAACCGCGATCAGAAGAAGAATCCGGAAAAAGACCATATGCCTCGACTGCCCCGATCTGCCCATGTTTTTCCGCCGGATAACGGATTTCCGCAGGTCTGGCCAGCACGCTTTTGGAGAATCACAGGATCTTTATGGCATCCCAAAAGGCCAAAGCCCTAGCGGCTGAACCGTGCCGCCAGTTCGACATGTGACGACCAGCGGAACTGGTCAACCACCTGCACCCAGTCAAGCTGATACCCGGCCTCAACCAGCACCCTCGCATCACGGGCAAAGGTTGCAGGGTTGCACGAGACGTAGGCAATCACCGGTACCGCCGTTTTGGCCAACACCGCCACCTGCGCTTCAGCCCCCGCGCGGGGCGGGTCAATCACCACAGCCTCGACGCCCTTGAACTCATCCGGCTCCAGCGGGCGGCGGAACAGGTCGCGCGTCTCGGTCGTCAGCCGCTTGAGCCCCTCGGCCGCACGCGCGCCCTTGTCCAAAGCGGCGATCATCGTTGCCTCACCCTCCACCGCATGCACCTCGGCGCGTTCAGCCAGGGGAATGCTAAAGGTCCCTGATCCCGCAAAAAGATCCACCAGCTTGCGCGCCGGACCAATAGCCAAGGCCACGGCCTGCAAAAGCGCCGTCTCCCCCTCGGCGGTGGCCTGCAGGAAGGCCCCCGGCGGTGGCGCCACCAGCGCGCGACCAAAGCGTTGCACCGGCGCGGCCCGCAGCGCCACCGCCTCGCCGTTCCAGGTCAGGCGCGCAATCTTATGCGCCTCGCAGAGCCGCGCCATCTCCATCTGAAGCGCGGCATCCAGCGGCTTGCCCCCCGTCACCGCCACATCCGCCCCGGCAAGGCTGCGCGTCACGGTCAGCTGCACCTCAACCGTGCGTGAACCGCCCAGTTTCACCAGCATTTCCAAGGCCGGAAAGGCCGCGATCAGATCAGGGTGCAACAACTGGCAATTTGGCACTGCGACCAAAGTATCACTGCCTCGGGCGTGAAAACCCATCTGCACGCCGCCTTTGGTCTTGCGCGCCGACAGTGTGGCCCGCCTGCGCGACCGTGCGGGCGAGGTGACAATTGGTCGAAACTTGGCCGACAATCCCTGTGCGGCCAACGCCCCCACCACAATGCCCTGCTTCCATTCGGCGACAAACTCATCCGACACATGCTGCATCAAACAACCGCCACAGGTGCGCGCATGGGCGCAGGGCGGCTTTACCCGGTTGGCCGAGGGGGTAATGATGCGCAGATTGGTCAGCGTGTCCTTGACAAGATCGCCTTCGACCTCTTCGCCGGGCAGGCAGCCGGGGGCATAGATCGGCCCGGCCTCGGTCATGGTGATGCCGTCGCCGTGGTGGCCCAGCCTGTCGATCGTCAATCTCACGCGTCATCCTCATCTATGCCGATGAATCCGCCAGACTGGCGGTTCCAATAGCGCGCATAGACCCCACCCTTGGCCAAAAGGCCAGCGTGATCGCCCTGCTCTACAATGCAGCCCTGCTCCATCACGATGATGCGGTCCATCGCCGCAATGGTGGACAGGCGGTGCGCGATGGCCAGGACGGTCTTGCCCTGCATCACCCGGCCCAGCGCCTCTTGGATGCTGGCCTCAACCTCGCTGTCGAGGGCGCTGGTGGCCTCATCCAGCACCAGAATCGGGGCGTCTTTCAGGAAGGCGCGGGCCAATGCAATGCGCTGGCGCTGGCCGCCCGACAGTTTGACGCCGCGTTCGCCAAGGAAAGCGTCATAGCCGCGCCGCCCCTGATGATCGAGCATGCCGTCGATGAAGTCATGCGCTTCGGCGGCTTTTGAGGCGGCGATAATCTCGGCCTCGGTGGCGTCGGGGCGGCCATAGCCGATGTTGTCGCGGGCCGAGCGGTTGAACATGGCGGTTTCCTGGGTGACCATCCCGATCTGACGGCGCAGGGATTCTTGGGTAACCTGCCGCACATCGTGGCCATCAATCAGCACATGCCCGGATTCGGTGTCGTAAAGCCGCAAGAGGAGTGACACGAGCGAGGATTTCCCCGCGCCAGAGGCACCGACGATGCCCAGTTTTTCGCCCGCGCGAATGGTCAGATCAATATCCGCCACACCGCCACGCTGGCGGCCATAGGCAAAGGTAACGCCTTCAAAGCGCACCTCGCCCTTGACGCGGGGCAGGTCAACCGCGCCGGGGGCATCGGACAGGTCATGGGCCACGGCCAATGTCTGCATTCCGTCCTCCACCTCGCCCACCGAGGTGTAGATCGTCATCAGGGCAAAGCTGACCCAGCCGGTCATCTGCGCGATCCGCATCGAAATTGCCCCGGCCGCCGCAATGCCGCCCGGCGTAGCCAGCCCGTCTTGCCACAGCAAAATGGTGCCGCCGATCAAGATCACCGGCAGGATGCCTGCAAGGGTCATCAGCGCAAGGCGGAACCATGTGGCGATGACGCCGTATTCCAAGGATCGGTCGCGGAAGACCTCCATCGCGCGCAGGGCGACGCGGTCTTCAAACGCGGCGTGGGCAAAGAGTTTCACGGTCTTGATGTTGGTGATGGTGTCCACCACCTGCCCCGTGACCATGGCGCGGCTGGAGGCGCGGGCGGCGGAGTTTTCCCGCACCATCGGGATAAAGACCTTTATCAGCAGAAGGTAGGCCACAAGCCAGACGGCCAAGGCCAGACCGATGCGCAGATCGACCGAGAAGAGGAAGATCACCGAGGCGACAACCGAGGCCAGCGCGAAGGCCACGGTGTTTATCATTTCGGTGGTGACATCGGTGACCGCCCGCGCCGCCTGCATCTGCTTTTGCGCAATGCGGCCTGCAAAATCATTGTCGAAGAAGGTCAGGGCTTGGCCCAGTGTCCAGCGGTGCAGGCGACTTAACACCAAGGGCAACAGGTTTGGTCCCAGCGTAATCTGCACTGAGGCAGCAGAAATGGCATAGCTGGCCGGGCGCAGGATCAGGTAAAACGCCATTGACCACAGCAATAACTCGGCATGGTCGGAAAAGAAGTTCGCCGGATTGCCCCCAACGGCTGCGTCAATCACCCAGCCAAGGACAAGGGCCGAGACAACCTCGGTGACGCCGGCAAGGGACGACAAAAAGGCCGATAGCCAAAGTTGCGGCCAAGACCCCTGCAGGGCCCAGTTGAAGAACGCCCCCAAGGTTTGCGGCGGGGCGGATTTTGCGGGGCGAAAGGCGTCAATCCAGTCGCCCATGCGCAAAAGGCTCATTCCGCTTCCTCCAACCCGATGAAGCCGCCGGATTGGCGGGCCCAGAACCGGGCATATAACTCGTTTTGCGCCAAAAGTGCCGAGTGGCTGCCGCTTTCGGCAATGCGGCCATCTTCCAGCACAACGATGCGGTCCATCGCGGCGATGGTGGACAGGCGGTGGGCGATGGCGATCACAGTCTTGCCCTGCATGACGCCGTAAAGCGCGTCTTGAATCGCCGCTTCGGCCTCGGAATCCAGAGCACTGGTTGCCTCATCCAGGATCAGGATCGGCGCGTCTTTCAGGATCACCCGTGCCAGTGCCACCCGCTGGCGCTGCCCGCCCGACAATTTCACGCCGCGCTCGCCGACATGGGCGTCATAGCCTTTGCGGCCCTCGGGGTCTTCCAGCGTCAGGATGAACTCATGCGCTTGGGCCTGTTTTGCGGCGGCCAGCATTTCAGCCTCGGTCGCACCGGGGCGGCCATAAAGCAGGTTGTCGCGGACCGCGCGGTGCAAGAGGCTGCTGTCTTGTTGGACCATGCCGATGCGGGCGCGCAAGCTGTCTTGGGTGACCCGTGCGATGTCTTGCCCGTCAATCAGGATGCGCCCGGATTCGGTGTCGTAGAACCGCAGCAAAAGCTTGACCAAGGTGGATTTTCCGGCCCCAGACCTGCCCACAACGCCGATTTTCTCGCCGGGCCGGATGGTCAGCGACATATCCTGCAAGCCGCCAAAGCCGCGCCCGTAGTGGTGGCTGATGCCGTCGATTTCAATCAGACCCTGCTGGAAATTCAAGGGCTTGGCATCTGGCGTATCGACCAGTTCGATGGGGTGGGTGATCGTCTGCATGCCTTCTTGCACAACGCCCAGCGCCTGTACCAAAGATGTGAAGGCCCACATGATCCAATAGGTCATGTTGTTCAGCCGCAGAACCAGCGTTGTGGCGGCCGCCACGGTGCCGACAGTGGCGGCACCCTGCACCCACAAAAGAATGGCCCAGCCCGTCACCGCCACGATGAGAAAACCGTTCAGCATGGTCAGCGCCAGATCCATCTTGGTGACGATGCGCATCTCATGGGCAAAGGTGGCGCGGGCGTGCTCGATCGCCTCACGCGCATAGGACAGCTCGATTCCGTCTTGGGCGAAAAGCTTTACCGAATGAATGTTCGTATAGCTGTCGACCACCCGGCCCGTCACCGCCGAGCGCGCGTCCGAGCTGGCCATTGCAGCGGGTCCGGCGCGGTTGACCGTCCATTGCACAAGCCAGGCGTAAAGCCCGAACCAGATGACCAGCGGCAGCAAAAGCCGGATATCGGCGCCCGCCAGCATGATGCCCGCCCCCACAACGGTTACGCTGGCAAAAGCCACCGCATCAAAGGTCTGAAACACCGCGTCCCCGGCGGCGGGGGGTGTTTGCATGATGCGGTTGGCAATGCGGCCCGCAAAGTCGGATTCAAACCAGCCCACGGGTTGGCGGATGACATGGGCATGGGCGCGGTAGCGGATCATCGTGCCAAAGTTCGGCAGGATGGTGTTGTGCAAAAGCGCGACATTGCCGACCATGATCAGCGGGCGCAGGAACAAGATGCCCAGCGCCACGGCCAGCACCTCGACCCCGTAGGTGGCGAAGAACGTCGCAGGGCCGGTGTTGGCCAGCTGGTCCACCAGCCGCCCGACATACCAGATCAGCGCCACGTCGGTGAAGGCGGCCAGCACCGACAGGGTGGCGGTGGCGGCAAAGACCTTGCGGAAGGGGCGCATGTATTCGGCCAGAAACGGCCACAACTTGCGTGGTGGCGTATCAGACGGGGTATAGGGGGCGTAGGGGTCGACCAACCCCTCAAAGAACTTGAACATGATGATCTTTCGCTATGGGCCAGACATAGCGCGTCTTTTGGGGAAGGGAAACCTTTTGCCTACTCGTCGAGCACTGCGTGCACTCCTCGTGGGGCGGCGAACGAGGAGTGCACGAAGTGCTCGGCGAGTTGGGGGTCAGGACATGAGATCCTTGCGCGTCAGCGTCAGGTCAGAGGCCAACCAGCGGGATTGCAGGGTTTTCAGATGCGCACCAAGCGCGGGGCCTTGCAGGTCGGGCATGAAATCCGCGGCGGCGACCGGGAAAGCGGTTTGCGCGCCGCGCTGGGTGTCGGCGGCCCAGTTGGGCGGCAAGGGGGCTTCCAGCAGGGCGGCGCGGCCAAGGATAACGTCCTGCGCGGCCTCTGCGCCAAGGGTAAAGCCAAGGGCGGCAGGCCTCAGGGTGGTGCCGATCTGGTCGCGCATGGCATGGTGCAAAGCCGCCTCGGCGCGGGAAAGACGCAAGCCATCGGTGGGGTCTTGGCCGCCCAGCACCAACAGACGGCGCTGCCAGCGCAGGGTCAGCCCGGCCTCGAGATACACTAAAGGCGCAAGCGCCTGTGCATCCGCCCCCGGCAGGACACGGTGCAAAACACCCGTTGCGGCCATGGCCGCTATGGCCGGGGCCGGATCGGGGGCGGCCAACAGTTTGCGCATCTCGGCGCCGATGCGTTCGCGCGACAGGGTGTCGATCCCGTCGGCAAGTTCGGCGCAGGCGGCTAGGCCTTCGGCATCTATGCCTTGTTCAGGGTCGCCGTAATGGGCGTGAAAGCGGAAAAACCGCAGGATGCGCAGGGCATCCTCGCGGATGCGGCTGTGGGCGTCGCCAACAAAGCGCACGCGCCGCGCGATCAGGTCGGGCAGGCCGCCCAAGGGGTCAATCACCTGCCCCCGCGCATCGGCGTACAGAGCGTTCATCGTGAAATCGCGCCGCGCGGCGTCTTCGACCAGATCGGTGGCAAAGGCCACAACCGCGCGGCGGCCATCGGTTTCGACATCGCGGCGAAAGGTGGTGACCTCATGCGGGGTGCCCTTGGCGATCACGGTCACCGTGCCGTGGTCGATCCCGGTGGGCACCACGCGAAAGCCTGCGGCCTTGGCCAGTTGGGTCACGGTTTCGGGGTGCGCATCGGTGGCAATGTCGATGTCCGACACCGCAACGCCCAAGAGCGCATTGCGCACGCAGCCGCCGACCAACAGCGCCTGATGGCCTGCGGATTCCAAGGCGTGACACAGCGCTTGGGTGCCAGGATGGGTCAGCCAATCGCCGGTGACGTTCATAGCTGAACCCGGTCAGCCAGCCCGCGCAGGATGCGCGCGGTTGCCCCCCAGATGTAATAGGGCCCATAAGGCACCGCGTAATAGCGCCGCCACTCGCCACGCCAGCGCCGCCGTTCTATCACATAGGCCTTGGGGTCCAGCACATGCGCCAAGGGCACGGTGAACACTTCGTCTACCTCGCCCGCCTCGGGGATGGGGCGGAAATCAGCAGTGATCTGGCCAAGGACCGGCGTCACGATGAACCCCGTCACGGTTTCATGCGTCGGCAAGCGGCCCCAGATTTCCACCAGATCCTCTGGCAACCCCACCTCTTCGCGCGATTCTCGCAAGGCAGCCGCTTCAAGGCTGGGGTCCGTGGCATCAAGCTTGCCGCCCGGAAAGGCGATTTGCCCCGGATGATGCTTGAGCCGTGACGAGCGCTTGGTCAAAAGCAACCGATCGCCCCAAACCGCCACCAGCACCGCCGCAGGCCGCAACACGCGGCCCGGCAGGAGCTGGATCGCCGGGTTCAGGTCAAAATCGGACGAGGCGCCTGCGGGACGCAAAAGCGCATCACGCAGGCGCGTCGCATCAGGCATTCTTGCCCTCAAACCCCAGCGTCTTTGGGTCCAATTCGTAATGCGCACTGCAGAACTGGCAATCGGCGGTCACCACACCCGCCTCGGTTGTCATGTGCTTGATGTCTTTCTGACTGTAGATCGACATCGCCTGCCGCACCTTGTCTTCCGAGCAAGAGCAGCCAAACTGCACCGGCTGGGCGTCAAACACGCGCGGGGCCTCTTCGTGGAAGAGCCGCACCAAAAGCTCGGTCGGAGAGACCGATGGCCCGATCAATTCCAACTCCTCGACCGTTTCCAAAAGCGCGTTGGCCCGGTTCCAGTTTTCGCTGTCATCGCCGGCCAGAATGTCGATGTGGCTCAAGAGCCCGCCCTCACCCGAACCGGCCTCGGCCGCCACGGGGCGATTGCCGCCAATTGACGGCATGTGCTGCAGCATCACACCCCCTGCCCGCCAATGCAGCGTATCGCCCGGCACCTGACTTTTGCCAAAGGTCAGCACAAAACGGCTGGGCAACTGTTCGGACTGGGCGAAATAGGTCTCGGCACAAGACGCCAGCGAACCACCTGCGATGGGGGTAAAACCCTGATAGGGCACCATGCCTTCGCCTTGATCAATCATTACGGCAAAATACCCCTCGCCGATCTGGCTGAAGGGGGCCGCGTCATGATCCAACCGCTCGGCATCATAGCTGGCATAGGCGCGGATGCGCGCGGGCTCCCCCTCTTCCGCCGGGCCATAATAGTCGGTGGCAATCAGACGCGCCGCGCCCTTGCCACGCACCTGCAACGAAAGCTTCCAACGCAGCTTGACCGATTGGCCGATCAGCGCTGTCAACAGCGCCATCTCAGCCACGAGCGCCTCAATCACTGGCGGATAGCTGTGCTGCTTTAGTACCTGATCCAGAGTGCCGTCCAGACGGGCGACACGCCCACGCACATCGGCGCGGTCAAGCTGAAAGGGAAGGACGGTGTCGTCCCAAGTGATGGTCTGCGCGGTCATACGGGGTTTCCTAAGTCTGCCGATCTTGGCATACCGCGCCTATATAGTCAGGGCAACCGTCGGACCAAGGGGGCATCATGATCAGACGTTACGGCGAGCCGGTAAAGGCGGGGCAGATTTACCGCCGCCGTCCCGGGGTCTATGCCATCTTGATGCGTGGCGATGACATCCTGCTTACCCATCAGGCCGAACCGGACAACGAGTTTCAGCTTCCCGGTGGTGGCATCGATCCGGGCGAACACCCGCTGCCCGCCCTGCACCGCGAGGTGATAGAAGAAACCGGCTGGCGCATCACCGGTGCGCGCAGGTTCGGTGCCTTTCGGCGCTTTTGCTATATGCCCGACTATGACCGCTGGGCCGAAAAAATCTGCACGATCTATCTCGCCCAGCCCACGCTGCGGCTTGGCCCGCCGACCGAAAAAGGCCATTCCGCCCATTGGATGCCAGCGCTGCAAGCCCTTGATCTTCTGAGCAATGACGGAGACCGCGCTTTGCTGGCAAAGGCACTTTCCAGCCGAACCGTTTAGCGTTTCGGGCGGGCTCAGGCCCCCCGATAATCAAAAATCAGGGCCGAGACATCGTCGGGAAATTCGACCACCCCAGCATGTTTCGACAAATCCCAAACCAGCGCTTCCAGAAGCTCTGCACTGGGCAAGCTGGCATTGGCCACCAAAAGCGCCGTCAAACCCTCACCCCCAAGCTCTCGACCCTCGGGGTCCGGGCATTCCGTCATCCCGTCCGAGATAAGGATCAACCGATCACCCGGCTGCAACTGGCCCGTAACCTGGCTGTGGCTTACCCCTTCGAACAGCCCAATCGGCATGCCCCCATCGCCCAGCACATCGACCCGGCCATCGCGGCGCAGCACCATCGGGTGCGGATGCCCGGCCTGGGTCAGGGCAAAGGTTCCGCTGGCCATGTCCACCTCGGCATAGGCCAAGGTAAAATACTGATCAACCTGCAGATCTTCGATCATCAGCCGGTTCAGTCGCGCAGCCACCAGCGCTGGTGGATAGGCGTCCCGCCGCCCCTGCGGTCCCAATTTCAGCGCGATGTTCTGATCGGGCGAGCCGCCCGACAACAACCCGGCCAGCCGCGCCGTCATCATGGCCGAAGCTACCCCATGGCCCGACACATCCACCGCAAAGAGCCCCAGCCGGCGCGAATCGATCTCGAAACTGCCCACCAGATCGCCACCGACATGACCCGAGGGTTTCAAAAGCAAGGACACCGTCCCCGGCCCATAATCACGAAAGCGGTCGCGCACCAACCCGTCTTGCAGCTTGCGCGCCTCAATCAGATCGCGGTCCAGCGAATCATAAAGCTTTTGCAATTCATCCAGCGTGGAGCCGATCAGCCGATTTTTCTGAACCAACTCGCGCTGCATGCCCAAAATCCGCTCCCCGGCCCGCAGCCGGGCGCGAAGTTCGGTCAGGCTGACAGGTTTCGACAGGAAATCATCCGCCCCAACCTCGAGACCGTCGGCCACTTCGGCCTTTTCCGACTTTGAGGTGAGCAAAATGAAATACCCATAGCCCTCACGCGGCAAGTTTTTGAATTTACTGCAGAACTCAAGACCGGTCATTCCCGGCATCATCCAGTCTGACACCACCATTTCAAAAGCCGTTGACTGGCACGCGCGCAGCGCCTCTTCGCCGCTGGCGGCCTCAACCACCCGGTAGCCCCAGCGCTGCAATTGCAAGGCCAGAACCCGGCGCTGTGCCGCGCTGTCATCCACAACCAAAACCGGCAAAGGCCCCAAAATGCCTGTGTCGGTCTGCGCCCCCACGGCCAAGGCCCTGTCCTCTGTCACACTCGAAACCACAGCCAACCCCCATCACCCGACACCCCGCATCGGCCCGTTCTGTTTGCGCCAGACGCCTTAAGACAAAGTGAAATCTAAAATCCTTCACAGCTTGCGCCGACAACTAACCCTTCCTTAAGGCTGAGCGCGCCAGACTGGCCTCGGGATTGCTGCAAGGGGCGTCTGATGATCGACTGGGGTCGCGTGGCCGAACTTCAAGGTGAGGTTGGCATTGAAAACTTTTCCGAAATTGTCGACCTCTTTCTTGAAGAGGCCGACGAGGCAACTCAGCGCCCGCTGGCGCCGGGCGATGCCAGATCGCTGGAATCTTTACTACACTTCCTGAAAGGCTCGGCCTTGAACCTTGGGTTCTCGGATCTCGCCCTTTTGTGTCAAACGGGTGAACGTCTTGCAGCGCAGGGCGACACATCGACAGATCTGAACCAGATCAAGGCGGTCTATGCCGCCTCGAAAGCGGCCTTCAGCGCCGGGCTTGATGGCTTAGGCATCAGCGCCGCCTGATCCCCCTTGCGCCCGGCGTTCGTGGCGCTATGTTTTCCAATACCTCGGGGTGCCTGAAAGGGCTGAGATGCAGCAATGCGGACCCGTTGAACCTGAACCGGATCATACCGGCGGAGGGAAGGTGCATGGAAGACCTCCATCCCGACCTGTCCCGTCGCAATTGGAGGAAGCTATGAGAACCATCCCCCTTTCTGCGGCTTTTGCGTGCTTTGCCAGCTTGGCAGCCGCGGAAACCCCAGTCCTTGACGTCTATACCTATGACAGCTTTGCCTCGGAATGGGGCCCCGGCCCGGCCATTGAAAAAGGCTTTGAGGAAAGCTGCGGCTGCGATCTGCGCTTTGTGACCGCGGGCGATGGTGCCGCACTTTTGGCGCGACTGCAGTTGGAAGGTGCGGCCACGGCCGCAGATGTGGTGGTGGGCCTTGACACAAACCTTACCGCACAAGCCACGGCCACCGGGCTTTTCGCCACCCATGGGCAGCCCGCTGTCACCGGTCTGCCAACCCCCTATGAGGACGCGAATTTCCTTCCCTTTGACTGGGGCTGGTTTGCCTTTGTGCACAACAAATCGCTCGCCACCCCTCCGAAGTCTTTTGAAGAACTGGCCGCGTCCGACCTGAAAATCGTCATTCAAGACCCGCGCTCGTCAACCCCTGGTCTGGGTCTTGTGATGTGGGTCAAGGCCGCCTACGGCGACCGCGCGCCCGAAATCTGGGCTGGATTGAAAGACAATATCGTCACCGTCACCCCGGGCTGGTCCGAGGCTTACGGCCTGTTTCTGGAAGGCGAAGCGGACATGGTGCTGTCTTATACCACCTCGCCCGCCTATCACCTGATCGCTGAAAGCGATGACACAAAGACCGCGGCCGCCTTCGACGAAGGCCATTACATGCAGATCGAGGTGGCTGGCAAACTTGCCACCAGCGACCAGCCTGCGCTAGCCGATGCCTTCCTCGCCTATCTGACGAGCGAGGCGGCACAATCCGTGATCCCGACAACCAACTGGATGTATCCGGCCAATCCATTGGCAGCGGGCCTGCCGCAAGGGTTTGAAACGCTGATCCAGCCGGCCAAGTCGCTTTTATTGTCACAAGAGGAGGCTGGCGCGCTGCGCGATGCAGTCGTCGCGGAATGGCAAGCCGCGCTGGCTCAA
>JBILYK010000100.1:0-12410 GCA_044377735.1 Paracoccaceae bacterium | reverse complement strand
TGCCCACAGCCTACCACATCACACCGAAGGCGGCAGGTTTTTCAGATTTTCCTTTGATCTATATCAAGGCCCGGGTGATCGAATGCCGTCACGGTCAAAGCATGCAAAACCAGTTGTGCCGTCCTTTGTTGTCCATCCTGCTTGCGCTCTGCCTGATCCTTGGCAGCGTGGCGACCGGAATGGCGGCGCCGGGGCCACAGCACCTTCCCGGCACCCTGACCGAGGTGGTGATCTGTTCGGCGACGGGTGGTGAGGCGACGATCCTGATCGACGCCGAGGGCAGGCCGGCCGATCCCGCCAGATCCTGCCCCGCCCATCCCTGCCCTGACTGCATCACCGCCGACCCCGCCGCTCTTCCGGTGCAGGGCCTTGCGGGCCGCGTCGGCATGCCCGTCGCACCGGACCACGCGCCGCGCCGGATCGATGCGCCCGCATCAGGCCGCCTGTCCCTTCCCGTGGCCCGCGGCCCGCCTTTGCGAGACCTGATCTGATGCCATTCCATTCAAATCCCTTTCCACAGCTTTCCGCTTTGGCCCGTCACGCCGCCCTGCCCCATGTGGCGGCACCGGCCCGTCTGATCGCCCTTCTTGTGGCGATGCTTCTGGCGCTGCCGGCTGTTGCGCAAACCCCGCTGCTGCCGCAGTTCCTGGCCGAAGTGCCTGCGGCTTCTCTGGTCGAAGGCGCGGACGGCTATGGCGCGATCCATGCCGATCTGCCGGTGGCGCCGATCCTGCGCCGGGGCGAAGCGATCGGCTGGGCCTATGTCACGTCGGATTTCGTCGGCACCACCGGCTATTCCGGCAAGCCCATTCACGTGATGGTGGCGATCGGGCCGGATGCCGTGCTCATGGGCGTGAAACTGGTCAAGCATTCCGAACCGATCGTGCTGATCGGCATCCCCGAGGCCAAGGTGGCGGCGCTGACCGCGGGCTATACCGGGCTTGATATCGCGGCCGAAGTGGCGGCGGGCGGCGGGGCGCATGATCTCAACATCATCTCGGGCGCCACCGTCACCATCATGGTGATCGACGATTCGGTCGTGCGCTCGGGGATGCGGGTCGCGCGGGCGCTGGGGCTTGGCGGGCTGACCGCCGCAACCGCCGCCAGCGGTCCGCGCTACGGGATCGACCCTGCGGCGGTTGCCGCCGATGACTGGTTCACCCTGACCGGCGATGGCACTGTGCGCCGGCTGTCGCTGGATGTGGGTCAGGTCAACCGGGCGTTCGAGGGTGTCGCCGACCCGCGCGCGGCGCAGCGCCCCGAAGCAGGGGCCGAGACTGACAGTTTCATCGACCTTTATGCCACCCTTGCCAGCCTGCCCGGCATCGGTGCCGCCCTGCTGGAACCCTCGGAGAATGCCAACCTGCGTACATGGCTTGGCGCGGGCGAACATGCCCTTCTGATTGCGGCGCGCGGCCGCTATTCGTTCAAGGGTTCGGGCTATGTGCGTGGCGGGTTGTTCGACCGGATCCAGCTTATCCAGGGCGACATGTCGGTGCGGTTCCGCGACCGCGATCATCGCCGGGTCGGCCGCATCGCCGTGGACGGTGCGCCGTCCTTCACCGAGATGGATCTGTTCAAGATCCCGGCCGATACCGGCTTTGATCCGACCCAGCCGTTCCGGCTTCAGCTGCTGGTGCAGCGCAACGTCGGCGCGATCGAGCGGGTCTACACCACCTTCGACATGGGCTGGCAGCCCCCCGCCGCGTTCCTGCGCCCGATTGTCCCCGATCAGGTCGCCGCTGCCGCCGCAGATGCTGCCGTGTCGCAGGACGAAACCAGCGCCAAGACCGCGCTCTGGCAGCGGATCTGGCGCGACAAGCAGATCGAGATCGCAGTGCTGAGCGTGATGCTTGCGGTGCTGTCGGGGGCCTTCTTCTTCCAGAACCTGCTGACCCGCTCGGCGCGCGTCACCTTCTGGTTCCGCATGGGCTATCTGACCATGACGCTGGTGTTTCTTGGCTGGTACGCCAATGCGCAGCTTTCGGTGGTGAACCTGATGGCGCTGGCGGCCTCGCTGAAGTCGGGGTTCACGTGGGAAGCGTTCCTGCTGGATCCGATGACCTTCATCCTGTGGTTCTCGGTCGCTGCGGCACTGATCTTCTGGGGCCGGGGCGCCTATTGCGGCTGGCTTTGCCCGTTCGGCGCGCTGCAGGAACTGACCAACCGGATCGCGCGCTGGTTCAAGGTGCCGCAATGGGACTTGCCGTGGGGGCTGCACGAACGGCTCTGGGCGGTGAAATACATCCTGTTTCTCGGGCTGTTCGGCGTCTCGCTGGCCTCGATCGATCAGGCCGAGCGGCTGGCCGAGGTCGAGCCGTTCAAGACCGCGATCGT
Source organism: Paracoccaceae bacterium (assembly GCA_044377735.1). GTDB lineage: Bacteria > Pseudomonadota > Alphaproteobacteria > Rhodobacterales > Rhodobacteraceae > Tabrizicola_A. The sequence continues at coordinate 10,073 of JBILYK010000100.1, read as the reverse complement.
GCTGAAGTTCGACCGGACCTGGCCCTTCCTGCTGTATGTCGGGGTGCTGCTGACCATCGGTCTGTTTGTCGAGCGCTTCTACTGCCGCTATCTGTGCCCGCTTGGCGCGGCCCTTGCGATCCCGGCCCGGATGCGGATGTTCGACTGGCTGAAACGCTATCGCGAATGCGGCAGCCCCTGCCAGACCTGCGCCAACGACTGCCCGGTGCAGGCGATCCACCCCACCGGCGAAATCAACCCGAACGAATGCGTGAACTGCCTGAACTGTCAGGTGCTTTACCAGTCCAAGACCCGCTGCCCCGTCGTCATCCGCCAGTTGAAGCGGCGCGAGACGGTGGCCGAGGGCACCCGGAAATCCGCGGCAGCACTTGACCGCGCAATCTCATCCAATCCACCAACCTGAGGAGACCAACCATGTCTGAAACGATCGAAAAGCGTGGCATCAGCCGCCGCGGCCTTCTGGGCGCAACCGCCGGGGGTGCCGCGCTTGGCACGCTCGGGCTTACCGGCGCCGCCGTGCTGACCGGGGTCGGCGGGTCCGCCGTGGTCGGCAGCGCCGGCCGCGCCAGTGCCGCCACCGCCACAGGCCATGTCGCACCGGGTGAACTCGATGAATACTACGGCTTCTGGTCTTCGGGCCAGACCGGCGAGTTGCGCATCCTCGGCCTGCCCTCGATGCGCGAGTTGATGCGGGTCCCGGTGTTCAACCGCTGCTCGGCCACCGGCTGGGGCCACACCAATGAATCCCTGAAGGTGCTCAACGACGGCCTGACCGAGAAGACGCGCAAATATCTTGCCGCCAACGGCAAGAAATGCCACGACAACGGCGATCTTCACCACGTCCACATGTCGTTCACCGACGGCAAGTACGACGGGCGCTTTCTGTTCATGAACGACAAGGCCAACACCCGTGTCGCCCGCGTGCGCTGCGACGTGATGAAGGCCGACAAGATCATCGAGATCCCCAACGCCAAGGCGATCCACGGCATGCGCCCGCAGAAATGGCCGCGCACCAACTATGTCTTCTGCAACGGCGAAGACGAAGGCCCGATGGTCAACGACGGCAAGATCCTCGACGATCCATCGCAGTATGTGAACTTCTACACCGCGATCAACGCCGACGAGATGACGGTGGCATGGCAGGTGATGGTGTCGGGCAACCTCGACAACACCGATGCGGATTATGACGGCAAGTACGCATTCTCCACGTCCTACAACTCGGAAATGGGGATGACCCTTGCCGAGATGACCGCCTCCGACATGGATCATGTCGTGGTCTTCAACATCGCCGAGATCGAGAAGGGCATCGCTGCGGGCGACTTCGTCGAACTGAACGGCGTCAAGGTGCTGGACGGGCGCAAGGGCCAGAACAAGAACTACACCCGCTATATCCCGATCCCGAACAACCCGCACGGCTGCAACATGGCACCCGACCGGATCCACCTGTGCATCGGGGGCAAGCTCTCGCCGACCGTCTCGGTGATCGATGTGCGCAAGCTGGATGCGCTGTTCACCGACAACGCCGATCCGCGATCGGCGGTCGTTGCGGAACCGGAACTTGGTCTCGGGCCGCTTCATACCGCGTTCGACGGGTCGGGCAACGCCTACACCACGCTGTTCCTCGACAGCCAGGTGGTGAAGTGGAACATCGACAAGGCCGTGCAGGCATTCGGCGGGGCGTCGGTCGATCCGATCCTCTCGAAGACCGATGTGCACTACCAGCCCGGCCACAACACCACGACAATGGGCGAAACCCTTGACGCGGATGGGAAATACTTCATCTCGATGAACAAGTTCTCGAAAGACCGGTTCCTGAACGTCGGCCCGCTGAAGCCCGAGAACGAACAGCTGTTCGTCATCGACGGCGATAATCTTACCCTGATGCACGACGGCTCGACCTTTGCCGAACCGCATGACAGCATCGCCGTGCATCGGTCGGTGGTGAATCCGGTGCACGTCTGGGACCGCAATGACCCGCTTTGGGAAGATGCGCGCCAGCAGGCGGCGACCGACGGGATCGACCTTGAAGACTGCGCCGACGTGGTGCGCGACGGCAACAAGGTCCGGGTCTACATGACCTCGCAGGCGCCAAGCTTCAGCCTTGAGACATTCGCGGTCAAGGAAGGCGACGAGGTCACGGTGATCGTCACCAATCTTGATGACATCGAGGATCTGACCCACGGCTTCTGCATGGGCGATCACGGGGTCGCGATGGAGGTTGCACCGATGGCGACCGCGTCGATCACCTTCGTGGCCGCAAAGCCGGGCGTGTACTGGTTCTATTGCCAGTGGTTCTGCCATGCGCTGCACATGGAAATGCGCGGGCGGATGTTCGTCGAGCCGAAGGAAGCCTGAACCATGCCCCGGTCCCTGCCCATCCGGTCGGTGCTGGCGGCCCTGCTGTTCACCGCGCTTGCGGGGGCGGCGGATGCCGGTACGTCTGCGGAAACCGTGCGCGAAGTGCCGGTGGCTGCCGGGGCCCTTGCCAGTGCCATCGCCGGGGCCTCGCCCGGCGATGTGCTGATCCTTGCACCGGGCCTGCATCAGGGCCCGGTGACACTCGACAGGCCCCTGACGCTTGACGGGCGCGGTCAGGCCGTGATCGACGGCGGCGGCACCGGCAGTGTCGTCACCATCACCGGCAGCGACATCACCCTGCGCGGCGCCGAGATCCGCGGTTCGGGCAGCGACGGTTCGACCATCGATTCCGGCGTTCAGGTGCTGCGGACGGCGCAGCGGGTGCTGATCGAGGACAACCGCATCATCGGCAACCTGCACGGTGTCGACGTGCATGGCGCGCTGGATACCACGGTGCGCGGCAACGTGATCGAGGGCCGTACCGCAGGCCGGGTCAACGAGCGCGGCAACGGCGTCTATGTCTGGAACGCCCCCGGCACGCTGGTCGAGCGCAACGACATCCGGCATGGCCGCGACGGCATCTTTTCCAACGCCTCGAAGCAGGGGATCTATCGCGACAACCTGTTTCGCGACCTGCGCTTCGCGGTGCACTACATGTACACCAACGACAGCGTGATCAGCGGCAATGTCTCGATCGGCAACACGCTTGGCTATGCGCTGATGTTCTCGAACAAGATCACGGTGACCGGCAATCTGTCGCTGCGCGACCGCACCCACGGCATGATGCTGAACTATGCCAACAACTCGGTGGTGCGCGGCAACCTGATCCGCGGCGGCACACACGAGAAATGCACTTTCATCTACAATGCCCACAAGAACCTGATCGAGGGCAACCGGTTCGAAGGTTGCGGGATCGGCATCCACTTTACCGCAGGATCCGAACGCAACGTGCTGACGGGCAACGCCTTTATCGGAAACCAGACCCAGGTGAAATACGTCGGCACCCGCCATGTCGAATGGAGCGACGGCAAACGCGGCAACTATTGGTCCGACCATCCGGCCTTTGATCTGGACGGCAACGGTCTGGCCGACAGCGCGTTCCGCCCCAACGATCTGATGGACCACATCCTGTGGTCGCAGCCCGCGGCGCGATTGCTGCTGGGATCGCCGGCGGTGCAACTGGTGCGCTGGTCGCAGGCGTCGTTTCCCGCGATCCTGCCCGGCGGCGTCGTCGACAGCGCCCCCCTTATGCTGGCACCCGAAATCCCGGTGCCCGACCACATCGCCACGATGGAGGCCGCAGCCCGGCCCGCGTGGCTCAACGAAATGAGCGAAGATGCAGATACTGACCCTCTTGCAGGTCACTAAGGCCTTTGACGGCGTGACCGCCCTCGCCGACGTGTCGCTGACCGTCGGCGCGGGCGAGCGTGTGGCGCTGCTGGGCCATAATGGTGCCGGCAAGTCGACGCTGATGAAGATCGTGCTGGGCCTGATCCCGGCGACCCAAGGCAGGCTGGAGGTCGACGGCCATGCGCCAGGCAGTCATCACGCCCGGGCGCTGACTGCGTATCTGCCTGAAAACGTGGCGTTTCATCCGTCCTTGACAGGGCTGGAACAGATCCGGCTTTATCTGCGCCTGAAGGGCGAGCCTGCGGCGAAAGCCGCCGATCTGCTGGATCGGGTCGGGCTTGGCCATGCTGCGAAACGCCGGATCGGAACCTATTCCAAAGGCATGCGGCAACGGGTCGGGCTGGCACAGGCGCTGATCGGCCGGCCGCGCCTGATGGTTCTCGACGAGCCGACCAGCGGGCTTGACCCGGTGTCGCGGCGCGAATTCTACGGCATCCTCGATGATCTGGCGCGCGAAGGGGCGGCGATCCTGCTGTCGAGCCACGCGCTGACCGAGGTCGAGGCCCGCACCGACCGCATCGCGATCCTGTCGAAGGGCGTTCTTGTCGCCAATGACACCATCGCCGCACTGCGCCGCAAGGCGGCATTGCCGATCCAGTTGCAGGTCTCGGCCCGCCCCGACACCGCCGACGAGGTCGCGGTGCGGCTGTCGGGCACCCGGGTCAATGGCGCGCGGGTCGATCTGACCTGCGGCCATGCCGACAAGCTGCAGCGTCTGGGCCAGATCGCGGGTCTTGGCGGGCTGATCGAGGATGTCGAGGTGATCCCGCCCAGCCTGGAAGACATCTACAGCCACTTCAGCAGGGGGGCCACGCAATGACCCGCATCGCCGCATCGGCATCGGCCGAATTCCTCATCGCGCTGCGCAACCGCTGGGTGACCATCGCGGTGGTGATGATGGCGCTGTTCGCAATGGTGCTGTCAGCTGCAGGGTCAGCCCCGACCGGCCAGCTTGGGGCCGACAAGTTGTCGGTGACCGTGGCCAGCCTGACCTCGCTTGCGGTCTATCTGGTGCCGCTGGTGGCGCTGCTGATGGCCTTTGATGCGATCGCGGGCGAGATCGAGCGCGGCACCCTGCCCCTGCTGCTGACCTATCCGGTGTCGCGCGCCGAGATCCTTGCGGGCAAGTTCGTGGCGCATCTGGCAATTCTGGCGCTTGCGGTTGCGGTCGGCTACGGCATCGCCGCCGCCGCCGCCTTCTGGTTCGATCCGCGCGCCGCTGCGGGCCTGCCGGCCTTGCTGCGGCTGTTCTGGACGTCGCTGTTTCTGGGCGCCACCTTCCTTGGTGTCGGATATGCGATCTCGGCGCTGGCGCGGCGGCCGGGGTCGGCGGCAGGGCTGGTGATCGGGTTGTGGCTGGTGCTGATCGTGCTTTACGACCTTGGCCTGCTGGCGCTGCTGGTCGCCGATCAGGGCGGCACGTTCACCACGCAGGTCTTTCCCTGGGCGATCCTCGCCAACCCCGCGGATGCGTTCCGGCTTTACAATCTTGCCGCGTCCGAGGCGACGGCGGCCGCGGCGGGCATCGGCGGGGCCGCGAACACCATCCCGCCCGCGCAGGCGCTGGGATCGCTGGTGGCATGGTCCTTCGCCGCCTTCGGGCTTGCGATTGCCGCCTTCCGGAGGGTTACACCATGAAGTTGGCCATGCTTTTGATCGCCGCCCTGACGATTGCCGGATGCCGGGAGGAAAAGGCCGCCGCCCCGCCCGCGCCGGTTGCCATGACCGCCGAGGCGCTGGGGCACTACTGCCAGATGAACCTGACCGAACACCCCGGCCCCAAGGCTCAGGTGCATCTGGAGGGCATGCCCGCACCGCTGTTCTTCAGTCAGGTCCGCGACGCGATCGCCTATCAGCGCATGCCGGAACAAAGCCACGCCATCCGGGCGATCTATGTCAACGACATGGCCGTGGCGCCAAGCTGGGACCAGCCCGGGGTGGACAACTGGGTCGCGGCCGACATGGCCGTCTATGTCGTCGGATCGCAGATCAGCGGCGGCATGGGGGCGCCGGAACTGGTGCCGTTCACAAGCCGCGATGCCGCCGAAGCGTTCATTGCCCGGCATGGCGGCGCGGTGCTGGCGCTGTCCGAAATCCCCGATGCCCAGATCCTTGCGCCGGTGGACTTTGCCACCGACGCCGAGGGCAATTTCATTGCGCCCGAGGGCGCCGCCGACCAGTGAAGGACCGCCCCCATGCAGCGTCTTGACCGCCGTCGTTTCCTGAGCATCAGCGCTGCCGTGATGGCTGCCTCGACGCTGCCTGCAAACGCGGTGCCGCTGACGCGCTGGCGCGGGGTGGCGCTGGGGGCCAGTGCCTCGATCATGCTGGCGCATCCCGAAGCCGACCGGCTACTGGCCGCCGCCCGCGCCGAGATCGCGCGGCTCGAGGCGATCTTCAGCCTTTACCGGCCCGGGTCCGCGCTGATGCGGCTGAACGCGGCGGGCAGCATCGCATCGCCGCCGTTCGAGCTGCTGGAGTGTCTGGGGCTTTGCGGGCATCTGCACGGCGCGACGGGCGGGCTGTTCGATCCGACCGTGCAACCGCTCTGGGCAACTTACGCGCAGGCGCATTCCGCCGGGCATCCGCCATCTGACCGGGACATCGATCGGGCGCGGGCGCTTGTCGGCTGGGCCGGGCTGCGGTTCGATCCTTCCGGCGTCGCCTTTGATCGCCCGGGAATGGCGCTGACCCTGAACGGCATCGCACAGGGCTTCATCGCCGACCGGGTCGCGGGCTTGCTGGCGGCCGAGGGGCTGACGGACATTCTGGTCGATACCGGAGAGTTGCGCGCCCTTGGCAGCACCCCGACGGGCGGCGACTGGCCGGTGGACCTTGCGGATGGCGCGGGCAGCCTTGGCTTGCGCGATCAGGCGCTTGCCAGTTCCGCACCGCTTGGCACGGTGTTCGACGCCGCGGGCACGGCCGGACATATCCTTGATCCGCGCAGCGGGGCGACCGCCCGGCCAAGGTTCCGGCTGGTGTCGGTCACGGCGCCGTCGGCGGCGCTGGCCGACGGGCTTTCGACCGCGCTGTGCCTGATGGACCGGCCGCAGATCGACGCGACGCTTGCACGCTTTCCCGCGGCGCGTCTGGCGTACCTTGGCTGATCGGCGGGGCGCCGCCGTGCCGCGCCGATCAGTCGCCGCGCGCGATGGCCGTTCACCCCTGCCGCAGCGCCACCGCGACCCGTGCCACTCCTTCGGCCGTGGTCAGGCTGCCCGGCGACAGCCGCAGGATCCGCCCGCGGGCATCCGCCGACACGCCCGCGCCGCGCAGGTGATCGACCATGGCCCGCGCCGCGCCGGGGTCCGGCATCTGCGCCATCACGCTGCCGCCGCGCCGGTCGGGTGCGCGTGGCCCCGCCAGCGGCAACCCCGCCGCGTCAAAAGCCTCGATCAGCCCGGCCGACAGCGCGCGGTTGTGCGCCAGCACCGCCGCGGCGTTCTGTGCCGCATGCCATTCCAGCGCCGGAACCGACCCGGCGCAGGCCATGATCGACGGCGTGCCATTGTCGAACCTGCGGATGTCGGGGGCATAGTCGAAGGCATCCAGATCCCACGAGAACGGGTTGGGCTGGCTGAACCAGCCGCGCAGTTCGGGCTGACAGACGGCGATCAGTGGTCCCGAGACATGCAGCATCCCCGCCCCCGGCGTGCCGCACATCCACTTGAGGCTGGTCGACAGCGTGAAATCCACCGCCGGATTGCCGACATCATAGGCCAGCAACCCCGCCCCTTGGGTGATGTCGACGCCGACAAGGCTGCCCATCCGGCGCCCATGCGCGACCAGCACCGCAAGATCGCAGCGGTGTGACGACGTCGAACTGACCCAGGTCAGCAGCGCCAGCCCCACATCCTCGCCCCAGCGGGCCATCACGTCCTCGTCCTCGACCCAGAAGGCACCGGGGCGCAGCGGAACCGTTTCCAGCGTGAAACCCAGCCGGTCCTGCAACCCCGCCAGCAGGAAATGCAGCGACGGAAAGCAATCGCCCGCCACCAGAAGCCGGCGCCCGCGCAACACCTCGGGCGGCAGGGCGCCGATCAGCGAATAAAGCCCGGCGGTGACGCTTTCGCAGGTGGTGACGGTGCCCTCCGGTGCGCGCAGCATGCCGCGCCACAACTCGATGAACCGCTGCCGGATGCCAAGCGCATAGCCCCACTGGGCGTCATCTGGGGCGCTCCAGACCCGGGCGAACCCGGCAAGCCCCGCGGACATCGCTTCGGCCTTGCCGGGATACTGCCCGATCGAATGATAAAGAAAATAGCCGCTGCCGTCCGGAGCCGAAGTCATGTCTGCCGTCCCTTGTACCGATGGTGTGCTTCAGAACCCCAGCAGCGTCGGCAACCAGAGGCTAAGTCCACAAGGGCTTGGCTGGCTTTGTTCGCGTTCTCACTCGGCGCTACCAGCGGCCACATGTCTTTAGTGAGAGAGAGTTGGGTGCATGAGCCGTTCCCTCCGCCAAGTAACCTTGAATTAATTGAATAAGATGGCGATTTTCTATCAATACCCGCCATCATACCCGCCCAAGAAAAAGCGCTTGGCTTCCGCTCTCGATTTGTCACCCGCCCGGCGCTGGGCCAGTGTCATCGGCAAGTTCAAGCGTAGGGAAGGCGGCAAGGAAGCTGGCGGCATCTTCAAGCGTCCTGAAATAGACGGCGGTGCTTTCAGATCGAGGGCGGCCTGCCGAATACATCGCATGACCCTGCGGCCCGAGTTCCTTTGTCAGCCATCGGTGCGGGTCAATGCCTGCCCCCGCAAAGCCAAGTTCAGGTACGCGGATGCAAACCCGGATCGGCCAAGTCTTTTCGGCAAGGTCGCGGGTGGGATTGGATCGGCGGGTCATGTGGCAAGCCTAGCAGGCTTGGCACGTGGCGGGGAAGCCTTCGGGTGGCTTTCTTTGGACCAGATCGGCCAATCAAAAGGCCACCCCTTGCCGCAGGCAGGCCTGCTTTTCCATTAGGTCGCGAAGCTGCACTCGTCTACCAGCCGCGCTTGCCCCAGTGCGGTGAGGCTTTCCAACAAGGGTTTCACCGATCCGGCGCGGGCGTGATGGTGCGCGCCATCCTCGCCGCCATCCGTCGCCTTCGAGCGCCTTCGTCATGCGCATGACAGCGATCCATGCCCAAACTGAACGAAAGCGGCAGGACAGGTCTGCCCGCTGCGCTGAAAAACACCGCTGCCGGGACAGAACACGGCGCTTTCGCGGTCTGATCCGCTCAGTTTCCGCAGCCTGCGCGACCGCAGGCGCCGCTCAGGGCGGATCAGACCGCGAAGACGACATGGTTGACTTCGACTCAATCGAAACCGATCAGCAGGCGTACGCCGTAGGGTCAGGACCCATTGATTTGCTTGAGGCTGCCGCCGCTGCGTGATTCAAGGCCCCCGAGCTACGGGGGTGATCATGAGCAATCTGTTCTGGCTGACGGACGAGCAGGTGGAGCGGCTGAGACCGTTCTTTCCAAAGAGCCATGGCAAGCCGCGCGTCGATGATCGGCGGGTTTTAAGCGGCATAATCTTCATCAATCGCAATGGTTTGAGGTGGTGTGATGCGCCTAGGGAGTATGGTCCACCGAAGACGCTCTACAACCGATGGAAGCGGTGGGGGGACATGGGTGTCTTTGCCCGGATGATGGAGGGGCTCGCCTCCGAGGGCACCGAGCACAAGACCATCATGATCGACGCGACCTATCTGAAGGCGCACCGCACGGCTTCAAGCCTGTGGGCGAAAAAGGGGGGCCCGATGATCAGCGCGGGCGCCTGATCGGGCGCACGAAGGGCGGGTTGAACACCAAATTGCATGCCGTAACCGATGCGAAGGGGCGTCCGCTGAAGTTCTTTATGACCGCAGGCCAGGTCAGCGACTACACCGGCGCGGCAGCCCTGCTGGGCAGTCTGCCCGCTGCCGAATGGATGCTCGCTGACCGGGGCTATGACGCCGACTGGTTCCGGGACGCGTTGAAAGACAAGGGGATACGCCCCTGCATCCCCGGTCGGAAGTTGCGCGGAAAGGCAATCCGCCACGACAAAAGACGGTATCGGCGTCGCAACCGGATCGAGATCATGTTCGGTCGATTGAAAGACTGGCGCCGCGTTGCAACCCGCTACGACCGATGCGCAAAGACCTTCCTCTCCGCCGTCGCCCTCGCCGCAACCGTCATCTTCTGGCTTTGACGATCAATGAGATGCCGTAACGGGGCCTGCGTCGCAACTCGCCCGTTACCGTTGCAAAGTCGAGGGCAAGCTGGCGCAATTCCCCGTATCGGATCCAAAGGGAGGACTGCGGGATGAAGCTGTTTGTCGGG
>JBILYK010000019.1:0-45404 GCA_044377735.1 Paracoccaceae bacterium | reverse complement strand
TCTTCTTCATCGCGTCACGAAGTCCGGGGATGGCGGGCTGTTTGGGCATGAGCACGGTCTCCTTCGCTCGATGCCCACAGCCTACCACATCACACCGAAGGCGGCAGGTTTTTCAGATTTTCCTTAAAGTTTGTGCATCGCACAGTTATCACCCAGCTTGTCCTCGTTGCTGCGCTTGACCTTGACTGACTGTGGTTGACATAGTGTTTTAGATTGCCCTGAGAAGCACAGTGTTTGCGACACAGTTCGGCAACTCAGCGGCGCGACGTGGCCATCGTAAGCTAACCGTCGCGACGGATGTCAGCGTCGACTTCTGTGACCCGAAAAGCCCTTGGCAGCGCGGCAGCACCGAAAACACCATTGGTTTGTTACGATAATACTTCCCCAACGGCACGGACCTATCCGTTTACACTCAGCATGACCTCGATCAGGTCGTCATCGGGCTCAACACAAGGCCACGAAAGACGCTTGGCTTTCAGACGCCCGCTGATACCTTCGTACGAGCCGTTGCGCAGATCGATTGAACCCACCGTTGAGTCTTTTGCCAACGCCAGCGCCCAGGACGGCGGCAACAAGCCCCAACGAGAAAAAGATCGTCAAGAAAACGGCTGCTACGAAAAGAAGGTCGCCGTTTTGAACATCACTGGGATAGGCCGACATGAAGTCATTTTGGGGTCAAGCCACTTTCTCGTTCAAAACAGAAGCAACGATTCCGATGAAGAGCCATGACATGTATATGATTGGCGCAATGTAGAGCTTAAACTTCGTGACCTCTCCGCCCATGAGTATACTCATGGGCGGATCGATTTGTACTTAGGGCAAGTCTTGTGCTTTAATGAATTAATTCCGCGACTTGTCGACCATCTTGCCCTTGGAAATCCACGGCATCATGTCGCGCAGCTTCTTGCCCACCAGTTCGATCTGGTGTTCGTCGTTGGAACGACGCGAGGCCTTGATCGTGGGCTGGCCAACAGCATTCTCCAGCATGAAGTCACGCACGAATTTGCCGGTTTGGATATCGGTCAGCACGGCTTTCATACGGGCCTTGGTCTCGTCATAGGGCAGGATTCGCGGGCCAGAAACATATTGGCCATATTCGGCGGTGTTCGAGATCGAGTAGTCCATGTTGGCGATGCCGCCTTCATAGATCAGATCCACGATCAGTTTCACCTCGTGCAGGCATTCGAAATAGGCCATTTCAGGCTCGTAGCCAGCTTCGACCAGGGTTTCAAAGCCCATGCGGATCAGTTCAACAAGGCCACCGCACAGCACGGCCTGTTCGCCGAAGAGGTCGGTTTCACATTCCTGGCGGAAGTTCGTCTCGATGATACCCGAACGGCCGCCACCGATGCCCGAGCAATAGGACAGGCCGATTTCCATCGCCTTGCCGGTTGCATCCTGATGCACAGCCACAAGGCAGGGCACGCCGCCGCCCTTGGTGTATTCGCCGCGCACGGTGTGGCCGGGGCCTTTGGGGGCCATCATGATGACGTCAACGCCGGGTTTGGTTTCAATCAGGCCGAAGTGGATGTTCAGGCCATGGGCAAAGGCAATCGCAGCGCCATCACGGATGTTGTCGTGGACGTATTTCTTGTAGGTCGCGGCCTGCAGTTCGTCGGGCATGGTGAACATGATGAGGTCAGCCCAAGCAGCGGCTTCGGCAATGCCCATGACCTTCAGGCCTTCGCCTTCGGCTTTCTTGGCGGAAGGCGAGCCTTCGCGCAGGGCGACGACGAGGTTCTTGGCGCCGGAATCGCGCAAGTTCAGCGCGTGGGCGTGGCCCTGAGAGCCATAGCCAAGGATGGCGACTTTCTTGTCTTTGATAAGGTTGATGTCGCAGTCACGATCATAATAAACGCGCATGGGCGGTTCTCCATTGATTGATGGGGCGACAATAGGGGTTTTTCAGCGTTATCTTGTGCATAGTTTGACGAAATGGCCAGTATATGCGACATTTCATTCATAAAAAACCAGGAACATGCGCCGATCATGCAGATTGACGACACTGACCGGCGGATCTTGCGGCAGGCCTTGGCCGAACCTTTGGCACCGCGCGCCTTGTGGGCTGAACGCGCCGGGGTCACCTTGGCAACACTGGGCCGCCGGCTGGAGCGTCTGCGCGAAGGCGGGGTGATCCGCGCCGTGCGAGCCGCGATTGACTGGGGCGGCCTTGGCTATAGCGTTGAGGTCAGCCTGCGTTTCACGTTGGACAAGACCAACCCTCGCGCCTTTGACGAGTTCATCGAGGCTGCCCGCGGGGTGCCCGAGGTGGTGGCGATTGAAACCTTTCTGGGCCGGGTCGATGTGCGGCTGAACGTGATTGCCCGCGATATGGCCCATTACCAAGAGGTTTACCGCGCTCGGATTCTGGCTCTGCCCCATATCGCCGAGGTGGATGCCTTGATGCTGATTTCCACCATCAAGGACAGCGAAGGATTGCCGCTTTGATTGATCTTGACGACACCGACCGCGCCATGTTGCGGGCCTTGTCGCTGGAGGGCGATGTGTCGGCGGGCGAGTTGGGGCGGCGCTTTGGTCTAAGCCAGCCCGCCGCATGGCGCCGCGTGCGCCGGATGGAGGAGGCGGGTATTCTGACCGGCCTGCGGATGGAGGTGGACCGCGCGGCACTTGGGTTTGGGGTGACGGTGTTTTTGGGGGTGAAACTGGCCACCAAGGGGCGGGTGAGCCTTGAAGATTTCGAGCGCGCGGTGACAGCAATCCCAGAGGTGCAGGTGGTGCAGCACGTACTGGGGCTTTTTGATTACCGCCTGCGGGTGGTGGCGCGGGACATTGCGGATTTCGAGCGGGTGCTGCGTCGCCGGATCATGACCTTGCCCGGTTTGGGTCAGGTGGAGGCCAATGTGCTGTTGACTGAAGAGCGGCGACCGGGTCCGCTGGGGTGAGGCGCGACCCCGGCCTTTGGTCGGGGAGAAAACAGTCCAGTAGACTGTTTTCAGCGCCAAACTCCCGAACACGCTTGCGAGGGCCGGGCCGTTGCATTGAGAGAGCAAAGCCATAAAGCTGTACCGCCTGCGGATGTCGCCCCGGGGCACTGCCCCGGACCCCGGGATATTTGAGCCACGTTGAAGGGCCTTAGCTTTCGATTTTGGTCAGGTCGGCCACGCCCGAGCAGATGGCCCGGATGCGGTGCAAGAGATTCAGCCGGTTGCGGCGCACGATTTGGTTGTCGGAATTGACCTGAACGGCGGTAAAGAAGGCGTCGATCGGGGCACGGAGTTTGGCCATCGCCTGCATTGCCGCGGGGAAGTCCTCGGTGGCCATGGCGGGGGTGATGGCGGCCTCGGCGGTATCAAGGGCGGTGAAGAGGGCGCGCTCTTCGTCGGTTTCGGCGAATTTGATGTCCGCGCCGAAGGAGTATTCGACGCCGTCCTTTTGTTCGGCTTGGGTCAGGATCGTATTGGCGCGTTTGTAGCCTTGCAGGAGGTTCGGGCCGTCCTCGGTCTTGAGGAAGGCGGCAAGGGCTTGGGCGCGGTTCACCAGCAGCGTCAGGTCGTCATTGCCGGGCATGGCGAGGCAGGCGTCGATGACGTCATGGCGGACGCCTTGGTCTTTGAGGAAGACTTTGAGGCGGTCGTGGAAGAAGGAGAGGAGGCTTTGAACGCGATTGCCCTTTTCAAACCCTTCAAGAGTTTGTTTGCAATATCGATTGTCTGGATCAATCGAAGCTGCCCCAACAAGCCGCGCAAAATCTCGCAACTGATAGTAGTTCGCTCTGAGCCTATTGGGCTGCTCAAGATCAAGATGCGCTAAGTACGCGAGTTCAAGTATAGAGAACTCTCCGGGTTGAATCAGTTCTGCATCGGATTGCGGAACGCCTGTCGCAATTCTGAAACGTAACCCGTTCTGGAGTATTAGTCGAATGACGCCTAAGGCCGCGCGACGAAGCGCATAGGGGTCTTTTGAACCTGTCGGCTCATCGGGTATCGCCCAGAAACCGGTCAGCGTATCGATCTTGTCGGCCAGCGCCACAGCAACCGAGACCGGGTCGGTTGGCACGGCATCCGAGGGGCCGAGCGGCGAATAGTGATCGCGGGCGGCCAGTGCCACGGCGTCGGGCAGACCTGCCGCACGGGCGTAATACATGCCCATCAGGCCCTGCAGTTCGGGAAATTCACCGACCATGGACGAGCGCAGGTCGGCTTTGGCCAGCTGTGCTGCCTGTTCGGCGAGGTCGGCATCCGCGCCGACGAGCGGGGCGATTTCGCGGGCCAGGGCCGCGATGCGCGCGATGCGGTCGGCCTGTGAGCCAAGCTTGTTGTGGAAGGTCACGGCCTTCAGCCCGTCCAGCCATTCCCCCATGCCAGCGCGGGCCACGCGCAGGTCATTGTCATAGAAGAACCGCGCATCCGACAGGCGGGCGGTCAGCACCTTTTGATTGCCCTTCAGGATCGTCACCCCATGGTCGGCGGGTTGGGTGTTGGCGACGGTGACAAAGGCTTCAATCCGGCCGGTCTTGGGGTTATTGACTGAGAAGAACTTTTGATGCTCTTTCATCGACGTCTGCAAAACCTCGGGCGGCAGGTGCAAAAAGGCCGCGTCGATGCGGCCCATCAGGGGGACGGGCCATTCAACCAGACCTGCAACCTCGGCCAGCAGGCCCATGTCTTCAACCACCTCCATGCCAGCGGCAAAGGCAAGGTTCTGCGCCCCTTGCCAAATGGCGGCCTCACGCTCGGCGCTGTCGAGGACGACATGAGCGCGTTTGAGCTTCACCGCGTAATCATCAAACCCGGTGACGGCAAAGCGACCGGGCGAGAGGAAGCGGTGGCCTTCGGTGGTGTTGGAGGCTGTGATACCATCAACCGTCAGGGGCACAACGGTGCTGCCGCCTTCATCCGACAGGATGCACAGGATGGTGTGCAAGGGGCGCACCCATTTCAACGTGCCGGACCCCCAGCGCATGGATTTGGGCCATGGGAACGTGCGGATGGTAGTTTCCAACACCTCTGCGATGATGTCTGCAGCCGGTCGGCCGGGCTTTTCGACAATGGCGTAAAGCGTTTCGCCCCTTTTGTCCGCGCGGCGTTCGAGTTGATCGAGCCTAAGACCGGTGGAGCGCAAGAAGCCCTCAATCGCCGCGGCGGGGGCAGCGGCGGAGGGGCCTTTGCGTTCTTCGCGCAAGGGCTTTGATGCGGCTGTCAGCCCGTCAACCACCAGCGTCAGGCGGCGCGGGGTGGAAAAGGCGCCGGCAGAGGCATAGGTCAGACCGGCCTCGACAAGGCCATTGGTGACCAAGGATTTCAGATCCTCCCGCGCGCGGGCCTGCATCCGGGCGGGGATTTCTTCGGAGAAGAGTTCGATCAGAAGGTCGGGCATCGGTTCAGATCCGTTCGGATTTGGCAAAGGGGGAAGGCCGGGCCATCATTTGCCCTCCAGCGCGCCGGGGCGGAATTGATGCCATGCGAAGGCGCGGCCATCGGCGAAAACGGCGACGACGCGGTCAACATCCGGGGCGATATTCGATTGCGACAGGAAGGCCAGCGCTTGACCGTTTTCAAGGGCCGCGCCGATCTCATCCGCATCGAAGCAATCGAACCATGAGGGTGCGTTGAGCGGCGTGGCGCCCTCATAGGCGCGATAGGTTTCCGACAACATGCCTTGGGTCAAAGGCGTGCGGAAACAGGCGCGAAAACGAAGCGGACTACTGTCGGCGTCGATCCCGGTGATACCCTCAGCCAAAATCGGTTCTGGGCTGTCGCTTTCAATCGGCGTCAGCAAGATTTCGGTGCCAGGTGTGAAAGCGGCCTCGCGGTAATAGGCGTATTCTTGCAGGTAATAAACTGCGACACCTGCGACCAAGGAAATCAACAAGATAAAAACCCCAACAATCTTTCCCATCAGGCATCCGCCCCTGCCACCGTTTGGCGGAAGGCGTCGGCGCATTTCTTGGCCAGTGCGCGGACGCGGCCAATATAGGCTTGGCGTTCGGTGACCGAAATCACGCCGCGGGCGTCAAGAAGGTTGAACAGATGGCTGGCCTTGATAGTCTGGTCATAGGCCGGGTGTGCCATGATAATGCGCTTGCCCGATTTCGGGTCGTCGGGTTCAAAGGCCAGAAGGTGCTCACATTCCGCCTCGGCGTCTTTGAAGTGCTGAAACAGCATCTCGGTCGTCGCGCCGTCAAAGTTGTGGCGCGAGTATTCTTCTTCGGTCTGGCGGAAGATGTCGCCATAGGTCAGTGCAATCGGCGCGGCGGGGTCGTTGAAAGGCATGTCCATGACGTGATCGATGCCCAAGACATACATGGCCAAGCGTTCCAGACCATAGGTCAGCTCGCCCGAGACCGGTTTGCAATCATGGCCGCCGACTTGTTGGAAATAGGTGAACTGCGACACTTCCATGCCGTCGCACCACACCTCCCAGCCCAAGCCCCATGCGCCCAAGGTCGGGCTTTCCCAATCATCCTCGACAAAGCGGATGTCATGTAGGGCCATATCGATGCCGATGGCGCGCAAGGATCCAAGATACAGGTCCTGCATGTCGGGGGGCGATGGCTTGATGATGACCTGATATTGATAATAGTGCTGCAAGCGGTTGGGGTTTTCGCCGTAGCGCCCATCGGTCGGGCGGCGCGAGGGCTGCACATAGGCCGCAGCCCAGGGTTTGGAGCCGAGCGAGCGCAGCGTGGTGGCCGGGTGAAATGTGCCTGCTCCCACCTCCATATCATACGGCTGCAGGATCGCACAGCCCTGCGCAGCCCAGTAGGTTTGCAACCTCAGGATGATTTCCTGAAAGGATCGCGGGGCTTTGATCGGGTCAGACATGGCCAGCCTCTTGAAATGCTGCTCTTCCATAGGCAAGAGGCGACAAAGGGTCAATGGAGGGCTGTGATTCCCGGCCTTGGCCCTTGTATTCGACAAGCGGCCTGCCAAGGTTGGCCAAAAGAGATTTGATGCAAAAGTGCCGCCCAGAAAACCGGGCGCGATGGGGGGAAAATGAGTTCTCGGTGGTATGCCTTGGCCTTGGCGCTGAGCTTGACGTTGGCCCCGATGGTCCATGCCCAAGAGGCGGCCGCAGAGCAGACTTGGATCCAGATTGAATCCTACCCGTCCGAAGCGACCGCGCGTGCCCGCGCCGAGGCTTATGCCGCCGAATTTGCCGATGTGGCAGTGTTCAAAGGGCGGTCATGGCATGCCATTGTTCTTGGCCCCTATAGCCCCGAGGCGGCGGCCGGTCGGTTGGCCAAGTTGCGCCGCTCAGGTCAGGTTCCGGGGGATGCGTTTGTGACCGATGGCGCGGGCTTTACCGGGGTTCTAGAGAATCTGGCCGTGGAACGAGAACCGGTGGAGAGCGAACCGATTGCGACTGAGGTGCCAGTTGCTGAGACCGTGGAGCCAGCCGCGGTGGAGATCGAGACAGTGGCGCCCGAAACCATCGAGCCTGCGCCGTTGGCCAGCGAGCCGGATGAGACACTGCGTGAGGCACGCGCCTCAGAATCAGAGCTGAGCCGGGACGAGCGCATGACGCTGCAAGAGGCGCTGAAGTGGTATGGCTTTTACACCAGCGGCATTGACGGCGCGTTTGGGCAGGGCACACGGGCGTCGATGTCGGCTTGGCAAGAGGCGAGCGGTTTTGAGCCAACAGGCGTTCTGACCACACGCCAGCGGGCGACACTGGTGGCCAATCATGCCGCCGATCTGGCCGAGTTCGGCTTTGAAAGTGTGACCGAGGCCGAGGCTGGGATTGAGATCACCCTACCGCTGTCGCTGGTGGTATTTGACCATTACGAACCTCCCTTCGTACATTTTGCCGAAAAAAACGGCTCTGGCCTGCGGGTTTTGTTGATTTTCGAACCTGGCGGGACTGAGGCGCTGGCTGGGCTTTATGACATCTTGCAGACGCTGGAGGCGGTGCCAGAGACGGGTGAGCGATCCCTGGGTGAGACGTCGTTCACCATTCGGGCGGCGTCCGGCAAGGTGGAAAGTTTGGCCTTTGCCGAAACCCGTGACGGGATGGTGAAAGGGTATCTTGCAGTCTGGCACCCTGCGGATTCCGACCGGATGAGCCGGATTCTTCCGGTATTGCAATCGTCGTTCCGGGCCGTGGGCGGCAAAGCGCTGGACCCAGGTTTGGTGCCGATGGAGGAAGCGGCGCTCAGCGGCATGCTGTCGGGGCTGGAACTGCGCAAGCCGGCGCGGGTCGCGTCTGGGGTGTTTGTCGACCAAACCGGGCATGTCGCCACCGCGCTCGCCAATGTGGCGGGCTGCGCCAAGGTGACCATCGGCGCCGAGACCGTAGCCGAGGTGGCGGCCGAGGATGGGGCGGCAGGGTTGGCGCTTTTGACGCCCAAGGCGGCGTTGGCGCCGCGCGCGTTGGCGCGACTGGCAACCGCCAGCCCGCGCAGCGGATCAGAGATTTCGGTGGCAGGGTTCTCATATGGTGAGCGGCTGCCAGCGGCGGTCCTGACCTTTGGCACCTTTGAGGCGGCTGAGGGATTGATGGGCGAGCCGGGCCGGGTGCGACTTTTGGCCCCGGTGATGGCTGGGGATATGGGCGGCCCAGTTCTGGATGACGCAGGCGGCGTGATTGGCGTCTTGGTGCCGGTTCCGGCAGATTCGAGGCGGCAACTGCCCGAGGGCATGGCGCTGGCTGCCGATGCGGCAAGCCTTGGTGCACTGGTGCAAGGGGCGGGTCTGGCCATCGCGGGTGGCCCGGCTGAAAGCGGCACGCCCTTATCCCCGGACGCACTGAACGCGGCGGCGCTTGGGATGACGGTTCAGGTGTTGTGCTGGGCTGAATGAGAGCGGCCTAACCGCCGTGCAGGCGCGACGCTAGTCGCGCCAAAAGCGAGGCAGGAACAGAACGAAGATCGCCATCAGCCCCAGCCGGCCCATGATCATTGCCAAGATCAGCACCCATTTCGCTGCATCGGGATATTCCATCAGCGTGCCGGTGCGAGAGGCCAAAGGCCCCATGCCGTAACCAACATTGCCGATCGATGTCCAAACACCCCAGAGCGCCGACATTGGGTCAAGCCCCATCAATGTGAGCGTTACCGTCATAACTCCCATCAACAGCACAAAGCTGGTAATGAAAAGAATAAGCCCCGAGATCACATCCTCGCCAACCGTCCGGCCCTCATAGCGCACGGGCACCACCTTTGACGGCGAGGCGATCTGGCGGATTTGCGCGATCAGGGCCGACGCCGCGATCTGCACGCGAAAGACCGAAAGCCCAGAGGCTGAAGAGCCAGAGCAGGCCCCAACAATGCCTATCAGGAAGGCCACGATCAACATGTAACCGCCCCAGGTCGAAAAGCTGCCAGCCCCAAAGCCAGTCGAGGACATGATGGAGATCAGGTTGAACAGCGCCTCACGGAAGGTCACCTCAACGCTGCCGCCCGCGCTCACCAGACGCCAAAGGGTCACGGTGCTGACCGCAACGGCGATCCATGTCAGATAGGCGCGGATCTGGCTGTCTTGCCAAATGGGCCGGGCCTGACCGTTGAGGAGTTGCACATAGCGGATATAGGGAAGGCTTGAGATCACCATGAAGAAGGCCGCGGTGTATTGGATGGGTGCGCCAAAGCGGCTGAACGAAGCGTCGGAGTCGGAAAATCCACCTGTGGCGACGGTCGTCATGCCATTCACCACGGCGGAGAGTTCGTTCATGCCCAAGAGGCGGAAGGAAAGGATACACGCCAGCGTCAGGCCGAAATATACGATGACCAGTTGCCGCGCGATGTCGGTGGCACGGGGCAGCGCCTTGCCGAATGTGTCAAAGCCTTCGGTCTTGAAATACTGCATGCCGCCCACCCGCAGCACGGGCAGGAAGATCATAGCGACAAAGGCAATCCCAAGCCCGCCAAGCGAGTTCAGCATGCCACGCCACAGGTTCATGCCTAGCGGCAGGTTTTCAAGACCGATGATCACCGTCGATCCGGTGGTAGTGATGCCCGAGACGGATTCGAAATAAGCGTCGGTGAAAGACAGGTTCGGCGCGCCCAGCATGAACGGCAGCGCGCCGAACATGGGCACAAATCCCCAAATCATCGCGGTCATCAGATAGGCCTGACGGGCGTTCAGCCCACCAGCCAGACCATTGGCGGTGGCCACCGACAGCATAAGACCCACCGCACCAGTGATAATTGCTGATTCCAGAAAGTCAGCGCCATTCTCAAGCCCGGCACGCCAGTCGATGATGGCCGGAGCCAACATCAGAATGGCCAGCACCACGAGGACACGCCCCACCACGTAAAAGATCGGCCGCAGATCAATCATGGCGCCAAGGCATAGGGTGAAACGGCCGCCCCGTCAAAGGGTGGCCTTGGCAGGGCATGGATGCCACACGCAAGAAACGCCCGGAACGGGCTTCGACGCGCCGTGTCAGATCAGCCGACGTGATAGAGGCTGGCAAAAAGCCGGGGATCAAGCGAGGTCGCCGCGAAGGTCGGGCCTTCGGTCAGGACCGAAACCGCATCATGACTGTGCAAAGATTCCTGATGGCTGGCGACAATACGGAAATCGGCGATCCGGTCGTCTTTCAAAAGGGATGCACAGAAGCTGCGGGCGGCATCTTCGACAAAGATCGGGTTGGCGGCGTTCAACTCGGCAAATGCCTGCTCATCCTCGCGCTTGACCATCACTTGCGTTTCAGTCGGCACTGCCTCGCGGGCGATTTCGATCAGGTCTTCGAACCAAAGGCATTTCGCCCCCGTCAATTCCACCGAGATGCGGGCGACCGAGCGCTGCGAATGGGGCGTAGCCAGCTGGCCACGCGTCTGGCGGGCGTGTTCGGAGAGTTCCAAGCTGCACGGGCAGGTGGAGGAATAGACAAAATCAAGATGCATCAGATGCTTGCGCACACCTGCAACATCCACGAGTTCCAGCGCGATGTCATAATACTGCCACCCCGACAGGCCCGATCGCAGGCTGTCCACCTTGACCGGGAACGAAAAGCGCATCTGGATACGGGCATCAAAGCTTTCAAGATCGCGTTTGTAGTCGTTCAGCGCATGTTCGATCACGCCAAACGAGAAATCTTTTTCGGAATGGGCATAAAAGGACCGCATGATGCGGCTCATGTTGATGCCCTTCTTTTCCGCCTCCAATGACACGGTGCCGGTCACGCTGGCCTCCAAGATCACCGGGCCATTGTTGCGGGTCTTGAACCGGATCGGCAGGCGAAAGTTGGAAATACCAACGTGCTGGATGGTCTGCTTGGCACCCCGGATCAGGCTGGCCGGGCCGTTCTGCAGATCGGGCAGTGTGTCTTTATAGGTCGCATCGGCGCGGAACTCGGTCGGATAGTCGCGCGAAAGGATCGGATAGCCCTGCCCCAAAAGCGCGCCAGCCTGCGGATCCAGCCCCACGATCTCGGCCTCAGAGGCGCGTGCCGCCCAGAGCCGCAGCGTGGCCAGGGCTGCTTCGGCCTCGGTGCGCCCGGGGCGGGTGTCTTTGTCAGACAGGTGCAGGTTCATATCGCGTCCTTTCGGTTCGGGCAGCGGGCCGCCGTCAATATCATCAGGAATACGGACAGGATCTTGGTCCGGATCAGTGGCGCGGAAGGTATTCCCGCGTAAGATCTGAATGTAGGGGCCGCCACCCGGGGAAAGAAGAGGAAAAGGGACAAATTCCGATTCGTTTCCGACAGATCAGACGTGATCGAGCGCCTGCATCAGATCGCCAATCAGATCGCCCGCATCTTCCAACCCGACCGAAAGCCGGATCAGTCCAGGCGTGATGCCCAGCTTCTCCTTCATTTCTGGGGCAAGGCGCTGGTGGGTGGTGGTCGCCGGATGGGTGGCGATGGTTTTCGCGTCCCCCAGATTGTTCGAGATCGTCGCAATCTTGAGCGCGTTCATAAAGCGGAAAGCGGCCTCTTTGCCGCTCTTGATGTCAAAAGCCACCAGCGTGCCGCCCGAGCCCATTTGCTCCATGGCAAGGCTGTGCTGGGGGTGGCTGGCAAGGCCGGGGAAGATCACGCGCGACAGACGGGCATCGCCTTCCAGCGCCTTGGCCACCGTCAGTGCCGAGTCCGCCATGGCCCGGCAGCGCAGATCGAGCGTCGCCATGCCATTGAGGTGCATCCAGGCGGTAAAGGGGCTCATCGAACCGCCAGTGTGTTTCATATAGGTTTCCACCGTCTTGCGGATGAACTCCTCACGCCCACAAATCACGCCGCCCAGCGCGCGGCCCTGCCCGTCAATGTGTTTGGTGGTGGAATAGACCACGACATCCGCGCCCTGATCGACGGCGCGGGAAAAGATCGGGGTCGCGAAGACGTTGTCGACGATCACGATCGCGCCAGCGGCATGGGCAATTTCGGACACAGACCGGATATCAACCAGCTCCAGCGTCGGGTTCGACATGCTCTCGAAAAACACCGCCTTGGTGGCGGGGGTGACAGCGGTGCGCCACTGGTCAAGGTCTGCGCCATCGACGAAGGTAACGTTGACGCCATAGCGGGTCAGCACCTCTTCCAAGATGTAAAGGCACGAGCCGAAGAGGGCACGTGAGGACACCACATGATCGCCCGCGCGCAGCATCGAGGTAAGCGCACCATTGACCGCGGCCATGCCAGAGGCACAGGCAAAGGCGACCTCGGTGCCTTCCAGTGCCGCGATGCGGTCCTCGAACATGCGCACGGTAGGGTTGCCGTAGCGGGCGTAGATGAACTCATCCTCGCCCGCCTTGATAAAGCGCTGCTCGGCAGCCTCGGCAGAAGGGTAGGCAAAGCCTTGGGTCAGGAAGATCGCCTCGGCCATCTCGCCATATTGGCTGCGGCGGATGCCGTCATGCACAAGCTTGGTGCGTGTTTTCCAACCGTCTGTCATGGCGCGCCTCCGGCCCAAAGAAAAACCCCGAAACCAAAGGGTCCGGGGGCATTTGCATCCGTGTCCCTTTTTAGCGGTATGTTTAACGTGGCCCGCAATCCGGTATCAAAGCGCCACGGGCTGGTGGATACGATGAGGAGGGGGAAAGGTCAACAGGGAGAGGGCGAACCTTTGCTCTGTCATCTGGCAGACATGCCAATTTCATCTGGTGGTCGCAGGGAACGTATAGAGTCGAGCCAGAAGCGATATCTGGGACCGTTGCGATGCCGCCCTTGCCACCGATCCGCGCAAATCTGACGCATGACGGTCTTTCCTTGGATCACGACAGACTTGTGAGCGCCTTGGACGCCCTGCCAGAGGGGGCACCTGTGGTGGCCTTGGTGCATGGCTATAGTTTTTCGCCGGGATTGGGGCCGGACTGCCCGCACCGACACATCCTTGCGCTCTATCCCGATGTTCCAGATGCCAAGGCAATCAGTTGGCCCCGCCACCTAGGTTTGGATGGACGACAGGGTTTGGCGATTGCCTTTGGCTGGCATGCCCGAGGTAACCTGTGGCAGGCCCATGCCAAGGCTGCGCGGGCAGGTGCGGCGCTGGCGGAGCTTGCGGGGATCTTGCACGCGCGGGGGCGATGCTTGGATGTGGTTGCGCATTCGCTGGGCGCAAGGGTGGCATTGGCGGCCCTGCGCGAGGCTGGCGCTGGTGATCTGCGACATCTCATCTTGCTGGCTGGGGCCGAAGAGCGGGGCCTAGCGCTAGCCGCGCTGGACAGCCCCGCCGGGCGCGCGGCGAGCGTTGTTAATGTCGCGACACGCGAGAATGACTTGTTCGATGCCTGTTTTGAATGGTTGGTCCATGGCGGCATGCGGACATCGATCGGGCAGGGTTTGGGGCAGACCCGGCCCAACTGGCGCGATTTGTGGATCGACAGCCCTTTGACCTTGGGCGCGCTCTCACGGATGGGCCACGAGGTGTCTCCGGCCTGCAAACGCGTTTCGCATTGGTCACCCTATCTGCGGCCCGGCGTCTTGGCTGTTTATCGCGCATTGCTGACCGGGGATTTGCCGGTATCGTCGCTGCCGCAACCCAACCCGAGCCGCCGCCGGTCACGTCTGGTTGCCGTGCGATCTTCCATCGCGATGGCCTGATTCGAAGGCTCATCTTGCTCCCGCGGGGATTTTTCGCCGGAAGCGCCCCATGTGCGGTGGACACGATGGGCAGGGGGAAAGGTCAACGGGGGCACGTCGTGCCCCTTGCTGGGCGCCGCCCTGACCCGGCTAGCCAAACTGTGCCCGGTTCTGGCGCGCAAGAGCCGTGGTGCTGATACCAGCGGCCAACGCCGTCCAGAAGGTCAATACGCCCAGATAGCGCAAGGGAAGTGCGCGACAGTCAAGCGCGGCCCAGGCCAGTTCCGCCATGGCGCGGGTCGGGGTCCAGACCGAAAGGGTGGCCACGGCATCGGGCAACAGATGCGGGGGCATCCACAAGCCGCCAAGATAGGCCAAGGGAAGAAACACCAGATTGGCCAGCGGCACCGCCGCCCGCGCCGAGACCAGCGCACCCAACGCTATGCCCATCAGGGTTGCTGGCAGCGCGGCAAGGAGGGTCACGACAACAAGCCGCGCCCAAGCGCTGGCATCGGCCAGCACAACCCCGCCCAGCACCTTGCCCAAGGCAAGCACCAAGAGCAAGGCGAGCGCCGAAAACCCGATCGCGGCCAGCACCCGCGCCGCCCAGGGCGCAAAGGCCGACCCCGGCAACAGTCGCTGCCAGCGGATGAAAGGGTCTGCCCTGTCTTGGGCGACCGTCACGCCAAACTGATAAAACCCAACCCCAAGCACGGCATAAACGGCAAAGGAGGCCATGGCGTAGGCCGCCGCCGGTCCTTGCCCCGCCAGACCCGCGCCGAAAAAGCTGTAAAGCATGGCTGGAAACAGCACGGTCGGCACCCAGAACCCCGGCTGGCGCAACAGCACGCGCAGCACAAGCGCGAGTTCGGCAGAAAGCTGG
The DNA here is from genome assembly GCA_044377735.1 of Paracoccaceae bacterium. Classification (GTDB taxonomy): domain Bacteria; phylum Pseudomonadota; class Alphaproteobacteria; order Rhodobacterales; family Rhodobacteraceae; genus Tabrizicola_A. Next base: position 30,598 of record JBILYK010000019.1, on the reverse strand, counting down.
CGAAGCGTCATGGGATGTCCTTTCGGGCGATGCGGGCAATGATGTCGGAAAGATCGAGCGGCTTGACCGTCAGGTCGCGAAAGCCAAGGCCTTCGCCCGCCATGCGGCGCAGCATGCTGTCGCTGTCCTCAGTCTCGACGCACCAATGATTGCCCTGCCGCCGCGCGGGCAGCCAATCAGGCGGCTGATCACCTTCTGGAAGGGCAAAGCGGACAAGCCGGGCCTGCATCCGGGCGCGCATTTCGGCCAGACTGCCGTCCAGCACCTTGCGACCCTTGTCGATCATGGTGATGCGGTCACAGATGGTTTCGATCTCGGCCCAGTAATGCGACGTCAGGATCAGGGCGCCGCCATTCTTCACAAAGGCGCGGGCGGTCAGGGCAAAGGCCTCTTGCGCCGCGATGTCCAGTCCTGCGGTTGGTTCATCCAGAAAGACCAGACCGGGACGCCCCAGAAACGCAAGCGCCAGCGCCACCCTGCGTACCTCGCCACCCGAAAATCCCGCAAGGCGACGGTCAAGCAAGGGGCCAAGCCCGAAAGCGGTGATAACATCGTCATAGCGAGCGCGGTCCCCTCGACGGGCCTGCGCATAGTTGAGCAGCTCGCGCGGGGTCAGCTGGCCGGGGAATCCGGCTGTCTGCGGCGTGACGCCCATCCGGGCGCGGGCCTTGGCACTGCCGGGCCGATGCCCGAAAATCCGCACCTCGCCCGTATCGGGCACGCGCAGTCCCGTCAGCATGGCAAGCGCCGTTGACTTGCCTGCGCCGTTCGGCCCCAAAAGGCCCAGCGCCTCGCCGGGTTCAAGGGTAAGGGACAGCGTGTCGACTGCTGTCACACTGCCAAACCGCTTGCCAATATCCTGAGCATCGATGGCCATTTGCGTCATCTGTCGCATCTTGTCTCGCCAGTAGGTTGAGGATTAGCTAGGGCTAGGGGACAGGCATTTGAGGGTAAAGGACGGTTTCGTGAAGCGACTGGAAATTCGCGCCAAGCTGCAGGCTGGGCAGTTGGCGCTTCGCGAAATGGCAGGAGCAATGCGCGACCGTCGGCTTTGGGGGGTGACTCTGGCCGTGGTCCTGCTGGTCGCTCTGGCAGGCCCCTTCTATACGCTGGACGCTTTGGCCTTGCCCGCCCGCATCGCTTATTGGGGCTTTGTCGGGGTACCGAGCGCGCTGATGATCTCGGCGCTGAACCGGCTGATCGAAGCGATTTGCCGGCCCGGCTGGCCGCGCGCGGCCATCGGAGCGGTGGCGGGCACCTTGGGTATCGTGCCGGTGACCGGTCTTGTGGCCGTGGGAATGTGGCTTGCGGAGCTTGCCTTGCCGCCTTCCGGCGTCGTTGGTCTTTTGCCCTATACCGCGCCGACGGTGATCGGGATCAGCGTGCTGGTGCAGCTTGTTATGCCGGTTCGAGACCAAACCTTGCGGGCGACCGCCCCCGATGCGGCAGCCGGGCTTTTCGCGCGGCTACCGCCCGAACTGGGCCGTGACATCATCGCCGTGCAGGCGCAGGACCATTACGTCAGGGTCTATACCTCTTTGGGCAATCGGCTGGTTCTGATGCGAATGAGCGATGCCTCTGACGATCTGGGCGGTCTGAATGGCATGCAGATTCACCGCTCATGGTGGGTGAACATCGGCCATGTCCTGAGCCTTGAGAAACCGGCGGGCGGCGGGCCGCGACTTACGCTGCGCAATGGGATTACCGTGCCAGTGCCCCGGTCGCGCGTCGTGGCCGTCCGGCGCGCGCTGGCCGCGCGGCAAGCCATCGCGGCTGTAGGCGACTGACCTTGCAAAGGCAGCAGGGCCCTGCCTAGATCACGGCGGCGACGCTTGCGCTGCCCGTCGGGGCTGTCATAAACCTGCAAAGCGCCTAATGAGGATCAACTGGGCCGGGGTGCGGGTTGGGGTGCGGGTTGGGGCGCGAAAAGGGCAAATGGGCAAGGTCAGGGCGATCATGGCGGTGATGGCAGCATGTGTGTTGCTTGGCGCGCTTGCACTGGCACCGCTTTTCTGGGCCCTGACCCATGGCCCAGGCCAGCTTGCGATAGAGGCCGATCATGCCGCTTGGCACGCCGACCATCGCGCCCATGGGCACGCGACCGACCACGACCACCACGACCACCACGACGCGACTGACCACGACCATACCCCGACCGTGATCTTGCCTTCGGTCACGGACCTGGACCCGCCACCTGCGCGCAAGACCTGGACCGCACAGGCCAACCCGCGTGACAGCACCATCCGAGACGGTCCGCGCCGCCCGCCCCGCTTGAGTTGACCGATCCCTCACTGCGGTGCGCCTTGCACAGGCGCACCACGAGATTTGGCACTCAAAGAACGGAAGCATATCATGACATTATCTGATCCCGCGCCACAGCGCGTCTGGGCGGTGTTTGCCATCCTTGCCGTATCGCTCCTTTGGGCGGGCGCGGCGCTGGCACATGCCGTCACCCTTGGCGACAAGGGCTATATTCAGGAAATCACCGGGCCGCATATCATCCCGTTCCTCTATCTGGGGGCGAAGCACATGGTCACGGGCTATGACCACATCCTTTTCCTCTTCGGGGTGATCTTTTTCCTTTATGGGATGCGCGAGATCGGGCTTTACGTCACCCTCTTCGCCATCGGCCATTCCACGACGATGATCCTTGGCGTCTGGTTCAACTTCGGCATCAACGCCTATATCATCGACGCGATCATCGGATTTTCGGTCATCTACAAGGCGCTCGACAATCTCGGGGCCTTTCGTATGTGGTTCGGGGTGCAGCCGGATACACGGGTGGCAACGCTGGTCTTCGGCTTTCTGCACGGCTTCGGCCTTGCCTCGAAGATCATCGAATACAATATCGCGCCAGATGGGCTGTTGGTGAACCTCATCGCGTTCAATGTCGGTGTGGAACTGGGGCAACTCACCGCCCTCGCGCTCATCCTGCTCTTCATGCAGCGCTGGCGCGCGTCACCGTCCTTTGGCCGTCAGGCCTATACCGCAAATGTCATCATGATCGGCCTTGGGGCCTACCTGATGGGCTTCCAGCTCATCGGTCTGGCACTGGCTTGAGGGAGCATTCCATGAACACCAAATTGGACATAACCCGCGCCTCGCAAGCCGCGCGTCCCGAACGGGCCCAGACGCGTGACACAGCAGGCCATATCCGCGGGGTGGAAGCGACCTCCGGCGGCCTGATCCGCTCGACGCTTATTGCAAGCGGGGCGGCGGTGGCCATGCTGACCATCGTCTACCTGCCCGCAGAATACGGGATCGATCCGACAGGGTTCGGCGCGGTTCTGGGGCTTACCGAGATGGGGCAGATCAAGCAGCAGCTTTATGCAGAGGACGAGGCGGACGAGGCGGGTGCGGGTGCAGTTGCGACACTTGACCCGGCCATATTGGACAGGCTGGAACGGATCGAGGCGCAACTGGCCGCGATTGGCGCCGTGATCGGCGCGCCTGCGGCACTGACCGAAATCCCGGCTCCACCGGCAGAGGTGGCTGCGGCAGCACCCGGACCGGCCCCTGCGCCGCCCCCGGCCCCAGATATGGGAGCCGAATCTGCCCCTGCCGAAACGGCGGCGGCAGATACCGCCCTTTCTGATGCCGCCTCTGGCTGGCGCGACGAGGTCAGCTATAGCCTTGCACCCGGCGAGGGGATCGAAGTGAAGCTGGTCATGCAGGAAGGCCAGACCGCCCGTTTTGAATGGACGGCGAACGGATCGGTCGTGAACTACGACACCCACGGTGACGGCAGCGGCCAAAAAGGTCAGCTATGAACAGGGCCGTGGCGTGCCAGAGCGGGCGGGCGAACTGACCGCCGCCTTCACTGGAAATCACGGCTGGTTCTGGCGCAATCGCACCGACGCGCCGGTCACCGTTACGCTGCGGACGGCTGGTGACTATGCCGAGATGAAGGCGCCGTGAAAACAGATTCTGGCGGCTCTAATGGGCCGCCAGATCGGCGTAGACCTGCGCAGGCTTGGGACGAAGGGCTGCTGCAAAGCGACAGCCCCCCTTACGGCGGCAGAAGCGGACCCTTGCTCTGCGGAAGGCTGGCCAGCCAGTCCATCAGCCTTGGCCGCGCCGACATCTCGCCAGCCGCGCGGGCCTCTTCGATCACGGCGCGCGCCTCGGCGAGCTTGACGCGGCGCAACAGCGCCTTGACCGGGCCTATCGAGGCCGGGCGCATCGACAACCCGCGCAGGCCCATCGCGGCGAGCGCCAAAGCCTCGACCGGGCGGCCAGCGTCTTCGCCGCAGAACGACAGCCGCGTCTTCGACACTGCGCAGCGCTGGACGATCTGTTCGATGAAGGACAGGAACGACAGGTTCAGCGTGTCATAGCGTTTGCGCACGCGTTCATTCTCGCGGTCGGCGGCAAAGAAGAATTGCTTTAGGTCGTTGCCCCCGATCGATATGAAATCAGTCAGTTCGAAGAAGGACTGCGGGGCGAAGGCAAGGCTCGGGGTTTCCAGCATCGCGCCGATTTCCAGCGTCGAGGGCACTGTGTGGCCTAAGGACCGCTCACGGTGGATCTCGCGCAGAACATGCGAACGGGCCTCTTGGAACTCGGCTTGTTCGGTGATGAAGGGGAACATGATCGACAGCGGGCGCCCATTGGCGGCGCGGATCAGGGCCTGCACCTGCATGCGCAACACACCCGGCTTGTCCAAGCCCACCCGAATGGCGCGCCAACCCATGGCGGGGTTCGGCTCATCCTGCGGTTTCATATAGGGCAGCACCTTGTCAGACCCGATGTCGAGCGTGCGGAAGGCGACGGGACGGCCTTTGGCGGCATCCATCACGCGGGTGTAAAGCTGGGCCAACTCGCCACGCTGGGGCATCTTGTTGCGGATCAGGAATTGCAACTCGGTCCGGAACAGGCCCACACCTTCGGCGCCCGAGCCTTCAAGGCTGGGCAGATCGGCCATAAGCCCTGCGTTCATATGCAAGGCCACCGACACCCCATCGCGGGTGGTGGCGGGCAGATCGCGCAAAGAGGCATAGCGCTTTTGCGCCTCGGCCTGCATGGCGATCTTGTCTCGAAAGCTGCGCGACACGGTGTCTTCGGGGCGCAGATGCACGATGCCTTGGTCGCCATCGACCAAAATGGCATCGCCGTTCAGCGCCTCGGAGGTGATGTTGCGTGCGTAGATCACCATCGGAATAGCCAGCGCGCGGGCGACGATGGCGGCGTGAGAGCCGACAGAGCCCTCTTCCAGAACTACGCCTTTCAGCTTGCGCCCATAGTCCAAGAGCTCAGCCGGGCCGATGTTGCGCGCCACCAGCACCGGGTTGTCGGGCATCTGCGCGCCCGTATCTTTGCCCTGCCCCGTCAGGATGCGCAGCAGGCGGTTGGACAGATCGTCGAGATCATGCAGCCGTTCGCGCAGGTAGGCATCATCCACCTGTTCCAGCCGATTGCGCGCGGTGGATTGTTCTTTCTCAACCGCCGCCTCGGCCGAAAGGCCGCGCTGGATATCTTCCTCCATCCGGCGCAGCCAGCCACGCGAATGGGCGAACATGCGATATGCCTCAAGCACGGCCTTTTGGTCTTTATCAAGGCTTTCGGCCGCCAGAAGATCATCAACCGAGACGCGCAAGACACCCACCGCCTCACGGATGCGGTCGATCTCGGTCAGAGGATCATCGGCCACGGGATTGGTGACGACCACGCGCGGCTCGTGTAGCCAGATGCGGCCCATGGCCGTGCCTTCCTGACCGGTGCTGCCGCGAAACATCACCGGCTTTTTGTGGAGCGCTTGCACCCCATCACCAGCAAATGCGCCCAGCTCGTTCATTTCGGCCAGCACCATGGCGACCACGTCCAGCGCATCGATCTCGTCTTCTGAATAGCTGCGGGCGACCTTGGACTGCACGACAAGCACGCCAAGCTTCTCACCCACGCGCTGGATCGGCACGCCAAGGAACGAGGAATAAATCTCTTCCCCGGTTTCCGGCATAAACCGAAAGCCCTTTTCCGATGGCGCATCGGCGGTGTTCACCGGCTGACCCGTGCGGGCAACGCGGCCCACCAGCCCCTCGCCCAGTTTCATACGGGTCTGGTGAACGGCCTCGGGGCGCAGGCCCTCGGTGGCGCAAAGCTCCAACGTTTCAGCGTCGCGGAACAGATAGATCGAGCAGACCTCCGTCTTCATGCTGTCGGCGATGAGATGGGTGATGCGGTCAAGCCGCTCTTGCCCCTTGGCGGGGGTGGCAAGCACATCGCGCAAGCGCCGCAAGAGCTTGCGGCTGTCGCTTTCACTGCGGTCAGACATGGGTAATGGGCTCCTCACCCCAGCTATAGGCCCAATGCGCGCCAAATGGGAGCGGCTTTTGGTCATGTCCGGCGTTCAGACCGGGGTTTTCGCGCAGATTTTCGCCTTGCGCACAAGATCAAGGCAGTTTGTGCACCAACCTTGCCCTCGGCGGTCGCCTGCGTCAGACAGGCATATCCCAGACCAACCGAGGCCACCATGACACAAGCATTCGCGATCTATCCCAGCCTGCGGGGCAAAACCGTCTATGTCACCGGAGGCGCACAGGGGATTGGGGCCGAGATCGTGCGGGCCTTTGCAGCCCAAGGGGCGCATGTTGGCTTTCTGGACCGCGATGCCGTTGCCTCCCGCGCCTTGGCCGAAGAGGTGCCCGGCGTGGCCTTTGCCCTGTGCGACCTGCGCGACATTGCTGCGATGCAGGCCGCGCTGGCCGATCTGAAGGGCCAGATTGGGCCTGCGGCGGTTTTGGTCAACAACGCCGCGCGCGATGACCGCCATGGCTGGCAAGACGTGACACCCGAGTATTGGGACGAACGTCAGGCCACCAACCTGCGCCATATGTTCTTTGCCATTCAGGCCGTCGCGCCCGACATGATTGCGGCGGGCGGTGGGTCGATTATCAATATGGGGTCGAATTCGTGGTTCGAGGCGGGCGGCGGCTTTCCAGCCTATGCGACAGCAAAGGCCGCCGTGCATGGGCTCACACGTACCATGGCGCGCGATCTGGGTCGCCACCGCATCCGCGTGAATGCCGTAGTTCCAGGCTGGATCATGACCGAGCGGCAAAAGACGCTTTGGGCCACGCCCGAAGCCCTTGAGGCGCATCGCAACCGCCAATGCCTGCCTGATCTGATCGATCCGGTCTATGTGGCGCGGATGGCGCTGTTTCTGGCCTCGGACGATGCGGCGATGTGTTCGGCGTCGAATTACATGGTCGAGGCAGGGTCGATCTAGGCCGCCGCGACGGCGCAAAGAAAAACCCCCGGTCGCAGCGCTGCGACCGGGGGCATTTTATGCAAAGCGGCTGACCTCAGGTCTTGTCCAACTCGAACACGTCATGTAGCGCCTGCACGGCAAGTTCCATATACTTGCGGTCGATCAGAACCGAGATCTTGATCTCCGAAGTGCTGATCACCTTGATGTTCACATTCTCGGCCGCCAAAGCGGCGAACATCTTGGCGGCCACCCCGACCTGGCTGCGCATGCCGATGCCGACGACGGAAATCTTGGCAACATCCGTATCGGTCACCAACTTACCATAGGCGAATTTGCCGGCAGCCTTTGCGTCTTCCATGGACTTACGCGCGCGCTCCACCTGATTGGTGGGCAGGCTGAAGGTCATGTCGGTATAGGCGCGCTTGTCGGACGGGTCGTCCAGTTCCGAGATGTTTTGAACGATCATGTCCACGTTCACCCCGGCCTCGGCCAAGGGGCCGAAGATGGCAGCGGCGATGCCGGGGCGGTCCTCAACCTTGACCAGCGTCATCTTCGCCTCGTCGCGGCTATAGGCGACGCCAGAAACAACTTTCGATTCCATGATTTCGTCCTCGTCGCAGACCAGAGTTCCGGATGTTTCATCAGTATCCTCGAAGGAGGACAGCACCCGAAGGCGCACCTTGTAGCGCATAGCAAGTTCGACCGAGCGGGTCTGCAAGACCTTAGCGCCCAGCGAGGCCAGTTCGAGCATTTCCTCAAACGCGATCTTGTCCAGCTTGCGCGCCTTGTCGCAGATGCGCGGGTCGGTGGTATAGACGCCATCGACATCGGTGTAGATGTCGCAGCGCTCGGCGCCAAAGGCGGCGGCAAAGGCCACGGCGGTGGTGTCCGAGCCACCCCGACCCAGCGTGGTGATGCGGCCCTCGGCCGAAAGGCCCTGAAAGCCCGCGACCACAGCCACCTTAAAGCCTTCGGCAAACTTGGCGTTGATATTGTCGGCGGGGATCGACACAAAGCGGGCCGAGCCATGCGTGGAGGTGGTGTTGATCGGCACTTGCCAGCCCTGCCATGACCGCGCCGGGATGCCCATCTCCTGCAAACGCAGCGCCATGAGGCCGGCCGTCACATTCTCGCCCGAGGCTACAACGGCATCATATTCGCGCGCGTCATAAAGCGGCGAGGTCTTTTCGACCCAGCCAACCAACTCGTTGGTCTTGCCCGACATGGCACTGACGATGACGATCACGTCATAGCCGCGTTCCACCTCGCGCTGCACCTTCTGGGCGGCATTGGCGATGCGGTCGAGATCCGCCACCGACGTGCCGCCGAACTTCATCACCAACAACGGCATGGGCATCTCCCGCAGCCTTCAAATCCGGCGCTTCTTTAGGGCCCCCGCACGCCCCCTGCAAGAGGTCAAACCTGCCCATCTGCTCTGGGAGTGGCCCTTTCGCTCAGGCTTCGCGCCCTTTTGCCCCCGGTGCAGGGGGGTGAATGGCCGCAGGCCAGAGGGGGGGCAGACGGCCCCCCTGCCCTGTCTGGTCAAAGAGCGCGCCACCCGATGTCGGAGCGGCAAAATCCCTCAGGCCAGTCTAGGTGGTCGATCATCGCATAGGCACGGTTGCGGGCTTCGGCCAAGCTGTCGCCCCGCGCCGTGATGTTCAGCACGCGGCCACCATTGGCACAGATGCGGCCGTCTTTCTCGGTGGTGCCCGCGTGGAAAATCATGTGACTGCTGTCTTCGGGCATGCGCGCTAGGCCACGGATTTCGCTGCCCTTCTGATAGGCACCGGGATAGCCCTTGGCGGCCATCACCACAGTGATCGCGTGATCGTCAGCCCAGTTCACCTGACCCTGATCCAGACGGCCCTCGGCACATGCCAGCATCAGATCCAGCGCCTGCGCGCCAAGCCGCATCATGAGGACTTGGGTTTCGGGATCACCAAAGCGGGCATTGTATTCCACCAGCCGCCCTTGGCCCTCCTTGATCATCAGCCCGGCATAAAGGACGCCCTGATAGGGCGTGCCGCGCCGCGCCATTTCACGGATGGTGGGCAGCACGATTTCCGCCATTGCGCGGGCTGCAATCGCATCTGTCAGCACCGGCGCGGGCGAATAAGCCCCCATTCCGCCCGTGTTCGGCCCGGTGTCGCCGTCGCCCACGCGTTTGTGGTCTTGGGCGGTCCCGATGGGCAGGGCGTTCACCCCATCGGTGAGGATGAAGAATGAGGCCTCTTCGCCGGTCATGAATTCCTCGATCACGACTTCGGCCCCCGCAGCCCCAAACTCGCCGCCGAACATGTCGTCGATGGCGGCAAGCGCTTCATCCAGCGTCATCGCCACGATCACGCCTTTGCCAGCGGCCAAGCCATCGGCCTTGACCACAATCGGCGCGCCTTGAGCTTTGACATAGGCCCGTGCCGCAGCGGCTTTGGTAAAGCGGGCATAGGCGGCGGTGGGGGCGGCGCAAGCGTCGCAGATTTCCTTGGTGAAGCCTTTTGAGGCCTCCAGCCGTGCGGCGGCGGCAGATGGGCCAAAGGTGAGAAGCCCCGCAGCGCGGGTGGCATCGGCGACGCCAGCGGCCAAGGGGGCCTCGGGGCCGATGATCACGAAATCGATGGCGTTTTCTTCGCAGAAGATCACCACGGACGCGCCGTCAAGAATGTTGATGTCGGCCACCTCGGCCAGCCCAGCGATCCCGGCATTGCCCGGGGCCACGATCAGCCGGTCGCATTTGGGGTTTTGCTTGACCGCCCAAGCCAGCGCATGTTCGCGCCCGCCGCTGCCGAGGATCAGGATATTCATCGGTCGCCCCCTTTGCCTTTGCCGTGCCCGCGTCATAAGGTTCCCCCCCAAGGGAGGCAAGCGCCGATGGACATATTCGAAGACGCCGCACCTGTGGGAAACCAGCCGGAATACACCGTGTCGGAACTGTCCGGCGCGGTTCGCCGTATGATCGAGGGCGAGTTTGGCCTTGTGCGGGTGCGCGGCGAGGTGGGGCGCGTCAGCCGCCCGGCCTCGGGGCATTTGTATTTCGACCTGAAGGATGATCGCAGCGTGATTGCCGCGATTTCGTGGAAGGGTCAGCTTGCCAAGATGCAGACCCGGCCCGAAGAGGGGATGGAGGTCATTGCCACGGGCAAGATGACCACATTCCCTGGCCAGTCGAAGTATCAGTTGATCGTCGACGATGTGGTGCCAGCCGGGGCGGGTGCCTTGATGGCGATGCTGGAAAAGCGCAAGGCGGCGCTGGGGGCCGAGGGCCTCTTTGACGCAGGCCGCAAGAAGCCGATCCCTTATTTGCCAAGCGTGATCGGGGTCGTCACCTCGCCCTCCGGCGCGGTGATCCGCGATATTCTGCACCGCTTGCGCGACCGCTTTCCGCGCCATGTGTTGATCTGGCCGGTCGCCGTGCAGGGGCAAGCCTGTGCGGGTGAGGTGGCGGCGGCCATTCGCGGGTTCAACGCGATTGAGCCGGGCGGGCCAATCCCGCGACCAGACCTTTTGATTGTGGCCCGCGGGGGGGGCAGTCTGGAGGACCTTTGGGGGTTCAACGAGGAAATCGTGGTGCGGGCGGCAGCGGCCTCTCGGATCCCGCTGATCTCGGCTGTGGGGCATGAGACCGACACCACGCTGATCGACTCTGCCGCCGACCTCCGCGCGCCAACCCCAACGGCGGCGGCGGAACTGGCGGTTCCGGTGCGGCTGGAGCTGTTGGCGACGTTGGACGCCTTGGGGGCGCGGCAAAGCCGGGCTGTGGCACAGGGTGCCAATGTTCGCGGCCAGCGCCTGCGCGATCTGGCGCGCGCCCTGCCCCGGCTGGAGACGCTTTTGGCGCAGCCCGCGCAGCGGCTGGATCTCTGGTCGGGCCGTCTTGGCGGCGCTTTGGGGATTGCGGCGGCGCGAAAGCGCGCGGCCTTTGAGCGCGCGGCGCGGCTGCGGGTGGAGACGCTGTCGGGCCTGATCAGCATCAAAACGACCGATTTGCAGACCCGCGCCCAGCGGCTTGGCGATCGTGCCGCTTTGGCGGTGGAGCGCAAGCACGGGCAGATGGACAAATGGGCCTCACGCTTGGAACCAGCGCTGGCGCGGCTGATGTCAGGGGCGGCGCGCGATATCGGGCGCGACCGTGATCGGCTGGCGGCCTTGGACAGCCGGTTGCAGGCCGCACCGGCGCGGCGGCTGGCGGATCTTGCGGCGCGGTTGGAGCAGACCGACCGCACGCGGCTGACATTGGGTTACCGCGAGACCCTAAAGCGCGGCTTTGCCGTGGTGCGCGGCGAAGGCCAAGTGGTGACGACCAAGGCCGGGGCCGAACGCAGCGGCAGCCTTGAAATTGAATTCGCCGATGGCAAGCTGTCGCTGGGCGCGCGGTCCGCGAAAAAAGTCAAGGGTGAGGGTGGGCTGGATCAGGGCAGTCTGTTCTAAGCGTCAGGTTCTGGCCTTAGGCCCCCACAAATTCGCATTGCACGGGGCTGTCGCCCGGCACAAGGCGCACCACCGGGCCGTCACTACGCCCTTCATACCAGCCCCACAATTCTCCCTCATGGATGTTGTAGAGCCAGCAATCGGGGTTGTCGGGATCGTCTTCGTAGTAAAAGCAGATCTGGTCACCAACCTGTTCCCATGTCGCCGTTTTGCAGCCAAAGGCGTCTTTCCAGATCGCCCGCTGACCGGACAGGAATTCTTCGATGCCGTAAAGCGTGAATGGGTCGTAAGTGTCCATCCGCTTGCCCAAGGTCAGGGCATCAAAGGCGCGGGCGTCAAGCGGAGGGCCGCCGGGAAGGGCGGTCTCGGCAAGCGCAGGGGTTGTAAGGCAGGACAGACAGGCGAGAAGGGTCGCGCGCCTCATGCGGCCTTCCATTTCGCCAGATGCGGGCGGATTGCGCGCTTCCACAGCGGTGGGAAAAGCGCCAGCGTGCAAGCCACCGGCAAGGGCCAAGGCAGGTGCGGGGCCTCTTGGGCTGTGGGCAAGCGCAGTGCAGGGTAGGCGCGCGCGGGATGGGCATGGTGGTCAGAATGGCGCGGCGCATTCAGCATCATGGCCGAAGAAAACCACTGCGGCGCGTTCCACGAATGGCGCGCGGCGACGGGTTCCAGCCGCCCATCGTCACGGGTTGCGCGGGTCAGGCCGTAGTGTTGGACGTAATCTGACAGCATCAGTTGCAGTTGCGCGTGAAGCGCCAATCCAGCCCAGACCAAGACACCCCATCCTCCCGCAAGCACGTAGGCACAGGAAAGCGCCAGCGCCGCGCCGCCCAGATAAACAGCGTAAGGATGCAGCCCGCGCCCCGCCTGCGACCGCGCCCGCAGCGCGTTCTCCTCAGCCCAGCCGCGCGCAAAGCTGCCGCCCCATGCGCGCAGGAAGAACCGATAAAAACCCTCGCCCGCGCGGGCCGAGTTGGGATCGTCTGCGCTGGCGGCGTGGCGGTGGTGCACAAGGCGATGCGCGCTGGAATGGTGGCCGAAAAGCAGGCTCGTGTAGACCGCAACACCAAGCCCATAAAGCGCACGGTTGCCGCGGTGGATCAGCTCATGCGCCGTCGGGTTTGAGACCTGACCAAACCAAAGCCCCGCGCCCAGCATCAGCCCAGCGCGCTGCCAGCCCGAAAGCCCGCTGTCGCCCGCCACAGCCCAGACGACGACAGGCAGCGCGATGAGGTGGCCGCAGGCCAATCCGAAGAGCAATCCGTCAGCGGCGGGAAACTCGGCACTTTCGGGGGCGTCGCCCATGAAAAGGTTCTTGATCTGGTCAAGCACCGCCGCGAGAGCGGTCATATAGACCAGCCCGGCAAAGGCCCACGGCCCGCCTGCCCAGATGCCCAGCGCAAAAAGCACCAACGGGCTGGCAGAGGCCAGCGCGAAAAGGGTCATCGGCAAAGGGCTTTGGGTCAAATCACGCATCTAGCCAAAGATAGGATGGACATTCTTGTAGAACAGAGCGGTTTTTGCCACAGATGCCGAAAAAACGCCATGGGCCTTGCGGGGCAGTTTCCCGCCGAGACCCTTCCCCTTGGGGCGCAAATTGACTAGGTGATGACAAACAGCCAAAGGCGCGCCCATGTCCTTCTTCAAGAAACTAAAGGAACGGATGTTCCGATCCTCGGACAAGATCGGTGAGGGGCTGGATGCACTGGTGGCCGAGGGACAAGATGTCATGCCAGAGGTGAAGGACTATGGTGCTAAGGTGCCTTCTCCTGTCACTTCTGAAGCTCCAGCGCCGTCGCGTGACCCAGAGCCTTGTCGTCCCACAGAGCCTTCTCGTGCCCCGTCGCCCGCTTCTTCCCCGTCGCCTGTCCTGTTGCCGGCCCCCATAGCTCCAGCCCCCCCAGAAGCCGCCAAACCCGGCCTTCTGGGCCGCCTTTTTGGTAAGGCCGAAGAACCGCGCCGCATCTTGGATGATGCGATGCTGGAAAGCCTTGAGGATCTCCTGATTCAGGCTGACATGGGGGTCGAAACGGCTACCCGGGTGACCGGCAATATCGCCGAAGGCCGCTTTGGCCGAAAGATCGGCGCGACCGAGTTGCGACAGGCCCTAGCTGACGAGGTCGCCCGAATCATGGAACCCGTGGCGCGGCCTTTGCCGCTTTATCCGCAAAAGCCGCAGGTGGTTTTGGTGGTTGGGGTCAATGGCTCGGGCAAGACCACGACCATTGGCAAATTGGCCAGCCAGTTCCGCGCCGCCGGAAAAAAGGTGGTGATTGCTGCAGGCGACACCTTCCGCGCCGCTGCGGTTGAACAGTTGCAGGTTTGGGGCCAGCGCGCAGGTGTGCCAGTGCTGACCGCGCCCGAAGGGTCCGACCCGGCAAGCCTTGCTTTTGACGCGCTGACCCAAGCGCAGGCCGAGGGCGCGGATCTTTTGATGATCGACACCGCCGGGCGGTTGCACAACCGCGCCGATCTTATGGAGGAGCTGGCCAAGATCGTGCGGGTGATCCGCAAGGTGGACCCCAGCGCACCGCACAACACCCTGTTGGTGCTGGACGCCACCACCGGGCAAAACGCGGTGATGCAGGTCGAGATCTTCCGCAAGATCGCCGATGTCTCGGGTCTGGTGATGACCAAGCTGGACGGCACGGCGAAAGGTGGGGTTCTGGTGTCATTGGCCGATAAGTTCGGCCTGCCGATCCATGCGATTGGCGTGGGCGAACAGATTGACGATCTGTCGCCCTTTGATCCGCAGGAATTTGCCCGCGCACTGGTGGGCTTGGACAACTGACGCCCCGCCTCTGGCGGTGTGGCGCATCATGACATCAAGGGAACGGACGCGATGGCTGAAGCAAGGAAGATCAATCCGCTGGTGAAAACGGCGCTGGAACTGGGGCCGGTCCTTTTTTTCTTCATCGGCTTCACCATGACGAAGGGCCAGACCTATCTGATCGCTGGGTCTGAGTATTCGGGCTTTTTGGTGATGACGGCGGCCTTGATCGTGATGATCATGATCACCTCGGCCATCTATTGGGCGCTGACCGGCACGCTGTCGCGGATGCAGATCTTGACGCTGGTTCTGGTGGTTGTGCTGGGCGGGATCTCGGTTTGGTTGAAGGATGAGCGCTTTCTCAAGATGAAGCCGACGCTGGTCTATGTGGCCTTTGGCACCATTCTGGGCATCGGGCTCTTGCGGGGGCAGTCCTATCTGTCTCTGGTGATGGATCAGGCCTTGCCCCTGCAGCCTGAAGGCTGGATGATCCTGACGCGCCGTCTGACCGCGTTCTTTTTCGTGCTGGCAGCCGCCAATGAGGCGGTCTGGCGGCTGATGTCGACTGAGGCTTGGGTCAATCTTGAAACCTTTGGCACGCCAATCGCGATGTTCGTCTTCTTCATGGCGCAGGCTCGGGTGATTGACCGCTACAGTATTGATCAGGACAAACCCGAAGCCTGAGGCTGCACATCGCCCAGATCGGAAACGATCTGTTTCCCGCCGGGGTTTGACCGCCCCAAGCAGGCCGTGTTCCCGCCGCTGCCCGGTCCGCTTTGCCCGGCACTCTGGCTCTGTCGGCAAGAATTGCGGGGACAGGACCATGATTGATCCAGTTGCACAGTCAGTAAACCGGCTGGTTCAGGCCCTGAGCCGATTTCCAGTGGTGGCACCCGACATCTTGATGCCGGGGTTGGTGCTGACGGCGCTATGGCCGATTTTGCGAGTGGCGCTGAACAGCGAGGTTGAGGCCTTTCTGCTGGCCTTTTTGGTGACGGTGGTGCTGCGGCTGGCGATCAAGGCAGAAATGCTGATCCTGACCGCACATTCTCGCTTAGGTCGGCGGGTGACCATTCTGGCGACGCTGATCCTTGGACCGGGACTTTTGGCCATCCTGATGCTGGATGGCGATCCCAGCTGGTACCAACACTTTTTGTCGGCCTATTTTCTGGTGATGACCGCGCTGTTTATGCTGGACCTTATGGAGGGCCGCGCATTGCTGGCCGGTCACAGATGGCCCGACATCGACAGGCCTTGCGCGCGCTGGGAACTCAGCAAGTTGATGGTGATCTATCATCTGGGGATGCTGTTGGCCAATGAAGTGCTGATTGGCAGCGGAATCTATGGTAAATGGCTGATTTTATTCGGCTATGCGCCGCTGATCTCACATCTGGTGGTGCAATCGATGCTCGCGGTGCTTCGCGATCTGGCCGCACACGGGCGCGGGGCCTGCTGAGGGCCGAAATCAACGGTTTCGGGTCAGGCGCGGGGCAGCGGTGGCTTCGGCAAAGCGGGCGGCCACAGCGGCCCCGCCATGCTGCACAGCAAGGCGCATCAAGGCAAAGCGGATGCGCGCCACTTCTCGGTAATAGCGCAAGAAGGCGGCGTTCAGCGCAGCGCCACTGACCGCGCCGAGCACAGGCACCGCCTGGGCAGCCAGTTTCTGGCCCAAGGCGGCGGCCAGTCGCGGGGCTACGGTGGCAATCAATCCTTGCAGCGCGGGACCGGTCAGGGTCAGGCGGGCCGATAGAAACGAGGTGTTCACCCCGTCATCGGCGGCCAAGGGACTGCCCGCAGCAAAGACTTCCAGACAGGCGGCGCGCACGCCTGGCTCATTCGGGTCAAAGCCGGCCTTGACAGCCTCGGCCCGGATGGCGCGCAGAATGACCGTGATCGTAACCGGCAGTTCGGCGATTGAGGTGACAAGTCCCCCTGCCCCACCTGCCGCCCCGGTCGCCATGACGGCCACCATGGTGCCGCGCCCGCCTGCCTCGCCGCCCATACCCGCGAGGCCATGGGCGGCCATGAGTGCAGTTGCGGTCATGCGCTCTACCTCGGCCTTCAGGCTGGGGGGAAGCAAGGCCAGTTGCTGTTCCACACGGCCACCCAGCTTGTTGACCAGCCCCATCAAGGGACCATTGGCCCGCTTGGCCGCACGCGCAAGGGCCGCGATATCGCGGTCAAGGTCAGGACTGGGCAGGGCCGGTAGGTTTGCGGTCATGGGGCCAATGTGGCCCCAGTGGCCCCCCCTTGCAAGATGACAGCCATGAATAACCCCATCCGCGACGGGTCGGGGATCAGACACCGGTCGCCTTGGTTACCGGGCCGAGAACCCTCGCCCACGCACCCTTTTTCAACTCCAGCCCCAAAACGCGGTCAGGGTTGGTCGGCGGCGGCATCACGACACCCGTCAGTATGGCAAAGCCAAAGCGGCTGTAATAGGGCGCATCCCCCACCAGCAAAACCCGCTTCCACTCCAAACGCCGCGCCTCGGCCAGACTTTCGTTGATGAGCAAACCGCCGAGCCCCTCACCCTGCCTTGTGGGGTGGACAGCGACTGGGCCAAGAAGCAGCGCATCTTCGCCCGCAACCTCGACGGGCCAATAGCGGATGGCGGCGGCCAAGGTGCCATCATCGTCGCGCAAAACCAGACATAAGGCGGCCACTGTGGGCACTCCGTCGCGCAGGCGGTAGGACGACAAGGCCGTGCGCCCCGGTGCGAAGCACAGGTCGTAAAGCGCCTCCACCTCCCACCAGTCGGCCTCGGTCTCTTCTTCCAGCTTGTACACGCGCAGCGGCCCCGGGGAATCAATCACACAAGGGGCTAACATGGGGGGGCGGGGGGATCAAACGGCGATTTTGGACGCAGAATTCCCGGCAGGCGAAGGGGTTAAACTGGGAAGGTTGCGACCACCACTTCGGTGCCCCATTCGCTGCATTTCAGCGCCAGATCGCGTGGCAAGGGTTGATCGGTAAAGAGCGTGGAGATTTCCGACAGCGAGGCCAGTCGCGCGGGGGCCGAGCGGCCTAGCTTGGAATGATCGCAGACCAGAAACACTTTGCGCGCCTGCCGGATAATTGCCTTGGACACCCGCACCTCGGCCAGATCAAAGTCCAGAAGGTCGCCGTCGCGATCCAGTGCAGAGGCTCCAATTATGGCACAATCGACCTTGAACTGTTCAAAGAACTGGGTGGTCAATTCACCCACAAGCCCGCCGTCCGATCGGCGTAGCGCGCCGCCCGCCACCATGATCTCGCAGCCCGAGTTCGCGGCAAGGATATTGGCGACGTTCATGTTGTTGGTCACCACGGTCAGATTGCGGTGCCCCAAAAGCTCACGCGCGACGGCTTCGGTCGTGGTGCCAAGGTTCATGATGAGCGAGCAGTTTTCCGGGATCGCCGCTGCACAGGTGCGGGCGATGGCGGTTTTGGCGGCCTCGTTCATACGGCGGCGCTGCTCATAGCCCAGATTGGCCACGCCCGTTTTTGGAACCGCGCCGCCATGTACCCGGTCAAGATGGCCAAGGTCGGCGAGTTCGGTCAGATCACGGCGGATGGTTTGCAGCGTGACATCGAAGCGTTGGGCCAGATCTTCCACCACCACGCGCCCTTCGGCTCGGGCGATTTCCAGAATCTCGCTTTGACGAAAGCTAAGCGCCACTGGATGTTCCTTTTGCTTCGCTCTTGATCGTTGAGTTTCATCAAATCCGACCGGACGATCAAGCTGGAAATTCCGCCGCATCTGCACAATCAACGTCGCCGCATCACAGCGCGCTTCGACGCGAAAATAGGTGTTTCGTGCGGGAGTTGTGCCATTTCAAAGGTTTATCCAACAAAGCATACTCGAAAATGTTCGATTTTAATCTATTGTGATTAAAGCGAAAACGAACGATTGACGATTCGGCGTGTTTCGCCCCATCTTGGCTCCGCGGGAGAGGAAACCAACGTGACCACGAAGACCAGGCCCGAAGTGGCCGATCTCTTCATTATTGGCGGCGGCATCAATGGCTGCGGGATTGCCCGCGATGCCACGGGCCGGGGTCTGTCGGTGGTGCTCGCTGAACAGGGCGATCTGGCGCAAGCCACCTCCTCGGCCTCGACCAAACTGTTTCATGGCGGATTGCGTTATCTGGAATACTTCGAATTCCGCCTTGTGCGAGAGGCACTGGAGGAGCGCGAGACCCTCTTGGTCGCCATGCCCCACATCTCATGGCCCATGCGCTTTGTGCTGCCCTATCACCCCGACATGCGGTTTGAGGGCGACACGCCAACCGGACGGCTCATGGCGCGGCTGATGCCTTGGATGAAAGGGCGGCGGCCGTCATGGCTCATCCGGCTGGGGCTGTTCTTGTATGACACGCTGGGCGGGCGGAAGATTTTGCCTCCAACGCGGACGCTGGACCTGACGCGCGATCCGGCCGGCGCGGCGCTGCATTCGCGGTTTCGTCATGCTTACGAATATTCCGACTGCTGGGTTGAGGACAGCAAGCTTGTCTCACTGAATGCCCGTGACGCGGCCGAGCGCGGCGCGCGGGTGATGACGCGGACCCGCGTCATCTCGGCCAACCGGTTGGACGGTCTTTGGCAGATTGAAACCGAGGGGCCGCAGGGGCGGCATCACCATCGCGCCCGCGCCTTGGTCAATGCGGGCGGGCCTTGGGTCGAAGACGTGATCCGCAACGTGGCGCGGATCAATTCATCCGAAGGGGTGCGGCTGGTGCGCGGCAGCCATATCGTGACGCACAAGCTTTACAACCACGACCGCTGCTATTTCTTCCAAGGCACCGATGGGCGCATCATCTTTGCCATTCCCTATGAGCAGGATTTCACCCTGATCGGCACGACCGACAAGGACCATCAGAGCGCACCCAAAGATGCCATTTGCACTGATGAAGAGCGTGATTATCTGCTGAACTTTGCCAGCCAGTATTTCGCCAGACCGGTGACGGTGGAGGATGTGGTCTGGACCTATTCCGGGGTGCGGCCGCTGTACAATGACGGGGCGAAATCGGCCACGGCGGCGACACGAGACTATGTGCTGTCTTTGGACACCAATGGTGCGCCCTTGCTGAACGTGTTTGGCGGCAAGATCACCACCTATCGGCGTCTGGCGGAATCGGCGCTGGAAAAGCTGCAACCTTTCTTTGCGCAGGCCAAGGGCCCGTGGACCGCGCGGGTGGCGCTGCCGGGGGGCAATTTTGCCCATGATGGCGTGCCTGCGCTGACATCTGCGCTCAAGGCGCGGTTCGGATTTCTGACAGACTATTGGGCTGCACGGCTGATCCGGGCCTATGGGTCGGAAGCGGCAGAGGTTTTGGGCGATGCACGCAAGCCCGCCGATCTGGGCCGCGACTTTGGCGCGACGCTGACCGAGGCCGAGGTGCGCTGGCTGATGGCCCATGAATTTGCCTGTACCGCCGCCGATGTGGTGTGGCGGCGCACCAAATTGGGCTTGCGGATGACCCAAGATCAGATGGCCGCGCTGGACAGCTTTATGGCCAGCGTGGAAGGTCACGGGGCGGTCAGCCCCGCGGCGGAATGAAGGGGGATGGATGGCGCTGGAATTGCAATCAGTAAGCCGGGTGGTGAAGGGGCAAGTGCATATCCAGCCCACGACCCTGACGCTGGAGAAAGGCACGATGAACGTGCTTTTGGGGCCGACGCTATCGGGCAAGACCTCGCTCATGCGGCTGATGGCAGGGCTGGATGTGCCCTCCACCGGGCGCATCCTGTGGCATGGGGCTGATGTGACGGGCCAGCGGGTGCAGGACCGCAAGGTGGCGATGGTCTATCAGCAGTTCATCAATTATCCGGCCATGACGGTCTATGACAACATCGCCTCGCCCCTGCGGCTGATGGGCAAATCCAACGCCGAGATCGACCGCGCGGTGGGCGAAACCGCCGAAATGCTGAAGCTGACGCCGATGCTGACGCGCAAGCCTTTGGAACTGTCAGGCGGCCAGCAGCAGCGCTGCGCCTTGGCGCGCGCTTTGGTCAAGGGCGCGGGGCTCGTTCTGTTGGATGAGCCTTTGGCCAATCTGGACTATAAGCTGCGCGAGGAATTGCGCGCCGAAATCCCGCGGATCTTTGAAGCCTCGGGCGCGATCTTTGTCTATGCTACCACCGAGCCGGAAGAGGCGCTGTTGTTGGGCGGCCAGACCGCCACACTGTGGGAGGGGCGCATCACCCAGTTCGGGCCGACGCCCGAGGTTTATCGCCAACCTGCGGACGCCACCACGGCGCGGGTGTTCTCGGACCCGCCGATGAATTTCGTGCCCTGCACGAAGACAGGCGTGCAAATGACCTTGGGGCTGGATGCCACGGCCCCGGCCACGGGCACTTTTGCCGGGCTCGCCGATGGAGCCTATCTTGCCGGCTTCCGCGCCAATCATCTGAATCTTCACCGCCCCTCTGCCCAAGCGGTGGAGTTTCGCTGCACGCTGGGCGTGACGGAAATCACGGGATCGGAAACCTTTTTGCATCTGAGCCATGGTCCTGACCGCTGGGTTGGGCTGGTGCATGGAGTGCATAATCTTGCGCCGGGGGCCGAAGTTTCGGTCTGGCTGGACCCCGCCCATGTCTACATCTTTGACGCCGAGGGCCGGCTTGCCGCCCCTGCGGCCTATGCGAGCGCGGCCTGACCATGGCACAGATCACCCTTCAGAACCTTGCCCACAGTTATCTGCCCAACCCCAAGAGTGAGGCTGATTTTGCGCTGAAAGAGATGGATCACGTCTGGCAGGACGGCGGGGCCTATGCCCTGCTTGGGTCATCAGGTTGCGGCAAGACCACGCTTTTGAACCTGATC
Source organism: Paracoccaceae bacterium (assembly GCA_044377735.1). Classification (GTDB taxonomy): domain Bacteria; phylum Pseudomonadota; class Alphaproteobacteria; order Rhodobacterales; family Rhodobacteraceae; genus Tabrizicola_A. The sequence goes on along the minus strand of JBILYK010000019.1, from coordinate 9,385 downwards.
TCCGGCCTTTTGCGCCCCAGCCAAGGTCGGGTTCTCTTTGGCGACCAAGACGTTACCAATGCCGAAACGGCGGCGCGCAACATCGCGCAGGTGTTCCAGTTCCCGGTGGTCTATGACACCATGACGGTGCGCGACAATCTGGCCTTTCCCCTGCGCAATCGGGGCATGGACGCGGCCTATATTCAGGCCCGCGTGTCCCAGATTGCCGCGATGATCGGCATGGAGGCGATGCTTGACCGCAAGGCGCGCGGGCTGACCGCCGATGCCAAGCAAAAGATCAGCCTTGGGCGCGGCATGGTGCGCGAGGATGTCAACGCGATCTTGTTTGACGAGCCGTTGACGGTGATCGACCCCCATATGAAATGGGAGCTGCGCACCCAGCTGAAACAGCTGCACCGCGAGTTCGGCCATACGATGATTTACGTCACCCATGACCAGACCGAGGCGCTGACCTTCGCCGACAAGGTGGTGGTGATGTATGACGGTCGCGTGGTGCAGATGGGTACGCCGGAAGAGTTGTTTGAAACCCCCGCCCATACTTTTGTGGGTTATTTCATCGGCTCGCCGGGGATGAACCTTCTGGATGCCGAAATTCGGGGCGATACGGCCATGGTTGCAGGCCAGCCGGTGGCGCTGGGGGCGGGATATGCGGCGGTCTCGGGCCGCGCCCAGATTGGCATCCGACCCGAATATGCGACGTTGACCGCCGGAGACGGGCTGCCCTTCACCCTTCGCCGGGTGGAGGATGTGGGCCGCCACCGCATCATTCGCGGCGAGGTGGCAGGGGCCACGGTGAACGTGATTGCCCCCGAGGGCATGGCGGTCGATGCGTCACTGACCCATGTGCGCTTTGCCCCCGAACGCGTGAATGTCTATGCCGACGACTGGCGCGTTGCCCCGGTTGGCACTGTTGGGGGGGCCGCCTGATGGACAAGACGCAAAACAACAAGGCGTGGTTTTTGGTCCTGCCGGTTCTGGTGGTTGTCGCCTTTTCGGCGATCCTGCCCCTGATGACGGTGGTCAACTATTCGCTGAGCGACACCTTCGGCAACAACGAATTCTTCTGGGTGGGGCTGGAATGGTTTGAGGATATGATCACCTCAAGCCGCCTGCATGAGGCTTTGGGCCGCCAAATCCTGTTTTCCGCCATCATTCTCGCGATCGAGGTGCCTTTGGGCATCTACATCGCGCTGAACATGCCGAAAAAGGGCTTCTGGGCCTCGGTCTGCTTGGTGCTCATGGCGCTGCCGCTGCTCATTCCGTTCAACGTGGTGGGCACGATCTGGCAGATCTTTGGCCGCGTCGATATCGGCCTTCTGGGCCATTATCTGGCCGAGTTGGGGATTGATTACAACTACACCAACGACCCGTTGGATGCTTGGATCACCGTCATCATCATGGATGTCTGGCACTGGACCTCGCTCGTGGCTTTGCTGTGCTATGCGGGCCTGCAATCGATCCCACAGGCCTATTATCAGGCCGCACGGGTGGATCAGGCCAGCCGCTGGGCTGTGTTCCGCTACATCGAACTGCCGAAGATGGCGGGGGTCTTGCTGATCGCGGTCCTGTTGCGCTTCATGGACAGCTTTATGATCTATACTGAGCCCTTCGTGGTCACCGGTGGCGGACCGGGGAATTCGACCACCTTCCTCTCCATCGATTTGGTGAAGATGGCGATTGGTCAGTTCGACCTTGGCCCGGCGGCGGCTTTCTCGATCATGTATTTCATGGTGATCCTCTTGGTCTCGTGGGTGTTTTACACCGTAATGACCAATCTGGACAAAGAGGAGGGCAAGTAAGATGCGCCTACGCGGTTCTGCTTTGGTGATGACGCTCTATCTCTTGTTCCTGCTGATCCCGATCTATTGGCTTGTGAACATGAGCTTTAAGACCAACACCGAGATCACCTCGACCTTCACGCTGTTCCCGATGGATTTCACGGTCCAGAACTATGTGACAATCCTGACAGACCCAAGCTGGTACATGGGATATGTGAACTCGATCATCTACGTCACCATGAACGTGGTGATCTCGCTGACAGTGGCGTTGCCGGCGGCATATGCCTTTTCGCGCTACAACTTCATGGGCGACAAGCACCTGTTCTTCTGGCTGTTGACCAATCGCATGGCGCCGCCTGCGGTGTTCGCCCTACCCTTCTTTCAGCTTTATTCCTCGGTCGGGCTGTTTGACACCCATATCGCGGTTGCCTTAGCGCATTGCCTATTCAACGTGCCTTTGGCGGTGTGGATTCTTGAAGGGTTCATGCGCGGGGTGCCGAAAGAGATCGACGAGACCGCCTATATCGACGGCTACAGCTTTGGCCGGTTCTTCGTGCGCATCTTTATGCCGCTGATTGCCAGCGGGATCGGGGTGGCGGCTTTCTTCTGCTTTATGTTCTCATGGGTGGAACTCTTGCTCTCGCGCACCCTGACCTCGGTAAATGCCAAACCGATTGCCGCCACGATGACACGCACGGTGTCGGCCAGTGGCATGGATTGGGGGGTTCTGGCCGCAGCCGGGGTGCTGACCATCATTCCGGGTGCCTTGGTGATCTATTTTGTCCGCAACTACATCGCCAAGGGCTTTGCCCTGGGAAGGGTGTGATCATGACCGCCGCTCGCTGGAACGCAATCTACCTTATCACCGCAGGCAGCTTGGCCGCGATCTTGGCCGCACTGATTTCCGTGGTGCCGCGCACGGAAGATGGGGCCGACTGGTTCGCGCCCTTGGTGCCGGGTGGCTGGATGGCCTGGACCTTTCCGGTGGCCCTGTTCTTTTTAGTGATCGCTTGCCTGTTGATCCTCTTCACCCTTCTGGCGATCCGTTTTCCCGAAACCCCACGCCGGGGGGTGTTGCGCATTGAAACGACGCGCGGCGACCGGCTGTTTATCTCGCTCTTGGGCTCGGCCTTTGTGTGTATCGGCTGGCTCTTCGCCTTCGGCGGCCCACTTTGGGGCGCGCTGATCCTTTGCCTGATTTACGCGGCAGCGGTGTTTCGCTGGGCGTGATGGAAGGCATGAAAGCGCCGGGGGGGCCGGATTTCACCCGCCCCCTTGGCAAACGAAAGATCGGACTTCATTCATTCTGGGAGGAATACAATGAGACTGAGACAGACGACAACCGCGATGGCGCTTGCGCTTATCGCCTTTGGCTCGGCCCCGGCCTGGGCCGATATGGAGGCCGCCAAGGCCTTCCTCGATGCCGAAATCGGCGAGCTTTCGACCCTGCCGCGCGCCGATCAAGAAGCCGAGATGCAGTGGTTCATCGACGCGGCCAAGCCCTATGCCGGCATGGAAATCAAGGTCGTGTCGGAAACCATCACGACCCATGAATACGAGGCCAAGGTCCTGGCCCCAGCCTTTGAGGCGATCACCGGAATCAAGGTGACCCATGACCTCATCGGCGAAGGCGATGTGGTGGAAAAGCTGCAGACGCAAATGCAGTCGGGCGAAAACATCTATGACGCCTATATCAACGACAGCGACCTGATCGGCACCCACTGGCGCTATCAGCAGGTCCGCATCCTGGACGACTGGATGGCGGGTGAAGGGGCGTCGGTGACCAACCCAAGCCTTGACGTGACCGACTTTATCGGCACCAAGTTCACCACCGCACCGGATGGCAAGCTTTATCAGCTGCCCACCCAGCAGTTCGCCAACCTTTACTGGTTCCGCGCAGACTGGTTCGACCATCAGCAGTCCAAGGACGACTTCAAAGCCAAGTATGGCTATGACCTTGGCGTTCCGTTGAACTGGTCGGCCTACGAAGACATCGCCGAGTTCTTCACCGGGCGCGACATGTCTTACGCCGGTGGCCCAGAAACCGGCGTCTTTGGAAACATGGACTACGGCAAGAAAGACCCATCGCTTGGCTGGCGCTACACCGACGCATGGATGTCGATGGCCGGTATGGGCGACGTGGGTGAACCCAACGGCCTGCCGGTTGACGAATGGGGTATCCGCGTTAATGAAAACTCGCAGCCCGTCGGCTCTTGCGTTGCGCGTGGCGGTGCCACCAACGACGCCGCCGCTGTCTATGCTGTGACCAAGGCGATTGACTGGCTGCAGCGGTTCACCCCGCCGGAAGCCCAAGGCATGACCTTTGGTGAAGCAGGCCCAGTTCCCGCGCAGGGCAATATCGCCCAACAGATGTTCTGGTACACCGCCTTCACCGCCGATATGGTTAAGGAAGGTCTTCCTGTGATGAACGAGGACGGCACGCCCAAGTGGCGCATGGCCCCCTCGCCGCACGGTGCCTACTGGCAGGATGGCATGAAGGTGGGTTATCAGGACGCAGGTTCGTGGACCCTGATGAAGTCGACCCCGGTTGATCGCGCCCAAGCCGCCTGGCTTTATGCCCAGTTCGTGGTGTCCAAGACTGTGGACGTCAAGAAATCGCATGTTGGCCTGACCTTCATCCGCGAATCCACCATCCAGCACCAGTCCTTCACCGATCGTGCCCCGAAACTGGGCGGTCTGGTCGAGTTCTATCGCTCGCCCGCCCGCGTTCAGTGGTCGCCCACCGGCACCAACGTTCCGGACTACCCCAAGCTGGCTCAGCTGTGGTGGCAGAACATCGGCGACGCGATGTCGGGTGCCAAGACCCCGCAAGAAGCACTGGATGCCCTGTGCGAAGAGCAGGAAAAGGTGCTTGAGCGGATCGAGCGTGCTGGCGTTCAGGGCGACATCGGCCCGAAGATGAACGAGCCGCAAGACGCACAGGTCTGGCTGGACGAACCCGGTTCGCCAGTCGCCAAGCTGGAAAACGAAAAGCCCCAAGGCGAGACCATCGCGTATGACGAGCTGATCAAGTCCTGGCAGAACTGATGTTTCAGGCGGGGGGGGGCCGGTTTTGGGCCCCCCCCCTTCTGTCTTTCCTGTCAGTCTTGTCGAACCACTGGCTGCGGTTGCGCGGCTTGCGCCGCACCTGACATCTGGGCAAGTGTTTCCACCAGCATGACACAACGACGGACCGCGACGCGCATGACCCATATCCTTGCCATCGATCAGGGCACCACCTCCTCGCGGGCGATCCTGTTTGACGCCAATCTCAAGGTGCGGGCTGTCGCCCAAGAAGAGTTTACCCAGCATTACCCCGCCTCGGGCTGGGTAGAGCATGACCCGTCAGATCTGTGGTCCACCGCGGCAGGCACCGCGCGGGCAGCCATTGAAAAGGCCGGGATCAGCGCGCGTGACATTGCCGCCATCGGCATCACCAACCAGCGTGAAACCACCCTGATCTGGGACCGCGCCACGGGTGAGCCGATTCATCGCGCCATCGTCTGGCAAGATCGCCGCACTGCCGACACCTGCGATGCATTGAAAGCGGCGGGCCATGAGCCGATGATCACCGCGCGGACCGGGCTGCTCCTTGACCCCTATTTCTCGGCCACCAAGATCAAATGGATGCTGGACCATGTGCCGGGTGCCCGCGAGCGAGCCAAGCGCGGTGAATTGGCCTTTGGCACGGTGGACAGTTTCCTGATCTGGAAGCTGACCGGCGGGCGGGTGCATGCGACAGACGCCACAAATGCGGCGCGAACGATGATTTTCAACATCGCCACCAACCAGTGGGACGCCGAGATTTGCGGGCTGTTGGACATTCCGATGGCGCTCTTGCCCGAGGTGCGCGACTGCGCCGCGGACTATGGCGTCACGCGGGCCGATCTTTTTGGCGTCGAAATCCCGATCCTTGGGGTGGCGGGTGACCAGCAAGCCGCCACGGTGGGCCAAGCCTGTTTCCGCCCTGGCATGATGAAATCTACCTATGGGACCGGCTGCTTTGCGCTTTTGAACACCGGTCACCAGATGGTGCCGTCGACCAACCGGCTGTTGACCACCATCGCCTACCGCTTGAACGGCCAGACCACCTACGCGCTGGAAGGATCGATCTTTATTGCGGGCGCTGTGGTACAATGGCTGCGCGACGGGCTGAAGATCATCCGCGAGGCAAAGGAAACCCAGCCTTTGGCCGATGCGGCGGACCCGTCGCAGGATGTCATTCTGGTGCCGGCCTTCACAGGCCTTGGCGCGCCCTATTGGCGACCGGATTGCCGGGGCGCGATTTACGGGCTCACGCGCAATTCCGGCCCGGCAGAGCTGGCGCGGGCGGCCTTGGAAAGCGTGGGCTACCAGACGCGCGATCTACTCGAAGCGATGCGCGCCGATTGGGGCACCTCGGCTGAAGGGATCTTGCGGGTGGATGGCGGCATGACCGCCTCGGACTGGGCGATGCAGTTTCTATCCGACATTCTGGGCGCGCCGGTGGACCGCCCGGTAGTGACGGAGACCACGGCGCTGGGGGCGGCCTATCTCGCGGGCCTGCAAGCCGGGCTTTGCGCCCCACCCGACGAGTTCCAAAGCGCATGGGCGCTGGAACGGCGCTTTAGCCCCACCATAGACCCGGCGATCCGTGATGCCAAATACGCGCGCTGGGGGCGGGCGGTCGCTGCCACGATGTCGGTATGACGCCCTTTGCCATCACCAATCCCGGCCGAATTGTATTCGGGCGCGGCGAAGCTGCAAAAGCCCCGGCGTTCTTGCGAGACTATGGCCCGCGTGGGCTGATCGTTCATGGCGCGAACCCGGCACGTCTGGCGGGCCTCTTGGCCGATCTTGGCGTGGGGCAAGACGGCATTGCCACGATCACCTGCGCCGCTGAACCCAGCCTGCCAATGCTCGAAGAGGCGCTGACCCTTGCGCGGGCCCATGCACCGGATTGGGTTTTGGGGTTGGGCGGTGGGTCGGTGATGGATCTGGCCAAGGCCTTGGCTGGGCTGATTCCCGCGCTGGGTGGACCGATGGATCATCTGGAGGTGGTCGGGCGCGGCCTGCCTTTGACCAAAGCCCCCCTGCCCTTCATCGCGATCCCCACCACCGCTGGCACCGGATCAGAGGCCACGAAAAACGCGGTAATCAGCCTGCCCGACCATGGCCGCAAGGTGTCCTTGCGAGATGACCGGATGCTGGCGCGCTTGGCGATTGTGGACCCTGCCTTGACCGATGGCACCCCCTGGGCTGTGACCTTGGCCTCGGGTCTCGATGCGGTGACGCAGGTGATTGAACCTTTCGTGTCGGTCAAGGCCACGCCCTATACCGATGCTATCACCGCCCCGGCGATTGGCGTGGGGCTGGCAGCCCTGCAACGGCTAAAGCAGGGCGAGGACCCCGATGCGCGTGACGCCTTGGCATGGGTCAGCTTGTCGGGCGGGCTGGCCTTGGCCAACGCAGGGCTTGGCGCGGTGCACGGGCTGGCCGGCGTGATCGGCGGGCTTTGCCCTGCCCCGCATGGCGCGGTGTGCGGAGCTCTTTTGGCGCCGATCCTGCGCGCCAACCGCGACCATGCCGCGCCGGGAACCGAAGCTGCGTGGCGGCTGGATATGGTGTTTGCCACCCTTGCCGAAACCTTGGGCGGCGCGGCGCAAGACGCACCCGAAACGCTGGCCCATTGGGCCAAAGCGGCGGGCTTGCCCGGCCTGACCGCGATGGGCTTTGCCCCCGACTGGCAAGAGGCCACGGCCAAGGCGGCCCTCAGCGCCTCGTCAACCAAGGGCAACCCGGTGATGCTGGGGATGGACGCATTGCTCAAGGCGCTGCGCGATGCCGCCTGAGGGGGGCAACAGCGGCTGGGCGCTTCTTCTGGTGCTACCCGCCTGTCTTTTGTTGGCGGTGATCGGGCTGTTGCCGCTCTTGGCGGTGGTCAACTATGGCTTTCACGACATCTTTTCGCTCAGCGATGTGCATTGGGTCGGCCTTGAATGGTTTGCCGATATTCTGGGATCTGATCGGTTCTTGGCCTCGCTGGGGCGCAGCCTGCTCTTTTCGGCGCTGACGCTGGCCATCCAGCTGCCCTTGGGCATTGCGGTGGCGCTGATGCTGTTGGGCTTTGGCCGCTTTGCGATCTGGGGGCTGATGCTGTGCGCGTTGCCTTTGGTGGTGCCGTGGAACATGATCCCCATGCTGTGGCTGGGCATGATCGACACGCAATCGGGGCTTTTGGGGCCGGGCTTGGCGGCGGTGGGGTTTGATTACAAATTCACCGCGCTGCACACTTGGGCGCTGATTTTGGTAATGGATACCTGGCATTGGCTGGGGCTGGTGGTGATCTTGTCTTATGCCGGGCTGTCCGCCATTCCGCCGCAATATCGGCAGGCGGCGGTGATTGACGGGGCCTCACGCTGGGCCGTCTTTCGCCACATCGAATTGCCGCGCCTGCAGGGGGCCTTGGCGATTGTGATCCTGATCCGATTTGTCGACAGCTTCATGATCTACACCGAGGCTTTCACCATCAACGCAGGCGGCCCGAATGACGCAACGCGCTTCTTGTCCTTGGAATTGGGCGAAGAGATCAAGGGCTTTTCTTATGGGCAAGCGGCGGCACGGGCGACGCTGTACTTTCTGATCGTTATGGCGGTCACCTATGTCTTTGTGGTCGTCACCCGCAGGCAGGAGGACCGGCCATGATGCGGGTGCTGGGTGGGCTGGCACTGGCCGTGTTCATCTTGCTGCCACTGGTGCAGGCGGTGCTCCTTAGCTTTACGGTCACGCTGGAAAAAGACGGGGTCGCAGCAGGCGCGGTGGGGTTGATGAACTATGCCGACGTGCTGGCCGCGCCGGAACTGCGCGCGGCGATGATCAACTCTGCCGTCTATGTCTGCCTGAACGTGGCTTTGTGCATCGGGGTCGGTCTGCCCGCGGCCTATGCGTTGGCGCGGTTTCGGTTCTTAGGGGACCGGCATTTCCTCTTGGCGATGCTGGTTTTTCGAATGACCCCTCCGGTGGTGCTGTCTTTGCCGATCTTCATCCTGTTTTCAAAGCTGGGTCTGGTGAATTCGCCCTTGGGCATTGCGCTGGTCCATTGCCTATTCAACCTGCCGATCACGATCTGGATCTTGGAAAGCTTTATCCGCGCCGTGCCCAGCGCGTTTGATGAGACTGCCTTTATCGACGGCCATTCCGGGCCTTCTTTCTTTTTCCGCCATCTGGTGCCGATGATCGTGCCGGGCATAGGGGTGGCGGCATTCTTCTGTTTCATCTTCAGTTGGGTCGAGGTGGTGTTCGCCCGCATCCTGACCGTGACGGCGGGCAAGCCGATTACCATGGCGATCAACGCAATGTTCACCTTTCAAACCGATATCGGCATGGTCATGGCGGTGACCTGTCTGTCGCTTGTGCCGGGGGTGGCGATGATATGGCTGGTGCGCAACCATCTGGTACGCGGGTTCACCTTGCGCGCCTGATGTGCGCCAGGTGCATAACTCTAGGGAAAATCTGAAAAACCTGCCGCCTTCGGTGTGATGTGGTAGGCTGTGGGCATCGAGCGAAGGAGACCGTGCTCATGCCCAAACAGCCCGCCATCCCCGGACTTCGTGACGCGATGAAGAAGA
>JBILYK010000099.1:0-12525 GCA_044377735.1 Paracoccaceae bacterium | reverse complement strand
GAAGGAGACACCCATGTCACACACGCCGCACGCTCTTGCCCTTGAATTTCCCGATAAGGTAAGCAAAATCAGTGCCTTGAAGGGGTCGGATGCCCATTTTGCCAAATTGGTGGCCGAGTATGACGAGGTGAATGAGAAGGTGGACCGCGCTGAGAAGCGGATCGATCTCATCACCGAAGAAGATGAAGAGCATCTGCGCAAGAAGCGGACGCATCTGAAGGATCATATCTGGCAGCACCTGAAGTGATCAGGGCGCTTTGTGACGGCAAGAGGGGGCCTTGCGGCCCCCTTTTTCAATCGGCGATGTCATAGGGCAAAAGCCCGCGCCGATCCGGGTCGACGCGCAGACGGCGTTCGAGCGGGGGGACCGAGCGTTGGTGGCAATCGTGCCGCTCGCAGATGCGGCAGGAGATGCCGATGGGCTCAAACCGGCCCTTCAGGTCCAGCCCGTCGGAATAGACAAGACTTGCCGCATGGGTGATCTCGCAGCCTAAAGAAATGGCATAGCGGCGCACTGGGGCAAGGAAGGCCCCTCCGGGTTTCGAGACATCACGCGACAGGCACAGATAGCGCACGCCGTCGGGGGTTTCGGCCAATTGGCGCAGAAAATGGCCAGGCGTTTCAAACGCACGGTGGGCGTTCCACAGGGGGCACGCGCCGCCGAAGCGGGCGAATTGCAGCCGGGTGGCCGAATGGCGTTTGGTGATGGTGCCCGCCTGATCGACGCGGACAAAGAAAAACGGGATGCCCTTTGCGCCGGGGCGTTGCAGGGTGGAAAGCCGGTGCGCGACCTGTTCGATGGAGGCGCCGAAGATATCGGCAAGGCGTTCAAGGTCGTGCCGGGTTTTCTGCGCGGTTTCCAGAAAGGCGCGATAGGGCATCAAGGCTGCGCCAGCAAAGTAATTGGCCAGACCGATCTTGGCGATGTCGCGGGCCTCGGGCGTGGTAAAGCGGGCGAGGTCGAGGGTGGCCTCGAGAAGCTCATTCTGGGTTTGCAGTGCGACTTGATAGAGGAGCTGGAAGCGCTGGGTGGGGGCTGCCGCGCGGGCGGAAAGTTCCAATCGCCGGGCGGTGGGATCAAACTGGCGCAGGGGGCCAGTGTCGGAAAACTGCACATCCAGCCCGCGCTTGCGAAGGGCCTCGGTGGCCGTGATAAGTACGTCTTTTCCGGGGCCTGCGCCGGTTGCGAAATGTTCGGCGGCGCGGTCGATCGCATCAATGTAATTGTCGCAATAGTGAAAGAAATCACGGACTTCTTCCCAAGGGCTGGCGCGCAGACCGGCGTCATCGCGCCCCAAAGCCTCATCCAGTGAGGCCAGGCGTTCGTGGCTTTGGCGGTAGGCGCGATGCAGGTCCAGAAAGGCACGCGCAAGGGCGGGCGCGTTTGAGGCGGCAAGGCGCAGGTCCGCCAAAGGCGGGGCGGATTTGGCAAAGACCGGGTCGGCCAGCGCCTCGCGCATGTCGGAGACCAGCCGCTCACCTTCGCCCACGGTGAGTTCGGTGACATCCAGCCCGAACTCTTGCGCCAAGGCCAACACGACCGAAGCCGAGACCGGGCGGTGGTTGTTTTCCATCTGGTTGAGATAGGGCAGCGAGACGCCGAGCTTGTCGGAAAAGATCCGCTGCGTCAGGCCAAGGCGGCTGCGCAATTCGCGCAGCTTGGCCCCGGCATAGAGTTTCTGTGTGGCCATGTGTGCCCCCATTTGCAAATTCTAAACTGGCTTTGCAAACCGCAGGCGTCAAGAGGGCGTCAGGTGGCAAGCCCCAGTGCGCGGGCGCGGCGGATGACGAGAAGGATCGAAGCAATCGAGCCGAACGACGAGATCAGCATCAACAGGATCAGCGGCATCTCGCTGGACCCCGGCCCCAGGAGCCACCCCGCCAGCGCCGCCAACCCCGCGCCGCCGCCGATCATGATCGCGCCGCCAAGCCCCGAAGCGGTGCCCGCGAGTTCTGGGCGCACCGAGAGGATGCCTGCATTGGCATTGGGCAGCGCCAGCCCGTTGCCGATGCCCATGGGAATGGTGAGGGCGAAGAACACGATGGGGCCAGATAACCCGGCAAGCGTTAACAATGTCAGAACCAGCAGCCCGGCTGTGGTGGTCAAGGTTCCCAAAAGGATCATCCGGTTCAGGCCCAACCGAACAGAATAGCGTCCCGCCAGAAAGTTGCCGATCAGATAGCCAATGGCGGTCAGCGCGAAGAGAAGGCCGATTTCTTGCGAGGACAGGGCAAAAACCTCGGTCCCGACGTAAGGCGCGCCGCCGAGATAGGCGAAAAAGCAGCCTGAAGAGAAGGCAGCGGCCATGCAATAGCCCCAGAAACGACGTGAGGCGAGCAGGCCGGGGTATTGCCGGACCTGGGCGGCAAAGCTGGTGTCTTTGGGCGCGGCGGTTTCGCCCAGATCGGCCCAGACAAGGGCGGTGACGCCAATGCCGACCAGCAAAAGAAGGGCGAAATTGGCTTGCCAGCCAAAGGCCGCGTCAAGATAGCCGCCGATCGCCGGGCCGATCATGGGCACAAGGCTCATCCCCATGGTGACATAGCCGATCATCGAGGCGGCTTCGGCGTCGGGCACCATGTCGCGCACGATGGCGCGGGACAGGACCATGCCGGCGGCGATCACGGCTTGGGCCATGCGGAAGACCAGGAAGGTTTCGGCATTGGGAGCCAAGAGCGTGCCGACCGTGGCCAGAAGGAACAGAACCAGCGACCCCAGCACCACCTTGCGCCGCCCATAGCGGTCAGAGATGGGGCCGATCACAATCTGTAGGGCGGCGGACAGGGCGAGGTAGAGCGCCACCGAAAGCTGCATCAGGGCGTAGGGCACATCGAACCACTTGGCCATGCCCGGCAGTGAGGGCAGGAAGATGTTCATCGTCAGCGCCGACAACCCGGCCAGCAGCACAAGCGTGATGACATGGGGGGGCGTGGCGCGGTTCAGGAATTTGACGGAGGTGCGCATGGGTTAGCGCTACGCCTGTGTGGCGGGGGAGTCTAGGGGGGTGGGGGCCGTGTCACGCCCATTTGTGGAAGATGAAGAAGGCCCCGGCGGCGATGAAACCAAAGCCGACGAGGTGGTTCCACGACAGGGGCTCTTTCAGGTAGGTCACGGAAAAGACGGCGAACACTGTGAGGGTGATGACCTCTTGAATGGTTTTCAACTCGGCCGCCGAGAAGGTTCCGTGGCCGATGCGGTTGGCGGGCACCATCAGGGTGTATTCGAAAAACGCGATGCCCCATGAGACGAGGATCACGGTCACAAGGCTGGTGGTTTTGAACTTGAGATGGCCATACCAGGCGAAGGTCATGAAGATGTTGGAGGCCAGCAAGAGGCCGATGGTAACAACGGGGACGGGCAGGGACATTGTGGCCTCTCTTGGCGGTTCGGGGCGGTTATAGGGGGGCCTAGGGGGCGGGAAAAGGCGTCTGGTCTGCGTCGGGTTTGCGTCTGGCGGGCGTATGGCATCTGTCCCGACACGGGGCCCGACGCGGAAAGTCACGACTGCCGCAAAAGTTTGCAGATTTGCAATTAGCAAAATTCGATCTTCCAATTCTATGCAAATTTACCGATTTCCTCTTTGCCCCCCCTCACCTCGCCGATATGGTGCCAGCGATTTTGGGGAGGCCTGCCATGAAAGACATTCTGGACCAGTTGGAACAGCGCCGTGCTGTCGCCCGTCAGGGCGGGGGGCAGCGCCGGGTGGATGCCCAGCACGCCAAGGGCAAGCTGACGGCGCGCGAGCGGATCGAGCTTTTGCTGGACGAGGGGTCGTTCGAAGAGTTCGACATGTTCGTCACCCATCGCTGCATTGACTTTGGCATGGAGGCGGAAAAGCCCGCTGGCGACGGCGTGGTGACTGGCTGGGGCACGGTGAATGGCCGTCAGGTCTATGTGTTCAGCCAAGACTTTACGGTGATGGGCGGGTCGGTGTCGGAAACCCACGGCGCCAAGATCTGCAAGATCATGGATCTGGCCATTCAGAACGGCGCGCCGGTGATCGGGATCAACGATTCCGGTGGTGCGCGGATTCAGGAAGGGGTGGCGTCGCTTGCCGCCTATGGGGAAGTGTTCCAGCGCAACATCATGGCCTCGGGCGTGGTGCCGCAGATTTCGCTGATCATGGGGCCTTGTGCCGGGGGCGCGGTTTACTCGCCCGCGATGACCGACTTTATCTTCATGGTCAAAGACAGCTCTTACATGTTCGTGACCGGGCCTGACGTGGTGAAAACCGTCACGAATGAGGTGGTGACGGCGGAAGAATTGGGTGGGGCGTCGACCCATACCCGCAAATCGAGCGTGGCCGATGGCGCGTTTGAAAACGATGTCGAGGCGCTGGCCGAGGCGCGGCGTCTGATTGACTTCCTGCCTTTGAACAACCGCGAAAAGGCGCCGACCCGGCCCTTCTTTGACGATCCGGCCCGGATTGAAGCGAGCCTTGATACCTTGGTGCCGGACAATCCGAACCAGCCTTATGACATGAAGGAACTGATCCTGAAGATCGCCGATGAGGGCGATTTCTTTGAGATCCAGAAGGAGTTTGCTGCCAACATCATCACCGGCTTTATCCGGTTGGAGGGGCAGACCGTGGGGGTGGTGGCCAATCAGCCGATGGTGCTGGCGGGTTGTCTGGACATTGATGCAAGCCGCAAGGCCGCGCGGTTTGTGCGGTTCTGCGATGCGTTTGAAATTCCGATCCTGACGCTGGTGGACGTGCCCGGCTTCTTGCCCGGCACGGGGCAGGAATATGGTGGGGTTATCAAGCATGGGGCAAAGCTGTTGTTCGCCTATGGCGAGGCGACGGTGCCGAAGGTCACGGTGCTGACCCGCAAGACCTATGGCGGGGCCTATGTGGTGATGGCGTCCAAGCATCTGCGGGCGGACTTCAACTATGCCTGGCCCACCGCCGAAGTGGCGGTGATGGGGGCCAAGGGGGCGACAGAGATCATCCATCGCGGCAAGTCGCCCGAAGAAATTGCACGCCTGACCAAGGAATATGAGGACCGCTTTGCCAACCCGTTTGTGGCGGCAGAAAAGGGCTTTATCGACGAGGTGATCATGCCGCAGTCCACCCGCCGCCGGGTGGCCCGCGCCTTTGCGTCCTTGCGCAACAAAAAGCAGGTCACCCCGTGGAAGAAGCACGACAATATTCCGCTGTAAGGGTCTGGTGACGTGGGGGAGACAGGGCAGGCATGGCAGGTGCAGGCTGGGGGCGGACGATCCGTTCCCGGCGACGGTGCGGCTATTGAGCTGCCTTCGGGGCAATCTGTGACGCTGGTGGAAACCATCTGGAACACCCCCGGCCCGCAGGGTCTGGTGACGCGGTTTCGCTTTCTTGCCCCTGAGATCAACCCCGAAACCGGATCGGTTGATTTTGTGGCCGCCGCCGATGACATTGCGTGGCTGTGCCAAAATTTCGCGCTGTCGCGGGTGACGGACGAAGGCCCGATGCCCAGTCAGATCATCATCTCGATGGAAGATCGTCCGGTGCCCTTTGGCGAGGCCGATCCCGAAGCGGTGCAGTATTTCGAAGCCTTCCGGGTTGAGAACGGCGTCTGCATCTGGGAGGTGTTTTGATGGCGTCACTATATCTTGTGGCGCAAGCAGCGTTTGTGGCGGGGCGTGATGCGGTCCTGCCACATTTGGCACCATTTTCAGATTCTTTGTGTCAATTCTTGGACTTGTCGGCTAATGTTCACGCAGGCCGAACCCAAGCGGTCTGTACCTCTAAAAGAGGGCCGGCATGTTGCGAGGCCCTCCAAGAAAATAGGAGTCGAGGATGTCGAGCACTAAGATTATTCTGTCGCTGGTCATGGTTGCCTTCGTGGCAGCTTGTGGCGGTCCGCCCGAGGACGAAATCGTCTATGTGGACGAGCCTGTCACGGTCGAGCCGACCTACACCGGCAAATACAACTAAGCGATACGGGCGGGCCAAAGGGGCACTTGCGCCCCGGCCCGCCCTTTTTCTGTCTGGTGACCCGGCAAGCCGTCGCCGGTCGGGCGGCGAGCAGTTTGTGCTTGGCGTGAAGCGGCGCTATGGTGAGGCTCTTGAACCATTTATTGTTTGGAGATTCTCATGCGGATATCTGCCCTTATCGCCCTTATGGCCCTTGCCACCCTCGCTGCCTGTGCGAAACCCGCACCTGAGCCCGAGCCGATGCCCGTCACCATCGAGTCTGCGCCGACTGGCAAATACGGTTCGTGATATTCCGGAACGGGCGCGCCGGGGTGACCGGCCTGCGCCCGTTCCCACCTGCCGCGCCCCTCAACTTGAGGTGCGCCCATGCTGAAGCATCGTGGCTTTCCAAGCCGCCTGACCGGCACTGATTTCCAGTTCACAATCCGTCGTGCCAACGTCAAGGAAGGCGCGACCAAGATCATCAAGCGTGAGCGGTTCAAGGACCGCAAAGCACCCGATCGCGCGGCCGATCGGGCCTTTATGGCAGCCCTTTGGGCGTGTTTCGGTGAAGAGCCGTTTGAGCGGGGCAATCTGGATGCCGGGCGGCTGTCGTGGTTCTTTGGTCGCGAAGTGGTGCCCGCCGAGGACCCGTTCAACCCCGCCTCTTATGACGCGATGCTGCGCATTGATCGCAAGCGTGCCGAAGCCTCGTTCCCCGAGGTGTTCGCCCCCGATGCCGCCCCCGTCCTGTGGGACGATGAGGACGAGGACGAATAGGCATGAATCCGCGCAAGCCCTTGTCCTGCTGGCAGTTTTTCGCGCAAGCCTTGGCTTGTGCGAAAACAGCCTTTGCGCCGACTCGGGCGGGCTTGCAGGATAGGGGCGTCGTCAGCCCTGTGGCTTTGGCCTTTGGCCCGCGCCACATGACACACTGTGACCCTTTCCCAATCAACTGGCCCAGCCCCGCCGGGGTTGGGCCACTTTTTGCCCGTCACATTGCGGGCCTGAGGTTTGGGCGAAACTTTGCCCATGCTGCTGGTGTTGCCGCCCGCGGTCACGGGATTTTGCCTTTTGTTTCGATGGCGTGCGCGCTAGAATCTGGTGACATAACAACACTATTTCGAGGCAAACCATCATGCGGAAAATCTTCGTTCTTCTTCTCATCGCAGCACCGCTTGCGGGCTGTGCGCAAGACAGTGGCGGCAATGCAGCCATTCGCACCGTGGGCGGTGCGGCAGCTGGCGCACTTTTGGCGGATGTTACTGGCGGCAGCAAAACCAAAGGTGCCCTCATTGGCGCGCTTGTGGGCGGCGTCTCTTGCGGCGTGCCGGGCCTGCCGTCCTGCGGCTAATTCTGTTCTGACCGCCCGCGCGGCGGTTATCACCATCACACCGGCCACCCATGGGGATATTCCTTTTGGGTGGCCTTTTCATTTCCGGCCCGCAAGGGCGGCGCTGACCTGAGGGAGAGACCGATGTTCCAGAAAATCCTGATCGCCAACCGGGGCGAAATTGCCTGCCGCGTTATCAAAACGGCCCGCAAGATGGGGATCAAGACGGTTGCGGTCTATTCCGACGCCGACCGCAACGCGCTGCATGTGTCGATGGCCGATGAGGCGGTGCATATCGGCCCGGCCCCGGCGAACCAGTCTTATATCGTGATCGACAAGATCATGGAGGCCATTGCCAAGACCGGCGCGCAGGCTGTGCATCCGGGCTATGGGTTCTTGTCAGAGAACATGAACTTTGCCGCCGCTTTGGAAAAGGCGGGCGTGGTGTTTGTCGGCCCGCCGAGCCCGGCGATTGAGGCGATGGGGGACAAGATCACCTCCAAAAAGATTGCCCAAGAGGCCGGGGTGTCGACGGTTCCGGGCTATATGGGCCTGATCGCCGATGCCGATGAGGCGGTGAAGATCTCGGGCCAGGTCGGCTATCCGGTGATGATCAAGGCCAGCGCCGGGGGCGGTGGCAAGGGCATGCGGATTGCCTGGAACGACCAAGAGGCGCGCGAGGGGTTCCAGTCGTCGAAGAACGAGGCGGCGGCGAGCTTTGGCGATGACCGGATTTTCATTGAGAAATTCGTCACGCAACCCCGGCACATCGAAATTCAGGTTCTGGCCGACAAGCACGGCAACTGCGTTTACCTGCATGAGCGGGAATGTTCCATTCAGCGCCGGAACCAGAAGGTGATTGAAGAGGCACCTTCGCCCTTCTTGGATGAGGCGACGCGCAAGGCGATGGGCGAGCAGGCTTGTGCTTTGGCCAAGGCCGTGGGCTATACCAGCGCCGGGACGGTGGAATTCATCGTGGATGGCAACCGCAACTTCTATTTCCTGGAAATGAACACGCGTTTGCAGGTCGAACATCCGGTGACCGAGTTGATCACCGGGGTCGATCTGGTGGAACAGATGATCCGCGTCGCGAATGGCGAGCCTTTGCCATTCAAACAGGAAGATCTGAAGATCAACGGTTGGGCGATGGAAAGCCGTTTGTATGCCGAAGATCCCTATCGCAACTTCCTGCCTTCGATTGGCCGTCTGACCCGGTATCGTCCGCCCGTTGAGGGCACGACCGAGCGGGGCGGCATCGTGCGCAATGACACCGGCGTCTATGAGGGCGGCGAGATCAGCATGTATTACGACCCGATGATCGCCAAGCTGTGCACTTGGGCGCCGACGCGCGCCGAGGCGATCAACGAGATGCGGCTGGCTTTGGACACGTTTGAGGTGGAGGGCATCGGCCACAACCTGCCCTTCGTCGGGGCCGTTATGGACCATCCGCGGTTCCAGTCAGGCAATATCACCACGGCGTTCATCGCCGAGGAATATCCCGAGGGTTTCCAAGGGGCGACATTGGGCGGTGACATTCTGGCGCAGGTTGCGGCTTCGGCGGCGGCGATGAACCGCGTTGCGGAAATTCGGCGCACCAAGGTGTCGGGCACCATGGACAACCACGAGCGCCGGGTGGGCGATGATTGGGTTGTGACGCTGCAAGGCGTTGAACATGTGGTGAAGGTTGCCGCCGACCCTGCCGGATCGACGGTCAGCTTTGCCGATGGCAGCGCGCGGCGGGTGACCTCGGACTGGACGCCGGGCCAGCCTTTGGCGCGGGTGATGGTGGATGGCACGCCTTTGGTGATGAAGGTGGGCAAGATTTCGGGCGGGTTCCGGGTTCGTTTGCGGGGCGCGGATTTGAAGGTGCATGTGCGCACGCCGCGTCAGGCCGAATTGGCCAAGCTGATGCTGGAAAAACTGCCGCCGGATACGTCGAAGTTCCTTTTGTGCCCGATGCCCGGCCTTGTGACCAAGATCATGGTCGAGGTGGGCGATGAGGTGCAAGAAGGTCAGGCATTGGCCACGGTTGAGGCGATGAAGATGGAAAACATCTTGAAAGCTGAACGCAAAAGCGTGGTCAAGGCGGTGAAAGCCAGTGCCGGGGCCAGCCTGAAGGTGGACGAAGTCATCATGGAGTTCGAATAAGGTGCCCATGCCGGCGGCAAAGATGCACAGCGGGGCGGGGACCAATGGCCCCCGGCGGGCTCAGCCTCCGCTGGGCTGGCGGTCCAGCACCTCTTGCCGCCGCAAGGGAAACTTGTCGATGGCGGCCACAATCTCGCGCACGTCCCAGGGCAGCGGTTTGCGGATGACGGGCTTGAGGTCTTTGTCCATGAGCACAAGGCTGAACCCACGCGGGCGCAGCTTTTGCCGGATCGCGGATTTCGCCGCCGGATCGGTGTCGACGATCACCACCACATCGCGCTGGTCCAGCGTGGGCAGGTCGCGTTCGATCAGCTGCATCTGGCGGATGAAGGTGGGATCGGACGGGCTGTCGGCAAAGACCACGACGGGGCGGCGCAGGAACATCAGTTCTTCCAGCACCACGTCAGCGGCGGCGATCGGGCCGACAGCCGGGGTTTCCTGCGCGGCTGGCTCGACGGGCGCGGGTGCGTTTTCGGCCCAAAGCGCGAATGGCACAAGCGACAACAGAACAAGGGTGTAAAACTTTTTCATGGCACCTCCACCCAAGATATAGGCGCGTGCTGCGCCAATACCAATGTGAATTGCGGGCTGCCCATGCCCGCCAGACCGAAGGAAGACCACGATGACCGAAGATCTGCAGGCATGGCGCGCGCTGGCGACCAAGGAATTGAAGGGCGCGGACCCAGAAAGCCTGAGCTGGGACACGCTGGAAGGGATTAAGGTCAAGCCCCTTTACACCGCCGCCGATGTGGCAGGCTTGCCGCAGATGGGTGAGGTGCCGGGGCTGGCACCCTTCACGCGCGGTGTGAAGGCGACGATGTATGCGGGCCGTCCTTGGACGATCCGGCAATATGCCGGGTTTTCAACGGCCGAGGAATCCAACGCGTTTTACCGCAAGGCGCTGGCGGCCGGGCAGCAGGGCGTGTCGGTGGCCTTCGATCTGGCGACGCATCGCGGCTATGACTCTGACCACCCGCGCGTGGTGGGCGATGTCGGCAAGGCGGGCGTGGCGATTGACAGCGTTGAGGACATGAAGGTTCTCTTCGACGGCATTCCGTTGGACAAAGTCAGCGTGTCGATGACGATGAACGGCGCGGTGGTTCCGATTTTGGCCAGTTTCATCGTGACCGGTGAAGAGCAGGGCGTGCCGCGCGCCGCCCTGTCGGGCACCATTCAGAATGACATTCTGAAAGAGTTCATGGTGCGCAACACCTATATCTATCCGCCCGAACCTTCGATGCGGATCATTGCGGATATCATTGAATTCACCTCTGCCGAGATGCCGAAGTTCAACTCGATTTCGATCTCGGGCTATCACATGCAGGAAGCCGGGGCCAATCTGGTGCAAGAGCTGGCCTTTACGCTGGCCGATGGGCGGGAATACGTGCGCGTGGCGATTGCACGGGGCATGAATGTGGATGATTTCGCAGGCCGCCTGTCGTTCTTTTTCGCCATTGGCATGAATTTCTTCATGGAGGCTGCCAAGTTGCGGGCCGCGCGGATGCTGTGGACCCGCATCATGCAAGAGTTTGAGCCGAAGAAAACCGGATCGCTGATGCTACGGACGCATTGCCAGACCTCGGGCGTGTCTTTGCAAGAGCAAGACCCCTATAACAACGTGATCCGCACCGCCTATGAGGCGATGGCGGCGGCGTTGGGGGGCACGCAGTCGTTGCACACCAATGCGCTGGATGAGGCGATTGCGCTGCCGACCGAGTTTGCGGCGCGGATTGCGCGCAATACCCAGCTGATCTTGCAAGAAGAAACCGGGATCACCCATGTGATCGATCCGCTTGCAGGGTCTTACTATGTGGAAAGCCTGACCCATGAGTTGGCCGAAAAGGCCTGGGCCTTGATCGAGGAGGTCGAGGCGATGGGCGGTATGACCAAGGCGGTCGCCTCCGGCATGCCGAAGCTGCGGATCGAGGAATCTGCGGCGCGGCGGCAGGCGGCGATTGACCGGGGCGATGAGGTGATCGTCGGGGTCAACAAGTACAAGCTGGCCAAGCAGGACCCGATCGACATTCTGGACATCGACAACGTCGCCGTGCGTGAGGCGCAGGTGGCGCGGCTGAAAACCACGCGGGCCGCGCGGGATGAGGCCCGGTGTCAGGCTGCGCTCGCCGAGCTGACCCGCCGGGCTGAGGCCGGTGGCAACCTTCTGGAAGCGGCCGTTGAGGCCGCCCGTGCCCGCGCATCGGTAGGGGAGATTTCGGACGCTATGGAAAAGATCTTTGGTCGTCATCGTGCGGAAGTCAAAACGCTGGCGGGGGTTTATGGTGCTGCCTATGAGGGCGATGCCGGGTTTGAGGCGATCCAGCGCGATGTTGAGGCCTTTGCCGAGGAAGAGGGCCGCCGTCCGCGCATGCTGGTGGTCAAGATGGGCCAAGATGGGCATGACCGGGGGGCCAAGGTGATTGCCACCGCCTTTGCCGATATCGGGTTTGATGTGGATGTCGGCCCCCTGTTCCAGACCCCGGAAGAGGCAGCACAAGATGCCATCGACAATGACGTGCATGTCATTGGGATTTCATCTCAGGCGGCGGGTCACAAGACGCTGGCACCGAAGCTGATTGATGCGCTGCGCGCCAAAGGGGCGGGGGATATTCTGGTGATCTGTGGCGGGGTTATTCCGCAGCAGGACTATGATTTCCTGATGGGGGCGGGGGTGAAGGCCATTTTTGGCCCCGGCACCAATATTCCGGATGCTGCGCGCAACATTCTGGGGCTGATCCGGGCCGCGCGGGGGTGAGTTTAGGGCGGCCCCCCACCCCCAGCCCCTCCCCACGAGGGGGAGGGGAGGATGGGCATTGAACGGGCGCTCTGGTTGAGATTGGGGAGGCTCCCTCCCCCCTTTGTGGGGGAGGGGGGCTTCGGCTGTCGCCCCTGATGGGGCCCCGGTGGCGGCGCCTTGGGTCGCGCTGTGCGGGGGTGAGGTTCGGCTGCCCCCCCCCCAGCCCCTGCCCACGAGGGGGAGGGGAGGGATGGGCTTTGAACGGGCGCTCTGGTTGACATGAGGGAGGCTCCCTCCCCCCCCTGTGTGGGGGAGGGATGGGGAGGGGGGCTTCGGCTGTCGCCCCTGATGGGGCCCCGGTGGCGGCACCTTTGGTCGCGCCGCGCGGGGGTGAGGTTCGGCTGCCCCCACCC